>JAEUHU010000109.1 GCA_016793305.1 Planctomycetota bacterium
TGCGCCACCGGCCACCCGAGCTTCGTGATGTCGAACAGCTTCAGCAACCAGACGATCGCGCAGATCGAGCTGTTCAACAACTACAAGAGCTACGACAAGGGCGTCTACACGCTGCCGAAGCACCTCGACGAGAAGGTGGCGCGCCTGCACCTCGCCAAGCTCGGCGTCAAGCTGACCAAGCTCAGCAAGAAGCAGTCGGAGTACCTCGGCATCTCCGCCGACGGGCCGTTCAAGCCCTCGCACTACCGCTACTGAGCGGTCGCGAAGTTGGGCGGGTCGACCGCCCGGTAGGAGCCGACGGCCGCTGCGCGGCCGCGGCTCAACGGCGATGACGGGCCCGGAGTAGGGCAGGGGGAGCGGGCGAAGAAGCGCTGGCGGCGCAAGGTCGGCCGCCGCCCCTCGCCATTGGGCCGCGCGCCACGCGGTCGTGGCCACGGCCACCTCACGCTCGCAGTGGGCGGGGGCGTTGGCTATCCTGCTCGCCCCTGAACCCCGTCCGTACAGAGAGAACCCGCCCCATGATCATCGGTGTCCCCAAGGAGATCAAAGCCCAAGAGAACCGCGTCGGAGCCGTCCCGGCGATGGTGCTCGACCTCGTCGGTGCCGGCCACAAGGTGCTGGTGCAGAAGGGGGCTGGTCTCGGTGCCGGCGTCAGCGACGAAGCCTACGTGAAGGTCGGGGCCACGATGGTCGCGACCGCGCAGGAGGTCTACGGCCAGGCCGAGATGATCGTGAAGGTGAAGGAGCCGCTGGCCGCCGAGTATCCGCTGATCAAGAAGGGTCAGCTGCTGTTCACCTACTTCCACTTCGCGGCGGCGCGCGAGCTGACCGACGCGATGCTGAAGTCGGGAGCGAACTGCTTCGCCTACGAGACGCTGATCCACCGCAACTCGCTGCCGCTGCTGACGCCGATGAGCGAAGTTGCCGGCCGCATGTCGGTGCAGGTCGGCGCCGTCTGCCTCGAGAAGCACTACGGCGGGCGCGGCATCCTGCTCGGCGGCGTGCCGGGTGTCGAACCGGCGACCGTGGTGATCCTCGGCGGCGGCGTGGTCGGTACCAACGCGGCGAAGATGGCGGCGGGCCTCGGCGCCGACGTGCGCCTGCTCGACATCGACCTCGACCGCCTGCGCTACCTCAGCGACGTGATGCCGGCGAACGTGACGCTGCTGCACAGCTCGCCGATCACGATCCGCGAGCAGATCGTGCACGCCGACCTGGTGATCGGCGCCGTGCTGGTCCAGGGCGCGCGCGCACCGCGGCTGATCCGCCACGAGGACCTGAAGACGATGAAGGAAGGCTCGGTGATCGTCGACGTCGCCGTCGACCAGGGCGGTTGCATCGAGACCTGCAAGCCGACCACGCACGCCGACCCGACCTACGTCGTCGACGGTGTGATGCACTACTGCGTCGCCAACATGCCCGGCGCCGTGCCGCGCACGTCGACGTTCGGCCTGACCAACGCGACCGGCCCGTGGGCGAAGAAGCTCGCCGGCATGGGGGCCGCGAAGGCCGCCCAGGACCCGGTGCTCGGCACCGCGGCCAACGTGCTGGCCGGCAAGGTCACGCACCAGGGTGTCGCCGAAGCGTTCGGCCTGCCCTACCACGCCCCCGGCTCGGTGCTGTGATCGAGCGGCTCGGCGGTGCCGGCGACGGCGTGCTGGGCTGGTTCGAAGCGGTGGTGCTCGGTCTCGTCGAAGGCGTGACCGAGTTCCTGCCGGTGTCGAGCACCGGCCACTTGATCGTGGCCCAGCGCCTGCTCGGGCTCGGCGAGGGCCAGGCGAACAACGTGTTCGCGATCGGCATCCAGATGGGGGCGATCACCGCAGTGTTGGCCCTCTACTGGCGCCGCCTGGTCACGGCCGCCGCGACCTGCCTGCGGCCACGCGCCGGCGAGGCGAACCTGCTGTGGCAGATCGCCCTCGCCGCGTTCCCGGCCGCCCTGCTCGGCCTGTTGGCCGACGACTGGATCGACGCGCACCTGTTCTCGAGCTCGGTGGTCGCGGCGACCATGATGGTCGGCGGCGTGTTGCTGCTGTGGCTCGAACGCTGGCAACGAGCGCGGCGCGGGGCGACGGACGGCTGCGATCTCGCCCAGGCCGGTTACCGCACCGCCTTCGTGATCGGTCTGTTCCAGTGCCTCGCCCTGGTGCCCGGCACGAGCCGTTCGGCGGCGACGATCGCGGGGGCGCTGCTGCTCGGGCTGTCGCGCACCGCCGCGGCCGAGTTCTCGTTCCTGGTGGGGTTGCCGATCCTCTACGGCGCGTCGCTGTACAAGCTGGCCAAGCACCGCGAGGCGCTGGCCGGCGACGCGCTGCCGCCGTTCCTGATCGGCTCCCTGGTCGCGTTCGTCAGCGCGTGGCTCGTGGTGCAGCCGTTCGTCGCGTTCCTGCGCCGGCACAGCTTTGCGCCGTTCGCGTGGTATCGCCTCGTGGCCGGGGCGGTGCTGGCGATCGCGATCGCCGCCGGCTGGGTGCGTTGATCCGCGAGCGAGCCGGCGAATGCCGGGTCAGCGCCGCCGGTAGCCGAGTTCGCGCACGACCAGCAACACTTCGCTCCAGCTCGGGAACGGGCGGCCGTGCTCCTTCTTGAAGCGGTCGATCGCGGCGATGAACTCGAGCACGTCGGCGTCGACCTCGGCGAGGGCCGGCGACGAACGGTCGGGCTCGGCGACGTCGTCCGGCTCGGCGGCCGGAACCGCCTGCTTGCCGGCGGGCTTGCTGCGGCTCTTGCCCCGCGACTTCCCTGCGGTGGGCTTCTTCTTGGACGGCTTGCTGGCGACGGCCATGGCGGCCTCATCGGCCGCCGCCGAACAGCCCCTTGATCGACGCCTCGTAGGGGCCTTCCAGCAGGCCCCGGTCGGTGACGAACGCCCGCACCAGCTTGCCCGGCGTCACGTCGAACGCCGGATTGCGGGCCGACACGCCGGGCGGCGCGATCGGCTGGCCCGCGAACGTCGTGACCTCGGTGGCAGCGCGCTCTTCGATCGGGATCCCGGTCCCGTTCGGGATGCGCAGGTCGAACGTCGAGGCCGGCGCAGCGACGTAGAACGGCACCCGATGCGCCATGCAGGCGAGCGCCAGCGGGTAGGTGCCGACCTTGTTGGCGAAGTCGCCGTTCTGGGCGATGCGGTCGGCGCCGACGATCACCATCTGGACCTCGCCGCGGGCGATCAGCCCGGCACCGGCACCGTCGACCAGCACCTCGACCGGGATGCCGGCCGCGGCGAGCTCGAGTGCCGTGAGGCGCGCGCCCTGCAGCAGCGGCCGGGTCTCGTCGGCCAGCACCCGGAAGCGGGTCCCGGCGCGCCACGCGGCGAACAGCGGGGCCAGCGCCGTGCCGTCGCCAGAGGTGGCCAAGCGTCCCGCATTGCAGTGGGTGAGCACGGTGCCACCAGCCGGCACCAGGGCCTTCCCGCACTCGCCGATGCAGGTGCTCATCGCGACCTCGTCGGCGTCGATGCGGCGCGCCTCCGCGAACAGACGTTCGAGGGTCGGCTCCTGGCGCACCGCGTCGATGCAGCGTTCGAGTGCCCACTGCAGGTTGACGGCGGTGGGCCGGGCGGCGAGCAGGCGCGCGGCGACGTCGCGCGTCACGCCGACCATCGCCTGCGGCAACGGCAGCAGGTTGCGCACGCCGAGCACGAGCCCGTAGGCCGCGGCGACGCCGATCGCCGGGGCGCCGCGCACGGCCAGCCGCAGGATCGCGTCGATCACCGTGTCGACGTCGCGCGCGGTCAGCACGACTCGCTGGTGGGGCAGCCGCGTCTGGTCGAGCAGTTCGAGATGGCCGTCGGGACCGCCGTGCCAGGCGAGCGTCGGCGGCAGCGGGGGGATGGTGCTCATGGCTCAGCGACAGAGGCGACGTTCGAGGTCGGCGTAGGTCGCCGCGGTCTTCGCGATCACCTCCGGCGGCAGGGTCGGCGGCGGGGGCGTCTTGTTCCACCCGGTCGAGAGCAGCCAGTTGCGCAGGTACTGCTTGTCGTACGAGGTCGGCGTGGCTCCCGGTTGCACCTCCTCGGCAGGCCAGAAGCGGCTCGAATCGGGCGTCAGGCACTCGTCGATCAGCAGCAGCTCGTCGCCGCGCAGGCCGAACTCGAACTTGGTGTCGGCGATGACGATGCCGTGCTTCTGCGCGTGTTCGCGACCACGCAGGTAGAGGCGCAGCGCGGCGTCGCGGGCGCGTTCGGCGGTGTCCCGGCCGACCAGCTCGACGACGCGCGCGAACGGGATCGGCTCGTCGTGGCCGCTCGCCGCCTTGGTCGACGGCGTCAGGATCGGCTGCTCGAGACGGCTCGCGTGCTGCAGCCCCTTCGGCAACACCACACCGCTGACCGCACCGTGCGCCTGGTAGTCGTTCCAGCCCGAGCCGGTCAGGTAGCCGCGCACGACCCATTCGACCGGCAGCGGCTGGCACCGCACGCAGCGCATCGTGCGGCCGCGCAGCAGGTCGCGGTAGGCAGCCGGCACGTCGGGCCACGCATCGACGTCGGCGCTCAGCAGGTGGTTCTGGACCACGTCGCGCAGCAGGTCGAACCAGAACACCGAAGTGCGCGTCAAGATGCGGCCCTTGTCGGGGATGCCCTCGTGCATCACGACGTCGAACGCGGAGATCCGATCCGAGGCGACCAGCAGCAGGTCGTCGCCGAGCGCGAAGATCTCGCGGACCTTGCCGCGGCCGAGCCGTCGGCAGAACGGGAGGTCGATCGTCAGCAGCGGTGCGTTCACGCAGGGATCATGGCGCCGGCCGCGATGGCGCGGAAGCGACTGCTCGGAAAGCAGCCCGCCAGGTGGCATGCCCCCAGGGCCCAACTCAGCGGATCACCTGGCGAGCGAGCCGCGTGGCTACTGGCTGTCCTCGCGCACGCCGATCAGCAGGTTCAGCTCGGGCGTGTTGTTGCTGCGCGTCTCGACGAAGTCGTCGATCAGCACCAGCGTGTTGTAGCTGCGATCGATCGCCGCGAACCAATTCTCGTTGGTGCCGCTGATCGCGAGCGTGATGCCACCGTCGGCGGCCAACGTGTAGGTGCCGGAGTAGCTGAAGTCCTGGCCGTCGGCGCCGATCGCGTCGAGCCGGAACGCGCCCTGCGGCGTCAGCGTCACGGTGCCGACGAAGGTGTCCGAGCCGGAGTTGGCCGGATTGACGAACAGCGTGTGGCCGCCGACCAGGAACGTGCCCGGCACGCGCACCGAGTCGACCGGACTCGCCGGCGCGTCGAACTTGCGCACCATCGCCAGCAGGCCCGCTTCGCCGTCGGTCTCGTCGGCGTCGAGGCCGAGCACGAGGTTGGTGGTGGCCGCGGCGAACATCACCCGGCTGTCGGCACTCTGGCCGGCGAGCTGGTAGTTGACGGTCAGGTTGCAGGTGCCGTCGCCGCTCAGCGGGCTGCCGCTCAGCAGGTTCTGGATCGTGCCGCCATAGGTGACCGCACTGGTGCCCTGCGTGCCGCTGCCGCTGATCGACCGCTGGTCGCCGGGATTGCCGGCGGTGATCGCGATGCCGCCGCGCGCACCGCGGCCGACGTTGTCGGGCGACGCGATCGTCTGGCCGAGCACGGCGTGCAGGGACAGCAGGTGCCAGCCGCCTTCGAGCTCGACCTGGCCGTTGACCACGCGCGTCCCGAAGTAGAGCCCGATCGACTCGCTGTTGGGCGTCGACACGCGGTCGGTGAAGTAGAGGTCGGCGCTGTTGCCGACCAGGCTGTAGCCGCCGCGGAACAGCACCGACGGCTCGCGGCCACTGCCGGTGACGAACAGCGACAGCTCGCCGTCCTCGGCCAGCGCGTAGCGTTCCGCGCTCGACGTGCCGGTCGGACGCGTGACCGTGTAGGAGCTGTCGTCGAACAGGTTCAACGTGCCGCGATCGGTGAACACGACGTTCGCCGACACCGGAAACGTGCCGAAGCCGCGCAGACTGCGGAAGCCGTACAGGTGGTGCGAGGCGGCGATCTTGACGGCGCTCTGCGGCCGGTCCTCGAGACCACCTTCGGCGCAGGCGGCGAACGGCAGGCACAGGAGCGGGAACAGGAACGGGCGCGTGCGGGGGTTCAAGCGAGGGCAGTGTAGTCCCGCCGACCGGGGAAGTAGCGGGGGAGTTTCGGGGCGATCGAGCCGCACTGGGCGCAGCAACCGAGTTGCAGCGTTGCCTCGCTTTGGCACAGCCCCTAGGGTCCGCGCCCGCATGCCTCGGTCCTCGAGCTGGGTGGGTCTGGTCTTCTGCGCGACCGGTTGCGTCACCCGCCCGGCGCACGACGGTCCCTTGCCGGTGCGCAACCAGCACCCGGCCCAGCTGACCGTGCTGCACCTCGATCCGGCGGCGACGCGCGTGCTGGCCCCGGGCGCCGTGCAGGTGCGCGAGAACCTCGCCTACACGAGCCTCTGGTTGCGCGGCACGGCCCCGGGCCGCACCTACGAGATGGACGGCGAGACCCTGCGCACCGCGACCGCGGTCCGGGTCGGCCTCGGCCACGGCCTGCAGGCGGGCTTCGAGCTGCCGGTCGTGCACACGAGCGGCGGCTTCCTCGACGGCTTCGTGATCGACTACCACCAGCTGTTCGGCTTCCCGGACCAGGCCCGCGACCAGGCTGCCCGCGACCAGTTCTCGATCGCCGCTCGGGAGAACGGCCAGACCGTCTGGTCGGTCGAGCGCTCGGCTCTGGAACTGATGGACGTGCCGTTGTCGCTGACCTGGCAAGCCGTCGAACGCACCGCCACCCGACCCGGCTTGGCGCTCCGCGGCGGCGTCGAATTGCCGACCGGCGACGCTGCGGCGGGCTACGGCAACGGCGGCGTCGACGCGAGCCTCGGCCTCTTGCTCGAACACCACACCGGCCCGGTCGCCTGGTACGGCCACGCCCAACACACGTTCGCCGCGACGCCGAACCAGACCCGACGACGCGGGCGCTCGTTCGCCGACGTCAGTTCGCTGGGGCTCGCTGCCGAACTGCCGCTGGCCGACTCGCTGCAGGTGTTGGCCCAGATCGAGTGGGAGACGTCGACGCTGCGGGAACTCGGCTTCCCGGCGGTGGCGCGCGACCAGCTGCTGCTGTGGGTCGGCGGTCGCTGGTGGCCGAGCGACGAATGGGCGGTCGAGGTCGGCTTCGGCGAAGACCTGCAGGGGCTGGTGTCGCCGGACTTCACCGCATGGCTCGGCGTCGTCTGGCAGCCGGGGCGAGCGACCGTTCGGTAGCTCCCCCGCCAAGCTTTTCATAACAAATCTTATCGGAACCAAGCGATGGCAGGGGACCAGGGAGCCGAAGCGCGCCGCCCGCTGCCTGCGCCGTCAGCAGACGCCCGTGGGCCGCTGCCGACGCCAACCTGGCGGCAAGCCTTGGCCCTGGCGTTGGTCGCCGGCCGCGGCCCGGCCATCGGGCTCGCCGCCCTGACGCTGCTGCAGACGCTGCTGCCGCTCGCCGGCCTCGTCGCGATGATGCAGCTGATCGACGCAGTCGCCGCAGGACTCGCGAGCCGGCTGGCGCCCGACCAGGCGTTCGCCCGCGCTGGCTTCGCGGTCGCGGCCGCGGCGGCGATCGGCTTCGCGGGCTCGGCGGCGCGCTCGCTGCAGACCTGGCTCGGCGAGAGCCACGGCCGGCGCACCGGCGACCTGCTGCAGGAACGGCTGGAGCAGCACGCCGCCTGCGTGCCGCTCGCCGCGTTCGACCAGCCGAGCTTCCACGAACGGCTGCAGCGCGCAGCGGCCGAGGTGTCGGCCCGTCCGGTGCGGCTGCTGCAGGACCTGCTCGCCGTGCTGGCCGCCCTGGTCGGGCTGGTCGTGATGGCGGCGCTGTTGCTGTCGGTGGCTTCGTGGCTGCCGGTGCTGGTCGCGGCCACCGCGTTGCCGCACGCCTTCGTACGGTTGCGCCATGCGCGCCAGCGGGTCGCGTGGCAGCAGGACCAGGTGCCCGTGCAGCGCGACCTCGGTTCGCTGGCGGCGGCGCTGACCGCGCGCTCTACCGCCAAGGACGTGCGCGTGCTCCGGCTCGGCGGTTCGTTCGGGGCGCGGCTCGCGGCCCTGCGGGGTGGGCTGCATCGATCGCTGCGGGCGCTGGCCAAGGTGCGCAGCCGCGACGAACTGCTGGTCACCACCGTGGCGAGCCTCGGCTTGTTCGGGGCCTACCTGGTGCTGGTCGACGAGGCCCTGGCCGGGGGGCTGTCGCTCGGGGCCCTGGTGCTGCAGGCGCAAGCGGCGCAACGAGCCCAGAACGCGGTCCGCGACCTGCTGGCCGCGGGGGTCGCCGTGCACGAGCATCGGTTGTTCCTGCTGCCGCTGGTGGCGTTCTTCGCCGAACCGCTGGCGGGGGAGTCCACTCCCCCGCCGGGCGCTCCGACTCCCCCGCCGGGACCGCTGTCGCTGGAGCTGCGCGACGTCGCGTTCACCTATGCGGAGGCCGAGCGCCCGGCGCTGGTCGCGCTGTCGCTGGCGATCGCCGCCGGCGAACGGCTCGCCGTGGTCGGCCCGAACGGCTCGGGCAAGTCGACGCTGCTGAAGCTGCTCGCCGGCCTGTACGCGCCCGACCGCGGCGTGCTGACCTGCGGCGGCCGGGCGATGCCGTGCGCCGAGCCGGCCTTCGGCGAGCGACGGCGCGTGCTGCTGCAGGACGGCGCCCTGTTCGAACTGTCGCTGCGCGACAACCTGCAACTCGGGGTTCCCGCACCCTGGCCCGACGCCGTGCTGTGGCAGGCGCTGGATCGAGTCGGCATGGCCGAACGGGTGCGCAGCCTGCCGCTCGGCCTCGACACACCCTGTTCGCGGCGGCAGGCGACCGGCGTCGCGTGGAGCGGCGGCGAAGTGCGCCGGCTGCTGCTGGCGCGCGCCCTGTTGCCCGGTGGCGACCTGCTGCTGCTGGACGAGCCGTTCGCGGCCCTGGATCCCGCCGCCGCCAGAGCGCTGGCGAACGTGCTAGCCGGCTGGCCGCGCAGCACGACGATGGTCATCGTCGACCACCGCGCCGACGTGCTGGCGTGCTGCGATCGTGTGCTGGTGCTCGACGCCGGCCGGCTCGTCGCCTGCGGCCCGCTGGCCACGCTGCGGCAGCAGCCGCAGGTCGCCGCCCTGCTGCCCGGCTGAAGCTGCGGCGAGTACGAACGTGGTACGCATCGCGCCACGGGGAACACGAACTGGCCGATGCCACGCGAGAGCGGGCTCGATATGGTCCGCGAACCGCGGGCTCGTCACGCGGCTTTTCCTCGCACCGCGGAGCATTCGGCGTGCAGAGCTTCGTCCGTTCGATCGTCCTCGTCGTGTTCTCGGTCCTCGGCCTCGTGGCGTCCACGACGCCCGCCCAGGAGCCGACTCCGGTGGTTCCGCCCCAGCCGACGCCCCCGGTGCCGTACCAGCAGCCGCCGGCCACCCCACCACCGGCCGCCGAACCACAGCAGCCGGACGAGCGGCGCGGTCGCGGCAACGCCGACCGCGGCGAAAGGGGGCGCACCGGCGCGCGCCAGGACGATGCCGCCGACAAGGCCAAGAAGCCGTCGAAGCCCGGCATCCCCGTCGAAGACCTGCTCGTGCACACCCACTGTGCGCGGTGCCACGCGCTCGACGACAAGCAGCAGATGACGCGCATCTCGTACGTGCGCAAGTCGCCGGAAGGTTGGGCCGAGACGATCAAGCGCATGGGGCGCCTGCACGGCCTGCAGCTGTCGCCGAACGACGCCAAGCAGCTGGTGCGCACGCTCAGCAACTCGCACGGGCTCGCCCGCAGCGAGGCCGAACGCGGCCTCTACGAGAGCGAGAAGCGGGTGCACTGGTCGGAGGAGCACCACGACCAGGACTTCCGCCGCGCGTGTGCGGAGTGCCACCCGCTCGGCCGCGTGCTGCTGCAGCAGCGCGACGACGAGGAGTGGCAGCTGCTGCGTGCGACCCACGTCGCGATGTTCCCGCTGGCTCGCGGCCAGATGGGCGGTGGCCCGTCGGACGACGAAGGGCGCCGCGGCTTCAACTTCGGCGGTGGTGGCGGCGGCGGGGCACCGGCAGCCGCCGGTGGTGCCGCTGGTGGCGGAGGAGCCGGCGGCGGCCGCGGCAATCGCGGCGGCAACGCCGGCAACGCCGGCCAGGCCGGCGGCGGCAACGCCCCCACGCAGAGCGTCGGCGACCGCGTGCTGCAGAAGCTCGCCAAGGACCAGCCGCTGTTCACGCCCGCTTGGGAAGGCTGGAGCAAGAACCGCCGGGTCGTGCCGCTGGCCGGCACCTGGACCGTGTCCGGCCACGAGACCGGCCGCGGCGACCTGTTCGGCACGGCGGTGCTGACGCGCACCGACGAGGACGAGTACGAGATCCGCTGGTCGCTGCGCGCCACCGACGGCTCCACCATCGAACGTTCGGGGCGCGGCATCCTCTATGCCGGCTACTCGTGGCGCGGCCGCAGCCAGGATGCCGCAGGCCCGGCGAACGCGCCGTCCTGGCGCGAAGTGCTGCTGCTCGACGACGCGTGGCAGACGCTCCGCGGCCGGCTGTTCACCGGCAACCACGACGAGATAGGCGTCGACGTCACGTTGCAGCGCGACCAGGGTCGGCCGCGCGTACTGGCGGTCGACCAGGGTTCCCTGGTCGTGCCGAGCACCGGCCACCGGCTGGTCGTGCACGGCGAAGCGTTCCCCGCGACGCTGGCGGCAGCGGACTTCTTCGTCGGCACCGGCCTCACCGTGACCGCGGTCGAGCGGCAGTCGGACCGACAAGCGACGCTGCTCGTCGACGTGGCCCCTGGCACCCAGCTCGGCACGCGCACGGTGGCGTTCGCGAACCAGCCCGATGGCGCGCCGCTCGTGCTCTACGACACGGTCGACTACGTGCGGGTGCGCCCGCTGCAGGGCTTCGCGCGCGTCGGTGGCGCCAGGCATCCGAACCAGATCGAACGCTTCGAGGCCTACGCCGTGCACCGCGGCAAGGACCAGAAGCCGTACACCGAGGACGACGTCGACCTGTTCCAGGTGCGGCCGAAGTGGTCGCTGGCCGAGTTCGCGGTGCGCGAGAACGACGACGACCTCGCCTACGTCGGCAGCATCGACGCCGTGACCGGCGTGTTCACGCCGAACGTCGACGGCCCGAACCCCGCCCGCAAGTGGCAGGCGAACAACGTCGGCGACGTGTTCGTGGTCGCCGAGATCGAGCTCGAGGTCGGCGAGCGCCCGGCCCCGCCGAAACCGAAGCCCAAGCCGAAACCGAAGCCGGCGGAACCCGAGGGTGCACCCGCCGCGGGCGGCGAGGGCGAGGCAGGCGACGAGCAAGGCGGCGCCGCGGAGAAGCCGGCCGCCGAACCGCCGGAGCCCGAGGCCGCGGCGGCCCCGCAGGGCCCATTGCCGAAGGTCGTGAAGACGTTCCTCGCGCGTTCCCACTTGCTGGTCTCGGTGCCGCTCTACACGCGCTGGCAGGCGCTCGACTGGGAGGACCGCTGACGTGCAGCTGCGCACCGTGGTCCACCACCGCTTCCGCGCCGACGGCGAAGCCGCGGGCCCCGAGTTCGTCTACGTCGCCACCTCGGCGGCGATCCTCGGGCTCGACGCGCACACCGCGGCGATCGTCGAGGCGTTCGGCGGTGCCGACGGACAGGACGACGAAGCGTGGCTCGGCACGCGGCCCGATCGCGAACTGGCGGAACGGTCGCTGCACGACCTGATCGACCTCGGCGTCGTGCGGCCGGTCGGCGAGCCCGAGGCGCCGCGCGCCGCGTTGCCGCCGATGCCGTTCCCGTTGGCGACGTTGGTGCTGAACGTCACCAACAAGTGCAACCTGTCGTGCACCTACTGCTACGAGTACGGCGCCGATCGGTTGACCGAGGGCGAAGGCAGCAAGGGCTCCGGCAAGCCGCGCATGGACGACGACACGGCACGCCAGTCGATCGACTTCCTGCTGCGCAGCAGCGGCGACCGGCCGCAGGTGTCGATCACGTTCTTCGGCGGTGAGACGCTGCTGAACTTCCCGGCGATCCGCGCCGCGGTCGAGTACGCCGAGGCAAAGGCCGCCCCGCTGCGGAAGCGCGTGCACTACTCGCTGACCACCAACGCGACGCTGCTGACCGACGAGGTCGTCGAGTTCCTGGTGCGGCACCGCTTCGGCATCACGGTGTCGATCGACGGCGACCAGCAGGAACAGGACCGCCACCGCACCTTCCAGCGCGGTGTGGGCAGCTTCGCGGTGATCGAACCGCGCATCCGCCACCTGCTCGCCACCAACAAGGCGCAGAAGGGCCGCGCGATCGGCGCGCGCGTCACGTTGACCGCCGGGGCGGCCCCGGCCCCGCAGACGTTCCGCTTCCTGCGGGACGAGCTCGGCTTCGACGAAGTCGGCTTCGCGCCGGTCACCGCCGGACTCGGGCGCGCCTACGCGCTCGGGGAACTCGGCTACGAACGCCTGCTGCGCGAGTTCGGCGAACTCGCCGACGACTACGTGGCGGCGGCCCTGCGCGACGAAGCGCACGGCTTCGCCAACCTGAACGACCTGCTGCGCGAACTGCATCAGGGAGTGCACAAGGCGCATCCGTGCGGGGCCGGACTCGGCCTGCTCGGCGTGTCGACCGAAGGCGAGATCGGCCTCTGCCATCGCTTCGTCGAGTCGAAGGACTACGGGCTCGGCAACGTCGCGACCGGGCTCGACGAGGCGCAACGCACCACGTTCCTGCAGCAGGCGCACATCGACCGGAAGACCGACTGCCGGCAGTGCTTCGCCAAGCCGTTGTGCGCCGGCGGCTGCTACCACGAAGCGCACGTGCGCTACGGCGACGCCACGCACGCGAACCTGCACTACTGCGAGTGGATCCGCGGCTTCGTCGCCCTCGGCCTGCGCAGCTACGCCCGCATCCTGACCCGGAACCCGAAGTTCTTCGCGAGGTTCGAGACGTCATGAACCAGAACGATTCCGCCCTCCCGGCCCCGTCTCTCGACGCCGGCCACGACGCAGTCGGCGCCCCGCCGACGTGGCCACCCGCCCGCATCGTCGCCTGCAACCAGAAGGCGCGGCAGCTCGCCGCGATGGTGCTCGCCCAACGTGGTGGCGCCCGCGCGCTGACGCAGGATCCGCCGCGCACGCAGTATCCGTACGGTTGCACGACGATCTTCGCGCCCGGTTGGGAAGTCGACTCCGCCAACGGCACGCACGGCCTCTGCCAACCGATCGAGCGCGACCTCTACGACTGCTACCACACGTGCTACTGGCCGGCCCAGGTGCCCGACGGCGTGACCAACGCGCCATCGTGGACCGCCTCGTGCGGGGCGCCGATGCAGGATTGGAAGTCCATCGACCTGGTGTTCCCGTGATGCTCGACCTGCTCGTCCGCTGCCTCGGCTCCGTTCCCGGAGTCCTGCTCGCGACCCCCTGCCTGCTGCTCGCGCAGACACCACCGCCGCCGGTGCCCGTCCCCACTCCTGCACCGGCAGGCGGCCAGCAGGATCCGGGGCGGCAGGAGCCGGCGCCTGCGCCAACCCCACCGGCCCCCACGCCCTCGGCCCCCCCGACGACCCAGGAGCCCGCGCCGGTCCAGCCGCCGCAGGGGGAAGCCCAGGGTGCAGAACGCCCCGAGCGACCCGGTCGCTTCCGCCGCCGCGGCGAAGGCGGCGAGGGCGAACGCCGCGGCCAAGGTGGTCCAGGTGGAGGGCAAGGCGGCGGGCCGGGCCAGGAGCTGACCGAGCTGCCCGAGTTCGTGCCGGTCGCGGCCCCACCGCTCGCCGGCCTCGAGGGCAAGCAGTCGTTCTGGTTCACGATGTACCCGAACTTCCTGGCCCAGTTCGATCCAGCCACCGACACCCTGGTGCGCAAGGTCGAGCTGAAGCGCGGCATGTTCTGGAGCACGCGCCTCACGCACGATCGCAAGCGCATGCTGGTGGTCACCGACCAGCAGCAGACCATCGAGGTCGTCGATCTGGCGACCGGCACGGTGCAGAGCGAGCACCCGTTCCGCGAAGAAGGCATGACCCTGCGCATCCGCGAAGTGCGCGAGTGCCCAGGCGGCGTGCACTGGCTGGTGCAGACCGAACGCGTCAAGAAGGAAGTCGACCGCTACTCGTTCGAGGCCGCGCAGTGGCTGCTCTACGACAGCAGCACGCAGAAGGTCGTGCGCAAGGTCCGTCGCCTGCCCGAGGTCCTGCAGCGCGGCGCGTCGCTGTCGGCCGATGGAACCACCTGGCAGCAGCAGGACGACGAAGGCAACCTGCGCTTCCTGGACGGCCGCACGTTCGAGGAACTGGGCAAGATCGACCTGCGCACGCCGCGCTACTTCGGTGCCGGCCCGATCCGCCTCAGCGGCACCGACCTGCTCGACCGGCGCGATCCCACGCGCGCGTTGATGCTGTTCACCACCACCGATCCCGTCGAGACGCGACGCAGTTCCTGGGGCCTCTGCGAACTCGACCTGAAGGAACGCCGGGTCGTCTCGGTGCAGGAATGGGGTCCGCAGCAGAGCACCTGGGGGCTGCGCATCGCCCACCGAAAGCGCATCGGGGCGGCGATGTCCGGCGGCTTCGGCCGCGACGACGACCGGTCGCAGCTGTTCCTGTTCGACCTCACCACCGGCAAGAAGGTCTGCGAGGCGATCGAGGAGTTCCGGCCCCGCCGCTCGCTGGTGGCGATCTCGCCCGACGCCGACAAGGTCTACATCGGCGTCGCCGGCAGCGACTTCGAGGTGTTCGACGGCCAGCTCAAGCGCCTGAAGACCGTCGAACTCGACGGCGAGATCGTCGGCACGATCCACGTCGTCGACGGATGATCCGCGTCGTCGTCGTCGACAGCGGCATCGACGGCGAGCACCCGGCGGTGCGCGGCCGCGCCGCCGTGGTCCGCGGCCCCGCGTTCGGCTGCGTCGACGAGCCCGAGCCGGACGTGCTCGGCCACGGCACCGCGGTCGCGGCGACGGTGCTGCGCTTCCTGCCGCCGGGCTCGATCGAGCTGGTGGCGCTGCGGGTGTTCGCGCGCGAACCGGTCTGCACGTTCGATGCCGTGCTGGAGGCCCTCGAACACGCCGTGTCCCTGCAGCCGGCCCTGGTGAACCTGAGCCTCGGCACGACGTCGCTGCGGCATCGCCGGGCGCTGCAGGCGCTGCTCGGGCGAGCGAAGGCCATGGGCACGCGCTTCGTGGCCCCAGCCAGCTACGGCGGCCTGCCGTGCGATCCTGGCGCGCTGCCGGAAGTCGAAGCCGTGGTCGCCGATCCGAACGTGCTGCCGATGGCCCCCGAGCTGCGACCCACGGGTGGCCGGCTGGTCTGGTTCGCGTCGCCGTTGCCGCCGCGCGACGGGGACGGTGGCCGGCGCCTGCTGGCGCGAGGCGACAGCCTCGCGACGGCCGCGGTCACCGGCTGTCTGGTGCGCCATCGGCTGGCGTGAGCCAGCCGCGGCGCAGCAGTTCCTGCAGGGCAGCGTGCACGGCGCGCGGCGGCAGCACGAACAGGCGCGCGTCGTTCGCTCCGTCGGCGACGGCCGCGGGCAGCGTGGTCGGGGTCTGGAAGCGGGCCAGCAAGGCCGGGATCGGCACGTAGCCGATCCTCGCCACCTCCTCGCCGGTGTGATGGTCGATGGCCCCGTCGGCCGCGACGAACTCGGCCCCGGCCCGGACCAGCACCTGGCCCGACTGCACGTGGCTGGCGAGGCGCAGCGGCCGGTTCGCCGCCCGAACCATGGCGTCGTCGGTGGAGCGTGCCACCGGCACACGCCGGCTCGCCCAGAACGGTTGGTCGGCGAAGCGCTCTTCGCGCCGGTACCACTCCTCGGCGGTGCGCTGGTGTGCGGCTTGCACCCCGAGTTCGAAGCGCTGGTGGCAACCGAACAGGCGGCTCTGCCAACGCGGTTCCCGCAGGGCGCTGTGCACGACGGCGGCGGCGTGGTCGCCGGCCGCGAACGCCTTCTCGACGCCCTGGCTGGCGAGCGGGTCGATCGTCGCCATCGCGTCGCCGATCCGCAGCCGGCGTTCGTCGACGGCCCCGCGCCACACGGCCGGCGTCGCGTCCGTGGCATGCAGGACCTTGGCCCCGACGAGCCGCGCCGCCGGCCCCTCGGCTGCGGCGAACGCACGGGCCAGCAACACGGCCCGGCCGACGCGAGCCACTTCGCTGCTGTCGAGGAACACCGTGGCACACGCCGCTCCACGCTGCGGCACGTAGGTCCAGATCCAGCCGTCCGGCACGGCTTCGACCACGGCCGTGCCGCGGTCCTCGGCCGCGGGCTCGCCGACGCACCCGAACGCCAGCGTGCGCGGCCTCGTCGGCAGCAGCGGCAGGCGCGCGCGGGTGGTGCGGCCGGTGGCCACCACGACGATCTCCGGGCGCCATGGTCCGTGCACACGCCCGCTGCGCTCGAGCACGAGGCAGCTGCCGTCGCCGTTCTCGACCACGCGCGCGCCCTCGAGCACGGTCGCACCACGTTCCTGGACCAGCGCGCGCAGGCGGCGATCGAACGGACCGCGCCGCAGCAGCAACCCCGGTGCCTGGTCCTCGCGCCACACCAGCTCGGGCCCGCCCCACCGAGCACCGTGGCGCAGCGGGTCGACCTCGGCGGCATCACCGAGCTGCGGGCCGAACCCGAGGCGATCGAGCCAGGGGCGCGCCGAGGCCAACACCGACTCGAACGGGCCGCTCGCGTGCAGCGTGCCGGCGTCGACCAGCGTGGTGGCGTGTCCGGCCGCAGCGAGGCGGGCTGCGGCCACCACCCCGGCGGGTCCGCCGCCGACCACGAGCACCGTCGGTTCGGCGTGCGTCACGGGACGCGCGGGCCGGTTCGACCGGCCGGGCAGGAGGACCGCTGCATGGCCAGGCCATGCTAGCGCCCGATCGCGACGTCAGCGCGCCTTGCTCTTCGCCGGAGCCGGCGCATTCGCGGCGAGCCGCTGCAGCTGCTCGACCATCGCCACCTGCAGGCTGGTGAAGCCAGCGTAGTGCACGGTGCGCGCCGGCACGCTGCCCTGGCGGGCTGCTTCCAGGGCCGGCTCGGTGGTCTCGTGGCGGTTCCAGTGCAGCAGCAACAACAGGTCGAGGCCCGAACGCATGCGGTCGACGATCGTCGAGACGGTCTTCTGCGGCGACGTGTAGTTGGTCATCAGCCACTCGGCTTCGAAGCCCCATTGCTCGGCGAGCTTCTCGAGGCGCGGGTGATGGCGCCGCTGGCGTTCGTTGCCGCCGACCACCAGCACACGCACCTTGCGGCCGAGGCTCTTCTGCAGGGCCTGCACCGCGGCCTTGGCGTCGTCGCCGTTCGCCGGCGCCTCGTCGTCGAGCTCGAGCAGCTTCTCGATCGCGGCGAGGTCGTCCTTGGCGAGCTCGGGGTAGCTGCAGGCGACCTCCTGCAGCAGACCGTGCGCCTGCTGCAGCGACTCCACGTCCTTGCGGGCGCGCAGCGACCTGGCGATCGCCACCTGCAGCGAAGCGCGGTCGTACTCGCGACCTTCCAGCTCCTCGTAGACGCCGAGCAACTCGACCTTGATCTCGACGTGGTCGAGCGCCTGGCCGACGAACTCCTCGTTCTTCAGCAGCTTCTCGAGCACCTCGAACTTGCCACGCTGCTGCAGCAGCTCGCGCATCTCGGCGTAGCAGGCGCGGGCCTGGTCGCGTTCGCCGAGCATGTTGTGCGCGGTCAACACGACGCGCAGCGCCTCGAGGCGTTGGTCCAGGTCGAGCGCCACCTCGAGCACGCGCCGCGCGGCGATCAGTGCCGGCTGCGCTTCGCCGAGCCCTTGGTACTCGAGCGCCACGAACAGCAGCTGGTCGGCGGACGAACCACGCCCGACGTCGACGGCGTCGAGGAAGCGCAGCGACAGCTTGCGGTCGAGCTTCTTCAGGGCCTCGTGCACCGAGTAGAAGCTCTCGAGGTCGGGCTTCACGGTGCCGAGCGCCTGCTCCATCAGCCGCAGTGCGCGCGTGGTCTCGGCCGGATCGCCGGCGGTCAGCAGCGCTGCAGCCTGGAAGAAGCGCGCGCGGTCGCGCAACTGCACGTCGCGGCCCTCGAGGCGCCGCAGGCCGGCGATCGCGCGGTCGAAACCGCGCGCGGCCGCGTGCAGGTCGCCGGTCTCGTAGGCGAGCAGGCTGCGCAGGTAGACGGCTTCGGGCGCCGCCTGGTCGGGCTGCTCGGCGACGTGCCGCAGCCGCTCGAGCGCCCGGTCGCGCTCCGCCCGGTCCTTCTGCGGCTCGACGCTCGTCGTGTCGTGCTGGCGCAGTTCGCCGAGCGCTGCGACCAGCGCCGCGGCGCTCTGCAACATCACATGGCCGGCGGCGAGCCGTTCGGCCTTCTCGGCCTCGGCGATGGCGAGCGTCCACTCGCTGGCGGCGAGCAGGCGTTCGGCCAGCGCGCGGTGGTAGCGCGACTGCACGTCCGGAGGCAGGCGTTCGAAGCCAGCCATGCCGAGCACCTTGGCGAGGATCGACGCCGTGCTCTCCTGGTCGTCGGTGTCGAGCCGCGTCTCCAGCCGGCCCAGCAGGTCCGTGACCGCGGCGTCGACGATCACGTCGAGCTCGCCCGAACCAGGCTCCGCGGCGAGGTACTGGATCGCCCGCACGGCGAGCTTCAGGTCGCCCGACCAGAACAGCGAACGCACCACCAGCGGCAGCACGTTGCCGGCGACCTGCGGGTCGCCGAGCAGGTCGAGCAGGCACTGCGGGTCCTCGAGCACCGAGGCGATCTTCTCCCGTTCGCCCTTGCGGTCGTGCGCGCGCACGACGCCGAACAGGTGCCAGCGGCGCGCCTGCGGCTCGATGCCGATCGCCGGCAGCTCGATGCCGAGCAGCGTGCGGGCATAGCCCAGCAGGAAGCAGGCGCCCGGTCGCGCACCGGCGCACTGCCAGTAGTCGACCAGTTGCTGGCGGACGTCCGCCTTGGTCTCGCCCTTCTCGGCGAGATGCACCTGTTGCAGCAGCAGACGATCGAGCGCGGTCTCGAACCCCATCCCGTTCCTCCCCCGCCGCTATCGGTCGCCTCGAGGGAGAGCCTTCGGGCGTGGTGACTCGGCGCGATGGGAACGGGCGTGCGGGGCGCTCGGACCGAGACGGTTCCCCGGCCGATGCCGTTCACTCGATCAATTCGCGGGCGTCGCGGGGCAGCACGACCACGAGGCCGCACAATCGGCGCTGGCCGCGCGCGTCCGCGGCACCGAGCGAGCCGAGCAGCAGGTCGCCGACCTGCAGGTTCTCGGTCACCTGCGGCAGCGCGGGGATCCAGTGGTGCCCACCGTCGTCGTCGCCGACGCCGAACCCGTTGCCATCGAGATCCTCGATCTGCAGGATGCCCGGGCGAGAGCGCCCCCGTTCTTCGTTGGACAGCGCCTGACCGGCCGCCTGCAGCCGGTCGACCTGGTCGAGCAGCGCCCCACGACACTGGTCGAGCACGGATCCGAACGCGAGCTCCTGGGTCGCTGCGGCCCAGTCGTAGAACGCGCGCAGCTCCTCGAACGTGCTGCGCACGGCCCGAGCACGGCCCGCCGGCGCCGCACCGAGGTAGACGTGCAGCAACAGGCGCATCAGGTCGCCGGCGGTCACCTGTTCCAGGTCGGTGCGCGGCAACGGCAGGTTGCGCTGCAGCTCGGCCCACAGCCGCAGCGAACTGGTCGGATCGGCGCTGCGGCCGGTCTCCCACAGGTGTTCCTCGACGAGCGGCTGCAGGTCGCCGGCCTCGGGATCGCCGAACCTGGCCTCGGCCGCGTCGTCGTCCTCGTCGGCCCGGTCGCGAGCCCGCTCGGGCTCGCCGTCTTCGTCCGGGTCGCCGCCCGCCTCGTCGTCGGCGTCCGCGGCAGCGTCGTCCTCGGGTTCGGGTTCGATGCCGGCCATGCGCTCGAGCTGCGCGAACAGCTCGCCGACGTCGCGGTGCTGGGCGAGCCCTTCGTCGAGCGTGCGCACCAGCCGTTCGCCGAGGGTCTCGCCGGGTGCTGGGTTCGGGGCCAGGGGTTCTTGTTCGTCCAGGTCAGCGCGATGGTGCGCGTTCCAGATCTGCACCAGCAGTTCGCGTAGACGGTCGAGATCGACCGTCGTGTCGAACGCCAACTGTTCGAGCACCGGGCCGACCACGGGCCCCGGCCGCACCGCCAGCAGCAGCTGTTGGCTCAGTCCGGCCGCGGACAGATCGCTGCCGGCGTCGACCAGCATGCGCTCCAGGTCCGCTTCGAGGTGCTCGAGCGGGACGCTCGGCTCTTCGACCACTGCAGCGCCCGTCCCAGCGGCCGCAGCACCAGCCGGATCGGCCGCCGGCCCCTCCGCGGGGGCCGCCGTCGGCCCTGCCTGGTGGTCGGGGCGGCGCAGCAGCAGGTGCTCGAGTTCGATCTGCTGCAGACGCCGGTCGAGGTCGAGCTTGTGCAGGTCGCGCTGGAAGGCGCGGCCGATCTCGGTGCCGGGGCGGAACACCGCACACGCCGTCGACGGCGTCCAGCGGGCGCCCCCGTTGCCGTACAAGCGGCCGACCAGCAGGTCGCCACCCTGCAATGAGCCGGGTGGCACGTGCAGCTCGAGCACGGTGTCGTCCTGCAGGTCGAGCGCCGCCACGGCCGTGCCCGTCGGAGCCTCGACGAGGAACACACCGGACTGGGAGTCGAGCAGGCGCTCCCCCACCTCGGCGTACTGCGGCAGCTGGGCCGGCACCTCGCCGCGCAGGTCGCTCTCCCGTTCGAGCAGGAACCACTCCGCGAACCGCAGCTCGGCCGGCGGCGCGCTCGTCGCCTCGTCCCCATCGGGCACACGGCCGTCGCCGCCGAAGAACTCGCGGCGCGCGCGTTGCCACTCCGCGGCGAGCCGCGGGTCGGCGACGAAGTGGCGCAGCAGCTTCGTCAGTTCGAGTTCGGTCGCCTGGGCGGAGTCACGGCTCATCTGCGGCTAGCCTCGCGCCCTGGCGGCCGGTTTGCAATCCGCTGGCTCCTGCCCCTGGCACGGGCTCGCCGACACCGGCACAATGCGCGGCGTGATCCAGAACCCCGAGTCGGGCGTCGTTGCCGTCGAACGGGCCGTGGTGGCGCAGGAACAGGCGCTGCTGCACGACCTCGCCTCGCTGACCTGGGTCGACCACACGGCGCTGGCGGTGCTGCTGGTGTTCTTCGTGATCGGGCTGTTCAAGGGCCTGATCTGGCAGGTGAGCCGCATCGGCATCCTGGCCGCCGCCTACGTGGTGTCGTGCCGCTACGGCAGCGCGGTCGCGGCGATGTTCGCGCGCGCGCCGGCCCTCGGTGGCGATCCGGCGGCTGCCGAACCCGAGGAGACCACGCTCTACCTCGCCTACGTGCTGCTGTTCCTGCTGGTGCTGGTGGCGCTCAGCCTGCTGGCGATCGCCCTGCAGCGACTCGCCGACAAGGCCGGGCTGACGTTCTTCGACCGGCTCGGCGGCGGCGTGCTCGGGGTCGCGACCGGCGGTTGCATCGTGCTGTTCCTGCTGTTCGTGGTGCACATGTTCTTCGCCGGCAGCCCGCTGGCGCAGGCGGCCGAACGCTCCTACTCGCGGCGCCTGTCGCGGCAGGCGATCGACCTGCTCGGCGAACGGGTGCCCGACGAGTTGCGCGCGGTGTTCGACCTGCCGGCCCTGCAGCAGTCGTCGTTGCTGCCGGGCCTTCTGCCAGGCCTTGGTGGCGATCGGGAACGCGAACTGCCCGTGCTGCCGGGCAGCGAAGCACCGGAAGGGCCGCGCTAGCCAGCGGCAGCGCTGCTCGCAGCGACCTCGGCGCTTGCATCGCCGATGCCGGTCCACCATCGTGTCCGCGCACTGCTTGGGGGCGCCGGCGCACGGTGCGTTCGGCTGAGAAGCACCCCTGGAACCTGATCCGGTTCGCACCGGCGTAGGAAACAGCAGCCATGACGACGATCCCCCGCCCGGGGCTGCGGCCTCTGGCCGAGTCCTTTCCCCGTTCCACCAAGGTCCAGGTCGGCGACCTGCAGGTCCCTGCCCGCGACATCGCGCTGACCGACGGCTCGGTGGTGCGTGTCTACGACACGACCGGCCCGCAGGGTTGCGACGTGCACCGCGGCCTGCCGAGGCTGCGCCAGCCGTGGATCGACGCGCGCATCGCCCGCGGCGACCGCAACTTCTCGCAGATGCACTACGCCCGGAAGGGCGTCGTCACCGAGGAGATGCGCTTCGTCGCGATCCGCGAACAGTGCGACCCCGAGTTCGTGCGCAGCGAGATCGCCCGCGGCCGCGCGATCATCCCGGCCAATCGCAAGCACCCGGAGTGCGAGCCGATGATCATCGGCCGCAACTTCCTGGTGAAGATCAACGCCAACATCGGCAACAGCGCACTCGGCAGCTCGATCGACGAGGAGGTCGAGAAGCTGCAGTGGGCGATCCGCTGGGGCGCCGACACGGTGATGGACCTCAGCACCGGCAAGAACCTGCGCGAGACGCGCGAGTGGATCCTGCGCAACAGCCCGGTGCCGATCGGCACCGTGCCGATCTACGAGGCGCTCGAGCGCGTGCAGGGCCGCGTCGAGGACCTGAACCTGAAGATGTTCCTCGAAGTGCTCGAGGAGCAGGCCGAACAGGGCGTCGACTACTTCACGATCCACGCCGGCGTGCTGCTGCGCTACGTGCCGCTGACCGCGAACCGCGTCACCGGCATCGTCTCGCGCGGCGGCTCGATCATGGCGAAGTGGTGCCTGCACCACCACGAGGAGAACTTCCTCTACACGGGCTTCCGCGAGATCTGTGAGCTGCTCGCCAAGTACGACGTGTCGTTCTCGCTCGGCGACGGCCTGCGGCCCGGCTCGATCGCCGACGCCAACGACGCCGCCCAGTTCGGCGAGCTGGAGACGCTCGGCGAGCTGACCAGGATCGCCTGGGAGCACGACGTGCAGACGATGATCGAAGGGCCCGGCCACGTGCCGATGCACCTGATCAAGGAGAACATGGACCGCCAGCTGGCGGTCTGCCAAGAAGCGCCGTTCTACACGCTCGGCCCGCTGACCACCGACATCGCCCCCGGCTACGACCACATCACGTCGGGCATCGGGGCGGCGATCATCGGCAGCATGGGCACGGCGATGCTGTGCTACGTGACGCCGAAGGAACACCTCGGCCTGCCCGACCGCGAGGACGTCAAGCAGGGCGTCATCACCTACAAGATCGCCGCCCATGCCGCCGACCTCGCGAAAGGCCACAAGGGTGCGCAGGACCGCGACGACGCGCTCAGCAAGGCACGCTTCGAGTTCCGCTGGGAGGACCAGTTCAACCTGTCGCTCGATCCGGAGACGGCCCGCAAGTACCACGACGCCACGCTGCCGCAGGACGGCGCCAAGGTGGCGCACTTCTGTTCGATGTGCGGGCCACGCTTCTGCTCGATGAAGATCACCGAGGAGGTGCGCGAGTACGCGAAGAAGGGCATGGCCGAGAAGACCGCCGAATTCGCGGCCCGCGGGGGCGTGATCCAGTAGGCGTTCGCGGGCGCGTCGCCGGGCGGTCAGGCTTCGGCCGAGCCGGCGACGTCGGCGCACGGCAGTTCGACCCAGAACGTGCTGCCCTTGCCGAGCGCACTGTCGACGCCGACCTCGCCGCCGAGCCGCTTGACGGTGTTCTTGACGATCGACAGGCCGAGTCCGGTGCCGCCGAGATCGCGCGAGCGGGCGCGGTCGACCCGGTAGAAGCGTTCGAAGACGCGCTCCTGGTCGGCCGGCGACAGGCCGATGCCGGTGTCGACGACCTCGAGCCGGCAGAGCCCGTCGCGGCAGGTGAGCCGCGCCGAGACCCGCCCGCCGTTCGGCGTGTACTTGATCGCGTTGTCGATCAGGTTGCCGGCCACCTGGCGCAGCGCCTCCCGTTCGGCGCGCACCCAGACGCCGTGCTCGGGCCGCACCACGTCGAACACGAGCTGGCGCTTCTCGGCGAGCGGCTGCAGGTCACGCGTCGTCTCGCCGAGCACGTTGCCGAAGTCGCACGGGTCGACGGCCTCTTCGACCCGCAGCTCCTCGTCGAGTCGCGACAACGTCAGCAGGTCGGCCACCAGCGTGGCCAGGCGTTCGCTCTGCCGGGCGATGCGGTCGAGGAAGCGCTGGCGCGTGGCCTCCGGCATCGCCGGGTCGTCGATCATCGTCTCGACGTAGCCCTGGATGGCGGCGAGCGGCGTCTTCAGTTCGTGCGAGACGTTGGCGACGAAGTCGCGGCGGAGCGACTCGAGTGCCTTCAGGCGACTCTGGTCGTCGATGCCGACCACCGCGCCGAACTCGCCGAGCGAGGTCACGCGCACCATCAGCTGGCGGCCGTGGCCCGCCCCCACGGCGAGTTCGAAGGTCTCGACGCGGCGGTGGCGGCGGCTCGCGGCCAAGGCTTGTGGCAGGGCCGGCCACGGCAGCAGGTCTTCGACCCGGCGGCGGCGCAGGTCGGTCCCCGGCAGGCCGGCGAGCTCCACCGCCGCCGGGTTGGTGGCGACCAGGGCCCCGTTGGGGTCGATCACTACGAGGCCTTCGCTGGCCCCGGCGAGCGCCGCGGTCAACTGCGCGATCGCCGCCTGCGCGGCCGCCCCGTCGCGCTGCGCCCGCTCGAACTCCGCCCGTTCGCGCCGGTGGTTCGCCGCCGCGCGCAGCGAGGCCAGCCCGAAGGCCACGGCGAACAGGGCAGCGAGGGCGAACGCGAGTTCGGTCATGGGCGCCGACGGGCTCCGGGGCGGTCTACTTGCCCGCGTCGGCGAAACGGTAACCGACGCCGCGCACGGTCTCGATGATCGCGCCGTGTTCGCCCAGCTTCTGGCGCAGCGCCCGCACGTGCACGTCGATGTTGCGGTCGGTGACGATCGCGTCCTCGCCGATCACGCGGCTGAGCAGGTGGGCGCGCGGAAACACGCGGCCAGGATGCGAGGCCAGGAAGTGCAGCAGCCGCATCTCGGTCGGCGTCAGGTTGATCAACTCCTCGCCGACCCGGGCTTCGTGCCGACCGAGGTCGATCGCCAGCGAGCCGCGCACGACCCGTTCGCCACCGCCGCTCTGCTCGCGAAGCGGCCCACGCCGCAGCACGACCTTGACCCGGGCCACCAGTTCGCGCGGGCTGAAGGGTTTGGCGATGTAGTCGTCGGCCCCGATGCCGAGGCCGAGTACGATGTCGCTCTCCTCGCCCTTGGCGGTGACCATGATGATCGGGATGGCGCGCGTCACCGGGTCGGCCTTCACCTGCCGGCACACCTCGACGCCGTCCATGCCCGGCAACATCAGGTCGAGGATCACCAAGTCGGGGTTGTCGGTGCGGATCCGGCTGAGGCCCTGTTCGCCGTTGCGGCAGGCGATGACCTTGTGACCCTCGCGTTCGAGGTTGTACTGGATGACCTCGAGGATGTCGGGCTCGTCTTCGATGACCAGGATCTTGGGTTTCGCCACGGGTTGTCGTCGTTTCGCTCGGTTGGGCGCAGGTACCGGTCGCTCCCTGGCGGCGCGGCACTCGCGGACGGACTGCGTCGAGCAGACCCTAGGTAGGCATGGAGAAGGAACCGTGAAGGCCGTCGGAAGGTTCGGCCACCGCCCGATCCAGGCGCGGCAGCACGCATTCGAGGGAACGCCCGAGCTGGCGGCAGGTGCCGTGCCAGCCATGCTGCCGGGCGGTCGCGGCCACGTTGCCGGCCAGCCGGTCGAGCGCCAGGGGGAACGGCAGGCTGCCGGCGACCGGCTCGAACCGCAGCAACACGTGCACGTCCCGCAAGGCTGGTGCCACCGCGACCGTCACCGTGCCTTGGACCCCGGTGGGCACCTCGTGGACCAGCGAACGCAACGCCTCGCCCACCAGCGGCACGAACTCCCCCATGTCGACCGGGCAGCTCTGGGTCGCGTTCTTCTGGGGCACCCACACGAGCACCTGCCGGGCTTCGCGCACCGGCACCCGGGCCAACTCGACGAGTTGTTCGCCGAGCATGTGGGCGTCCACGGTCACCGCGGCCGGGTCGCCGAGCAGATGCCGCAGCAGGCGCAGCACCAGCGCCCCGCGATCGCTGGCCGACAGGATCGCTTCGCGGGCGCGTTCGGCACTGGCCGCGTCCCCGCCGAACGCCAGCGCGTTGCCCTGGATGGTCAGCAGCAGGTTGCCGAACTGATGGACCAGGCCCGTGGTGAAGAACGAGATCGTGTCGGCGGTCGAACGGTGCACGGCGGCTCGAGGCGGAAGGTGGCGATGGTCGGTCGAGGAGTCGACCCGCGGTCGGTCCGCCGGTCACGGTAGCGACCGGGCCGCAGCGGGCCAGCGCGCGTCAGTTGGGTTCGTCGAGGCGACGCGGCCCGACTTCCCCGAGCACGGCCAGCACTGGATCCTGGATCCGACCGTCACGCAGCAGTTGCAGGGCGATCGTCGTGCCCGGCGCGGCGCAGGCGATGCGTTCTTGCAGCGCACGAGCGTCTGCGAGCGGGTCGCCATCGATACCGACCACGATGTCGCCGCGGCGCACTCCGGCCTTCGCGGCGGGTTCGCCGGCCCGGACGCCCGTGATCAGCGCGCCGGCTCGTCCCCCGACCACCGGACTGCGGCTGGTGAACTCGATACCGAGATAGCCTCGGCGCACGAGCCCGCCGTCGGCGCGCAGCATCGCCGCGATGCACCAGCGAGCCGTTTGGCTCGGCACGGCGAAGGCGATGCCCGAAGCCTGTGCCGCCTCCTGCGTGGTGACGCCGACCACTTCGCCGTGCTGGTCGAGCACCGGGCCACCAGAGCTTCCGGGATGCACCGGCACGCTGAGCTGCAGGTAGTCGTTGGTCACCCCGAAATCGGAGTGCGGCAGCTGCCGACCGACGAAGCTGACGAGACCAGCACTGGCGGTCTGCGAGAAGCCCATCGGGTTGCCGAGCGCCAACACCCAGTCCCCGGCGCGCAGGCCTGGGCGGCTGCGGAACGGCAGGCACGGCAGGCCGCTCGGCGCGTCGAGCAAGCGCAGCATGGCCAGGTCGGAGGCGCGATCGCGACCGACGACTTCGCCACGGAACACGCCGTGCAACGGCACCTGCACCTCGATCGCCTGGGCGTCGGCGACGACGTGCAGACAGGTCAACACATGGCCGGCGGTGTCGCAGACGAAGCCCGACCCGTCGCGCACGCGCGAGTCCGAGCTGCTGGCAGTCGGCCCAGGGCCGCCATGGTGCGCCCGCACGGCGACGACCGCGGGTTGGGCCGCGGCCACCACGTCGGCGAACGACGGCAGGCCCTGGCTCGCGATGGCGGACGACGGTGCGGCGGCCGACCAGTTGCCGGCCCAGACGCGGCCGATCGCAGCACCTGCCGCGAGGCATCCGCCGCCGAACAGCACGCACCACCACGCCGAGCGTCGCGCGACCATGACGAGCCAGTCTAGAGCAGCGGGCGCACCGCACCACCCCCGCCCACGGCGGGAGTCGGGCGGCAAGCCTGCCACCAGGCGACCAGGGTGTCGGGCGACAGCTGTTCGGCCCGACCGCCGAGTGCCGCGTCGTCGAGCAACGGGGGCAACCGGCCGATCGCCGCAGCCGCGGCCGGCAGCGTGGTGCGCAGGACCTTGCGCCGCTGCTGGAACAGCTGCCGCACGAACGCCTCGAACTCGCGTCGCTCGGCCCCTGTGTGGCCGAACAGCGGGCCGGAGGTGCGGGCCGTGAGCCCCAGCAGCCCTGACATCACCTTCGGGCGCGGCCGGAACACCTGGGGCGGCACGAGGCGCAGCAGCTTGCCCTGGAAGGCGGCCTGGACCACCGCGGACAGGCCGCCGTAGTCGGCATGGCCGCACGGGGCGGCGGCGCGTTGGGCCATCTCCTTCTGCACCAGCAGCACGGCGCGGGCCGGCAGCACCTCGAGAGCCACCAGTTCCGCCAGCAGGGGGCCGGAGATCGAGTAGGGCAGGTTGGCCACCACCAGCACCGCCCCGCCGGCCGCCGCGGTGGCTTGCGCGGCAGCACCGATCTCCGGCCGGAGTGTGCGACCTGGCCCGCCCAAGGCGTCGCCGAGGACCCACTCGATGTTGGGGATCGAAGCGAGCTCGTCGCGGGTCAAGGCCAGCAACCGCTCGTCGATCTCCACGGCGAGCACCCGTCCGGCTCGCATCGCCAGCTCGCGGGTCAAGAAGCCGAGCCCGACGCCGATCTCGATCACCAGGTCGTTGGGCCCGGGAGCAGCCTGCTCGGCGATGCTGCGATGCAGCGATGGGTCGAGCAGGAAGTTCTGGCCGAGCACGCTGCTCGGCTTCCACCCCAGGGCATCGAGTCGAGCCCGGTAGTGCGCGAACGGATCGCGTTCGGAGGTCATCGCGTCATCGCCCCGAGGCCGCTGCGCCGTCGAGTTCGGCCGACAGGCAAGTGGTCACCGGCCCCTGTGGCATTGGCTCCGTCCGGCGGCGCAGCGCGTCGGCCAAGGCCTGCCGGTGCCGGCCACGCCGCACGAACCGGCGGAGCTGCTCGAGGTCGTCGGGCTCGGCGCGCTGGGGCGCCGCCAGCAGGTTGGCGAGGAGTTCGCGGGCCGTGGCGCACAGGCGCACGCCGGTGCGGTCGCGGCGGTCGGCAGCGAGCACTTCCTGGGTTTGCTGGTCCATCGGCGTCTGGAAGTCGCTGCCGACCACGAGCCGGGGCACCCGACCGCCGCCGGCTGCGACCAGCCAGGCCGGCGGCAACAGGCCGGCTGGGCCGCCCCACACCGCCAGCGCCGGGGTCGCCAACGCGGCGCGCCGGGCTTCTGCGGGTCCAGCCACCGGATCGCGGCTCTGCCACCAGGCCACCGGCACCGACTCGGTCCATTCGCTGACGTTGCCGATCAGGTCGTAGGGCTGGTCACCACCACCCCGCCGCCCGGACTCGAAGGTGCCGACCGGCGTCGCCCGGCCGAGGCCGAGCTCGGCCGAGTTCGCCCGCAACGGATCGTCCCGACCACCCCAGGGATAGCGGCTGCGGCCATCGATGGCGGCGGCGACCAACCACTCGTCGCGGCGCGGCAAGCGCAGGAACCGCCACGCGGCGAAGGCCCGGGCCAGCTCGAGGTCGAGCCCAGCGATCGGCAGGTCGGGCTCGCCCCCCGAGAGGATCGCCTGGGCCCCGCAGGCACGGCCGACCTCGCCGGCCGCGAACTCCTTCCAGTCGCCGCGCGTGACCTCGAAGCGGTCGACGAACAACGCCTCGGCGTCGACCGGGTCGGTGCTGGCGAACAGCACGAGGTCCCGCAGCGATCCGTAGCGGCCAACCCGCTGCAGGGTCGCGGGCGGCGGCTTGCCGGCTTCTTCGCAGCCGGCGAGGCACCCGAGCACGGCGAGCCAGACGACGCGGCCCATCGCGCGGACGCGTCTGCTCCCGGGCGTGCAGGTCACCGAGGCCGCCGGCTCACTTGAGCATCAGGATCTCGACACGGCGGTTCTTCTGCCGCGCGGTATCGTCACTGCCGGGGCGGGCCGGACGGTGCTCCCCGTAGCCGGCGACACTGACGTTGCCGTCCTTCAGACCGCTGGTCTTGGTCAGGAAGTCGGCGACCACCATCGAGCGCTCGACCGACAGCCGCAGGTTGGTGCCCCACTGGCTGCGCACGATCGGCTGGTCGTCGGTGTGGCCTTCGATGCGGATCGGCCGATCGCCGATCTGCTTGGCGAGCTCGTTCAGCGTCTTCTTGCCGTTGTCGGAGAGCGTGTTCTGGCCGGGCGAGAACAGCACTTCGCCAGCGACGCGGATCGCCAGACCCTCGGGGGTCTCGACCAGTTCGATGCCCTCGCCACCGCTGACGGCGCCCGACTGGAAGCGCTCCATCAGGCGCGCGAGCTGCTTCTTCTGGTCCTCGATCCAGGTCGCGTCGGCGGCGCGCTTGGACAGGTCCTCGTTGTTCTTGCGCAGTCGCTCGTTCTCGAGGGCGAGCTTGCGCTGCGCGTCGGCCAAGTCGGCGTTCTGCGCCTGCAGATTGGCGTTGGCGTTCAGCACCTGCCGGTGCGCTTCGGAACTCACGCAGGAAGTCGCGCAAAGCAGCGCGACGATCGTCCAAGTGTGTCTCATCGGTGACCCCCTCGCGTCGGGCGGTATTGGGCGGCGACTCCGACCGGTGGAGTGCACTCGCGCGGCAGAAGCTAGCCAACCGGTTGGCTAAATCCAAATGCGATGGAAACGCCGATCGGCGCCGGGTCGAGACGACCTGGCGCCGATCGGAGGGACGCTCGGGAGTGGAGGGCGACTCCATCAGCAGCCAGCCACAAGCAGCCAGCCGCCAGCCCCCAGCCACCGGAAGCCGGGGCTACTTCTTCGCCCAGGCGCTCGTGAACAGGCTGTTCTTCGGCTGGGCTTCCTGCGTGATGCCGTGCACCACGAGCCCCGTCCACACCATCACCAGGAACGACACCGCAAGTGCCAGGGTGACCGCCCAGTGCTCCTTCTTGGCCGCGGCCGGAGCGGCGGCAGCGGCGGCGGCTGGCCGCGCGGCGCGCGACGGAGCGGCTCGCTTGGGCGTGGCCACCTCCTCGACATCGTCTTCGGCCAGCAGCGTGTCCTCTTCGGTCAGCTGCTCGGTGACCATGCCGGTGTCGTCTTCGAGCGAGTCGGACAGCGACAGGTTGCTGTCGCCATCGCGCTGCGACTTCAGCGCCTCGACGTCTTCGATGCGGAACTGGGTCTGGCCCGGGCTCGGGCGATGGGCGCGGATCGAGCCGTCCGAGACCAGCTTCTGCAGCTCGCTCGCCTGGATGCCGAGTTCACGAACGGCGGCATCGAAGGACATGAAATCGTCTTTCTTGTCGGACACGGACCTACCTCAAGTCGTCGGGGACGAACGGGGGAGAGGGGAAAGCGGAAACCGTCGGGGGGAGAGGGGACGCGGCGGCGACGGGAATCGCACCGACGTGTCGAAGTCTAGCGCACGATGGGCAAATGGCCAGCCGCTACTTGGGCTGCACCGGGGGCTTGTCGAGGGGGGTCGGCTGCCTGTCGGCCTTGCGATCGCCCTTTTCGAACAGGGTCTCGAGGGCTCGATAGTCGTACTCGCTCTGGTCGTTGTAGCCACGCAGCTGCAGGTCGAGGTCGATCCGCCGCGCCCCCACCAGCACGAGCCGCCGCTGGCCCGGGGCGCCGCCGCGGGCTTCGTAGACCGCCAGCTGGCGGCTCTGGGTGTCGACCAGGTAGAGCACCGAGGTGCCGACCCCGTAGCTGCCGGTGACCGCCAGGAAGCCGTTCGTGCTGGAACTGCTGCCACCGTTGTCCTCGGGATAGACGATCGGTTCGTCCTCGCCGACCACCGGCACGGGCGACGGGTCGGCCGGCGCGTTCACCGGTCCACGACCCTGCGCGTGCAGGGCACCGGTGGCTCCCGGCAGGAACTGCGGCAGGTACTGGCCGAGCACCACGGCGGCGCCGAAGCCAGCGCCGAGCAGGAGGGAATGGAGCAGGGTGGATCGGGGCATCGCGGTTCGCAGAGGGCGCCGCAGTCTAGCGTGCCTCCTGCGGCGGCGGGAAGGTGCCGCGGCGCAGGTAGTGCAACACCGCCGCGAGCACCGGCTCGGCGAACGTGATCCGCGTATGCCCGAACGGCATCGTCACGGTCGCCGCCGCCCCTGCGAACGTCGCTTCGTCGACGGCCACCGTGCCGTCGTCCTTGCCCGGGATCGACGGGTTGTCGTCGACCAGTTCGCCGGCGATGGTCCCGCTGCACGCGGCACACGGGATCGGCCGCCGATGGAACGGATCGCCGGGCGACAGCTGCGCCGCCGCCAGGTCGCCCATCGCCCACTGGAACAGGAACCAGTGCTTGCGGAGGTCGGCGAGCACGGCTCCCCGGTGCGGCGTGCCGAGGTAGACGCAGGCCCACGGCACCACCGCGTCGGGGCGCCGAAGGTATTCCTGGATCACCAGGCCGCCCATCGAGTGGCCGACGAACGCGAACGCGTCGACCGGCCCCGCCGCCGACCGCGCGGCGATCGCCGCGGCGAGCCGTTCGGCGTGCGCCTCGAGCGACGCGTTGGTCGACGGGTAGCCGGGATTCAGCACCTCGTAGCCGTGCGCGCGCAGGGTGCGTTCGAGCCGGCCGAGCGACGCCGCGGTGCGCCACAAGCCGTGCTGCAGCACGACGACCCGCACCTTGCCGTCGGCCGGCGCACGCAGCTCGGGTCGCTCGGGCACCCCACCGAGGTTCATCAGCACGTCGAACGGCCAGGCCACCGGCCAGCCAGCCAGCACGCCGACGCCAGAGCCGACCAGCAGGGCCGCGAACACGGCGAGGGCGCAGCGCCGCCAGCGCCTTCGGCTAGCCATGCGCGCCACCGGCCGCCCCGAGGTCCCCGAGGAAGCTGCCGTGCAGCCCGCTGTGCAGGTGCACGGCCCACGGCAGGCGCTCCAACACCGCGGCTTCGTGCGCCAGCAGGCGACGGTGGCGCTCGTCGACCTGGGCGCGCGGCAGCACCTCGGCAGCGGCCTCGACGTAGATGCCCTCGTGCCGCTCTTCGGCGGCGCCGAGCTCGTCGTAGAACCTCGCCAGCTCGTCGTCGACGCCGCGCAGCGTCGCCGCCAGCAGCTGCAGCCGTTCGTGCGAACGGGCCTCGATGACGCCGGCGACCAGCAGTTCGTCGACCAGCCGTTCGGGCATGCGGCTGCTGCAATGCGCCTTCAGTTCGGCTGCATAGGAGCACGGCGGCCGGGTCGTGAAGGCGATGCCGCGCTGCTGCAGGAGCCGCAGCGTGCGCTCGAAGTGGACCAGCTCCTCGCGCGCCAACGCCGACAGCGCCTTGTGGCTCTGGCCGGCGACCGGGATCCGGAACAGGAACTGCACCGCGCAGGCCGCGGCCTTCTTCTCGAGGTGCGCCTGCTCGACCAGCAGGGCGTCGGTGTGCGCCCGCATCGGCACGGCCCAAGCGGCGGGCGTCACGTAGCGGGTTTGGAGCGGAGCGGCGGGAACCATCGCCGGCAGCGTAGCCGGCGCTGCGGTCGCCACCATGACCCGGTCGTTCGGCCGCCCTGGCCCACGCTCAATCCCGGCGGAAGGTGGCGGCCACCGCGGCCTTCGCCCCCAGCTGGTCGCGCACGACCGGTGCATGCTGGGCGCCGTCGAAGCGGAACTGGCGCCCGTCCCAGCGGAACCGCAGGATCTGGGCGCCAGCCCCGTCCGGGCGTTCGACGGCGATCGCCGCCATTTGCCCGCGCACTTCCCCCGCCAGCGCCTTGCCGTCGAGCCAACGCGCCTGGCTGGTGCGGGCCCCGATCTCGCGCAGCGTGCGCGGCTCGAGCCGGCGGTCGAGCGCCGACAGCGACTGCTCCATCGCTTTGCGGTGTTCCTCGGTGGTCGCCGCGACGAACGCGTCGACGTCGCCGCGCACGCAGGCGGCGTCGACGGCCGCGGCGGCGCGGCGCAACTCGTACGCCTGGCCCGGTTCCGCCAGTTCGCCTTCCGGCAGCGGGTTCGGCCAGGCCCCCGGCAGCAGGGCGAACACCACCGCGGCAGCACCGAGGCTCGCGGTCAGCAGCAGACTCGTCGTTCGGTCAATCGCCATAGAACACCTTCGTGATGCCACTGCGGAAGCGGATCAGCACACCGCCCGCACGCGCCTGTTTGCCGAGCGCGGCGTCGCGGTGGCGCAGGGTCGCTTCGTCGACCAGTTCGCCGTTCTCGATGCGGACCGGCACCGGCCCACCGAGCACCGCCGTCCACGGCAGTTCGACGGGGCGATGTGGATCGCCGGGCGTCACCAGCAGCAGTTCGCGCCGCTCGGGCACGTAGCGACACACCGACAGCGGGGCGGCGGTGCTGCGCACGTGCGGCGCCCGCACGCCGGCCAGCGACTGGGTGCGCACCGTGCGGCGCCCCACACCAGCAGGCAGGAACACCGTGCTGCCGTCGAAGTGCGCCCACGGCTCGCCGTCGACCAGCACCGCGTCGAACGGGCTGCCCATCACCACCGACGGCACGGCGAGGCGGCTCTGCTGCCGCACGTGCACGGTGACACTGCTGGCGCGCGGTTCTTCGAGCTGCAGCAGCCCGGCGGAGCCCGGCCCCGGTCGCGTGGTCGCCAGCAGGGCCGGCCCACCGACCACCTGCACGGAGCCGCCCGGCGTGTGGTGCACCCGCAACCAGCGCCCGCCGTCCGGTGCGGCCTGGCTGCCGCGCCAGCTCCACAGCGATCCTTCGCGCACCGCGAACGGCGTGTGCGGATCGGCGGCGAAGTGCACGACCTCGGACCACGGCGTCGGCAGTTCGGAGAGCAGCAGCGCCGAGCCGTCGGCGGCCAGCTCGAGCTCGCGGGGCGTGTCGAGTGCCGCCAGCTCCACGGCCGCCGCCGCGAGCCGTTCCGCACCGGTACCGGCCGGACAGCACAGGAAGCCGATCCGGAACTGCAGGCCCGGTTCCGGCGCCGACAGCAACTGCAGCACCCCGTCGCGCCAGCGCAGCTTGTCGTTGCGGGCGAGCCGCAGCGGCACCACCACGAGATCACCTTGGCCCGTGGTGCTGCGCAGGACGAACCCGCCCCGCAGCGCCTCGGGCTCGGCGTCGGGACTCGCGAGCGTGCGATCCGGCAAACTGAACGTGCGCTCGATCTGCAGACCGCGCGCCGCCGCGTCGCATCGGCCGCGCAGCACGAACCCTGGCAGATCGGCCTGGCCGATCAACTCGAGGCGTTCCTGGTGCTGGCTCGACGCCGACTGCTCGACCAGTTCGGCGCGGCAGCCACCGACCACGCCGACCGAAGCCTCCACGGCCACGTCGCCGACCCGTCGCACCACCAGCCGGTCGAGCGCCACCGCCCCGCCATGGCGCACCTCGAGCCGCAGCAAGCGTTCCCCGGCGCGCACGCTGTGCAGCGGCACCACCAGCGGCGGTTCGGCGCGGTCGTCGTGGAACGGCACCGCCTGCAGCAGCACGCCGTCGAGCGACACCGCGACCACGCCGTGGCCACGCACCCCACGCAGGCCGAGTTCGAGTTCGTGGTAGCCGACGCTCGCCGGCCACGCGAACACGGCGGTGCACGGCCAGCGACCTGCCTCGGCGAACGCGAGCACGCCGGGCGGCCGCGGTGCTTCTGCGGTGCTGCCGACGCGCACCTCGCGCGGATGGTCGCCTTCCCCACGCAGCCCGCGTTGCAGGAAGTCGAGCGGCGGCGTGGCCGCGGTGCTGCCGTCGGGCCGGGCCCCGAGCAAGCGCGTGCGCAGGAACGACGGTGAGAGCCGCACCGCGGCCCCGTCCGTGAAGCGCGCCGTGCCGCGCGGATCGAGCTGCAGTTCGCCGCCGCTGCCGGCGAGGCGCAGGTGGTTGTTCTGCAGCACGTGCACCGCGGCCGGTTCGGCACAGCTGGCCCCGAACCCCGGCGGCGGTTCCGGCAGCAAGCTCGCCGCCGCGGCCCGCAGGCCGTTGCTGCCGGTCGCCGACAAGGGCATCGCCATCGCGGCGCGCAGCGACTCGAGCGACCAGCCGTGCACGGCCAGCGAGGTGTCGGCGGCGAAGCGCTCGGGCTCGTAGCGCCGCCACGACAGGGCGGCGCCGCGGCCGAGCCGAGCGCGCACGAAGTCGTTGCCCTGTTGTACGAGCCAGTCGACGCTCGCACCGCACGCCGGATCCTCGGGGTTGCCGAAGGATCTCGCTTCGAGCACGCCGAACGGGAACAGGTCGCCCGGGTAGCCGTCGCGCCAGCCCGAGCCGAGGCCCGGCAGCGGCAGCGTGGCGAGCGCCCCGTCGCTGGCGTCGAGCGCGCGCACCGCACCGGCGAGTTCGCCGACGCGTTCGCCGCGGCGCTGCAGCACCGCCGCCGGCTGGAAGTCCTGCAGCATGCCGAGGCCGTAGCCGCGATCGTCCGCGAACCACTCCTGCACGGCGAAGCCGTCGAGCGCGCCAGCACCCAGGCGCCGGCGATCGGCCCACTGCCGAGCCGCGTAGCGCAGCGCCACCAGACGTTCGCTCGCGACCTCGCCGACCGGCAACGGTTCGAAGGCGCCGAGGGCGAGCAGCCCGCGCGCGTGCGCTTCGGCGGCGAGCTCGGCTACCGCACCGGGCGCCCATGCCGCATCGGCGGCCGGATTGCGCCAGCTCGGAGCTGGTCGCAGCGGGTCGTCGGCGGGCCACGGTTCGGCAGCGGTGCCATCGTGCGCGGTCAGCAGCACCTCGACGAGGTCGGCGCCGGCACTCCAGCTCGGCAGCAGCACCTGGTCGCGCAGCTCGCTCGCGGACCGTTCGCTCGCCGCGGCCGGGCCTGGCGACTGCCAGCCCCAGTGTGGCAGCAGCGGCAGGTTCGCCGACAGGTCCACGTCGGCGATCGCCGGCGCGGTGCGCGGCGGGAAGCGCCACACTTCGGTGCGCTCGCCACCGGCCCAGACCGCACAGCGCCGCACGAACTCGGCCGCCGCGGCCCGCAGCTCGGGATCGGCGTCGTCGACCGCGGGCACGAGCCCGCAGGCGAGCACGGCGCCGCGGCCGGCGCGGTAGTGGACCAGGGCCGGCGCCCCGAACGGCTCGCGCTGCCCGTCGGTCTCGACGCCGAGGCGCGCCAGCACGGCGCCGTTGCGCGGGTCCCCGTTCTGCCACGTGCACAAGGGCAAGGTACATGGCTGCCCCCCGGTCAAGGCCAGGCGCGCATCGGCCGCACCGCCGGCGAACCAGTCGGCGAACTGTCCGGCCACGCCGACCAGCGACAGCTGCGCGCGGCCGGCCACCGCGCGTGGGTCGTAGCCCCACCGGAACGCGCGGCAAACGGGCCGTTCGCTCTCGAACTGCAGGTCGACGACGAGCCGCGCCGCGTGACCGAACAGCACCAGATGGCCCCCCGCCTGCACCCACGCGCGCAGGGCGGTGAGCTGGGCTTCGTCGAGGTCCGGAGCGCCAGGGCGCCACGACGGATCGACCAGCAGCACGCCGCAATCGGTCGGCAACGGCAGCGGCTCGCCGGGCTTCGGCAGCGCACGCAGCGCCGCCGGCGCCACGTCGTGCAGCGTCGCCGCCCAGCCGGGCAGGGCCGCCGGCGTCGGCAGCGGACGAGCGAGGCCGACACAGGCGGCCACCAGCAGCAGCCCGAGGCAGACGAGCCCGTCGCGAGCGCGGCGCCGCGCCGGCGGCCGGCGCCCGGCGGGGCGGCGGTCGGGAACAACGTTCTTGGTCTGCTGCCGGAGCTCTAGCATCCTTGCCATCGCATGAATCGGCAGCATCCCACCTCGGAGCTTGAGCAGCGTCTGTATTTTCGACAGTGGCTCGCCGGGCGCGACTTCGCGAAGGACGACGGCATCGCCCAGCAGATGGCGAACTACGTCTACGCGATCGGCGACCGGCAGACCGGCGAGGTGCTGCTGGTCGACCCGTGCTACGCGGTCGGCGAACTGGTCGACAAGTGCGAGCACGACGGCCTCACGGTGCAGGGTGCCTTGGCGACGCACTACCACCAGGACCACGTCGGCGGCGACCTGTTCGGGCATGCGCTGCAAGGCGTGCGCGAACTGCTGACGCGCTGTCCGTGCAAGGTGCACGTGCAGCACGACGAAGTGCCGTGGGTGAAGCGCGTCACCGGCTGTGGCGACGGCGACCTCGCCCCCCATCGCGGCGGCGACGTGGTGCACGTCGGCCAGATCCCGATCACGCTGCTGCACACGCCCGGGCACACGCCCGGCTCGCAGTGCTTCCTGGTCGCCGGGCGCCTCGTCGCCGGCGACACGCTGTTCCTGCAGGGCTGCGGCCGCACCGACTTCCCCGGCGGCGATCCGAAGCAGCTCTACCGTTCGCTGACGCAGGTGCTGGCCCAGGTGCCGGACGACACGGTGCTCTATCCGGGCCACGCCTACGATCCGCGCGGGCACGCGACGATGGGCAGTACGAGGCAGGCGAACATGGTGTTCCAGCCGAAGAACGAAGCCGACTGGCTGCGCCGGTTCGCGCGCTGACGGCGATGCCGCGACGCCGGCCGGCGTGCGGCCGACCAGCTGCGCCCTTGCAATCTTCGGGTTCGTGCCGCGCAATGGCCCGCCTCGTCCCGTGCCGAGGAGAACCATGCGCCGACTGCACCATCCCGCCCATTCGACCCATCGCTCGGCGCTGCGCGCCGTGGGCTTCGTGCTCGCCCTGGTCGGCGGCGCGTTCACCGCGGTGGGCCTGCTGTCGTTCTTCGGGGCGATGTCGGGTGGCGGACTGCCGGAGCTGTTCTGGTGCGTCTTCGTCGGGCTGCCGATGCTCGGCTTCGGCACGATGCTGCTGAAGATTGGCTACTTCGGGGCGGTGACGCGCTACGTCGCGGGCGAAGTGGCCCCGGTCGCCGCCGACGCCACCAACTACATGGTCGATCACACCGCCGACAGCCTGCGCCGCGCCGCGCGCGCCGTCGGCGAAGGCCTGCGTGGCGAAGGGCCGGCGACCAGCGACGAAGCGTGCCCCGCGTGCCGTGCCCCCCAGCCGGGCGACGCCAACTTCTGTTCGGCGTGTGGGGCGGCGATGCCGCGCGAGCGAGCCTGCGGCCGTTGCCGGCACAGCAACCCCACCACCGCACGCTTCTGCAACGGCTGCGGGGCTGCGTTGGCTTCCGCCTGAGGTCGCGGCCCGAGGTCGAGCCGGATCAGCCGGGCGGTCGCCGCCGCTCCTCGAGTTCGTCGAGCGTCTTCGGCCAGTCCCTCTTCAGCAGGGTCGACAGCCCCCGATCGGCGAGCAGCCTGCCGCCGCACTGGCAGACCGCGCAGTAGTTGCACTCGTGGTCGGCGTAGCGGATGCGCTGCACGGCCCGGCCGCAGTCGGGGCACGGTTCACCGGCCCGGCCGTGCACGGCCATGCCGGGCCGGAACGCGGTGACCTTGCTCGGGAAGCCGTCGCCGACCTCGGCGCGCAAGCGCTCGGTCCAGTGGTCGAGCACATGCACGATCGCCAGGCGCAGCCGTTCGACCTCGTCGTCCTCGAGCCGCGACGTCAGCGTCACCGGCGACAGCCTTGCCGCGTGCAGGATCTCGTCGCTGTAGGCGTTGCCGATGCCGCTGAACAGCGTCGGGTCGCAGAGCGCGCGCTTGAGCGTGCGGTTCTCCGCGCGCAGCCGTTCGGCGAACTGCGCAGCCGTCGCCCCGTGCACCTCGAGCCCGCCGCGATCGAAGGTGCGGAGCTCCTCCCGCCCCTGCACGACGTGCAGCGACGCGCGCTTCTTGCTCGCCGCCTCGGTCAGCACCAACGTGCCGACCGGGAAGTCGAACGCGGCGAGGTCGATCCGGCTGCCGAGCTTCTTCTCGCGCGGGTACCACTGCAGCCGCCCGGCGATCATCAGGTGCAGCACCAGGAAGTGCTCGTCGTCGAACGCGAACACCAGGCGCTTGCCGACCCGTTCGACCTGCCGCAGCGTGCGGCCGACCAGCGCCTCGATCGGCGGCGTCACCGAGCGCAGCAGGAACGGACTGCGCAGGCGCACGTCCTCGAGCCGCTGCCCACCGAGCAGCGCCTCGAGGCGCTCGCGATAGACGGTGACATCGGGCAGTTCGGGCATGCACGCTGCGCTGTCGGCACGGAACCTCGCGCACGATCCGCGAGCAACTGCGAGCCAACTCTAGCACCGCGCCGCCGGCCCCCTATCCTGCTCGCCCGCCATGTCCTTCCCCGAACCGTTCTACAGCTGGCGTCCGCATCCCTGGCACGGCATCGCGCCGGGCCCGAAGCCGCCCGAGATCGTCCAGGCCTACGTCGAGATCACTCCGTTCGACCTCGTGAAGTACGAGATCGACAAGGTGAACGGCTTCCTGCGCGTCGACCGCCCACAGCGCACCAGCAGCCAGCCGCCCAGCCTCTACGGCTTCATCCCGCGCACCCTGTGCGGCCGGCGCGTCGGCAACCTGACACCCGGCGCCAAGAAGGGCGACGGCGATCCGCTCGACATCTGCGTGCTGAGCGAGCGGCCGATCAACGCGCGCGAGATCCTGGTCAAGGCCAAGGTGATCGGCGGCCTGACGATGCTCGACAACGGCGAGGCCGACGACAAGATCGTCGCCGTGCTGTCGAACGACTTCGTCTGGGGCGAGGTCGAGGACCTCGCCCAGCTGCCGAGCGTGTTGGTCGAGCGGCTGCGCCACTACTTCTCGACCTACAAGCTGCTGCCCGACACCACGCCGCTGTCGATCACGCCGTACGACAAGCAGCGCGCGCACCAGGTGATCACCGCCGCGATGCAGGACTACCACGAGGTCTACGGCGGCCCGTTGGTCTCCTGACGGCCCAAGTCGCGACCGCGCGCTAGGCGCCGCCGAGTTCCTCGAGCAACGACGCCGGCAGCTGGTCGCGCAGCCGTCGCAAGGCCCGCGAGAACCGCATCGCCACCGCGTCGCCCTGGATGCCGAGCAGCTCGGCCGTGGTGGCCTGCGAACGCTGTTCGACGCCACGCAGGAGCAGCACGTCGCGGTCGATCGGCTCGAGCTGCTCGATCGTCGCCAGCAGGTGGGTGCGCCGTTCGGCGCGGATCGCCGCGGTGACCACGCCGGTGCGAGGGTCGGCCGGCGCCGCCGACGGGGCCGCGGGCACCTTCTTGCGCAACACCTCGCGCGCGAGGTTGTTGACGCGGTGCAGGATCGTGGTCGCCAGGAAGCGCAGCAGCACCGGCGTGCGGCGGCCGTCGCGCGGCACCAGTTCGCCGAGCCGCGGCAACGCCACCAGCCACGCGTCCTGCACCAGGTCGTCCGGTTCGACGTGGCGCGCGAGTCCACCGTGCAGCCGCCAGCGGGCCTGGGCCAGCAGCAACGGAGACAGGTGCGCCACCAGCCAACCCAGGCTGTCGGCATCGCCGTCGATCGCGGCCTGCAGCACCACGGACGTCTCGGAGTTCGGGGAGTGGCTCATCGCGCGCAGGTCCGCAGCCGGGAGCGCGGATGCTATCGTCGCCGGTCCTCGTGAGCGCCCCCACCGACGACGCCGATGCCTTCGTCGCTGCCTTCCTCCGGCAGCGGCTCGACGACCTGGCGCAGGGCGTCGAACGGCCGCTCGACGACTACCTGCAGCGCTTCCCTGGCCATGCCGAGGCGATCCGCGCCGCCTGGGCCTCGACGACGGAGCCGCGCGGGCCGGCGACGCCCTCGGCCGAGGTCCCGCCGATCCCGGCGCTGGGCGACTACCGGCTGGTGCACCGGCTCGGCCGCGGTGGTCAGGGCGACGTGTGGCTGGCCGAAGACCAGCGGCTCGGTCGTCCGGTCGCGATCAAGCTGCTGCGCAGCGTGGTGTTCGCGAGCGAGGACGGGCTCGAGCGATTCCGCCGCGAAGCCCAACTGGCAGCGCGACTCGACCATCCCGGCATCTGTCCGGTGCTGGCGGTCGGCGAGGTCGGCGGCCTGCCCTACCTGGTGATGCGCTTCGTGCCCGGCGAGCCGCTCGCCGACGCGATCCCGTCCCTCTTGCCCGCGGCCGGACCCGACCGCCACGCCCGCCTCGTCCGGGTCGCGAGGATCGTCGTGGCGATCGCCGAAGCCCTGCACGCCGCCCACGAAGCCGGCGTGCTGCATCGCGACGTCAAGCCGCAGAACGTGATGCTGGCCGCCAACGACCAGCCGGTGCTGCTCGACTTCGGCCTGGCCCGTTGGGTGGGCGACGACGCCGTGTTCACCCGCACCGGCGAGACGCTCGGCACACCGGCCTACCTGGCGCCGGAGCTGCTCGCCGCCGAACCCGAACGCGCCGACCGCGGCGTCGACGTCTACGGTCTCGGCGTGCTGCTGTTCGAGTGCCTGACCGGCGAACGGCCGTTCGAAGGTCCGACGCTCGAAGCGCTGTACCGCCAGATCCTCGACGGTCCCGAGCCCGACGTCCGGCAGCGAAACCGCGTGGTGCCGCGCGAACTGGCGATCGTCTGTGCCACGGCGATGCACCGCGACCGGGCGCTTCGCTACCGGACCGCCAGCCTGTTCGCCGCCGACCTGCGGCGCTGGCTCGACGGCGTGCCGATCCTGGCCCGACCGATCGGCCCGTTCGGCCATCTGTTGGCCTGGGCGAAGCGACGGCAGGCCCTCGCGGCGGCGCTGCTGGCGTTGTTCGTGGCGCTCGGTGCGGGGCTCGCGATCGCGCTCCAGCTCGGCCAGCGGGCGAACCACCTGCTCGGCGAATGGGAACGACTCGCCGACCTCCGCCGGCTCGAGGAACTCGTGCACGAGGCCGACTCGGAGCTGTGGCCGGCGGTACCCCGGAAGCTGCCGGCGATGCAGGCCTGGCTGCTGCGGGCGCACGAACTCGCAGCGCGCCTGCCGGCACACCAGGAAGCGCTGCTGCGGCTCACGAAGGAGCTTGCCCAGGCGACCGCCGACTCCGGGAGCCAGTGGCGCCACCAGCAGCTGCAGCAGCTGGTGCTCGCCCTCGAGCGGTTCGTGCGGCAGGAACCGCGCGAACCGACGATCGCCAGCGTGACGGCACGACAGGCCCGCGCTCTCGCGCTGGCCACGCCCGCGGCGGCGGAATCGTGGCGGCAGTGCGCGGCGCGGGTGCTCGCGAACCCAGCCTACGCGGGCCTGGCACTCGTCCCGCAGCTCGGCCTCGTGCCGCTCGGCGCCGATCCGGTTTCGACGCTGGAGGAGTTCGCCGACCCGAACACCGGCGTGGTCCCCGAACGCGAGCGCGACGGCCGACTCGTGCTGGCCGACGACGCCGCGGTGGTGTTCGTGCTGCTGCCCGGCGGCTCGTTCCGGATGGGCGCGCAAGCCGCCGACCCGCGCGAGCCGAACCACGACCCGGCCGCGAACCCGTTCGAGCAACCGCCGCACCTGGTGACGTTGGCGCCGTTCCTGCTCGGCAAGCACGAACTGACCCAATCCCAGTGGAACGCCGTGATGCCGGACAACCCGAGCAACTACGCCGCGGGCGAGCAGGTCGGTCCGATCCCGATCACCGGCCGCCATCCGGTCGAGAACGTCAGCTGGACGATGGCGAGCCGCTTCGTGGTCCGCTGCGGCTACGAGCTGCCGACCGAGGCGCAGTGGGAGTACGCCTGCCGGGCCGGCAGCAGCACACCCTGGTCGACCGGCGCGGACATCGCCTCGCTGGTCGGCGCCGCGAACTTCGCCGACGAAGGCGCGCGCGCGCAGATGGCCGAGGGCTGGCGCTTCCATCCCGGACTCGACGACGGCTACGCCAACCACGCCCCGGTCGGCCGCTTCGCCGCCAACCGGTTCGGCCTGCACGACCTGCACGGCAACGTGCAGGAGTGGTGCCGCGAGCCGGCGATGCCCTACACCTATCCCGTGGCGCCGGGCACCGGCGAACGGCACCTGCCACCCGACCAGCAGGTCGCCGACGACGACCTCGGGCGGCTGCGCCAGGTGCGCGGGGGAGCCTTCGGCAGCCTGGCCCACCTGCTGCGCTCGGCGCGGCGCTTCGGCGCTTCGCCGGGAACCCAGCAAGCGAGCCTCGGCTTCCGCCCGGCCCGCGCCCTGCGCACCGACTGAGCGGATTCTGCGGAACGGCGGTTGTACGCAGCCGAATGCGGACCTCGGACGTCCGCGCCGCCCCCGGCGCCCGATCCCGCCGATGCACTCCGCTTCCCTCGTCGTGCGCAACAGTGCGCTGTCCCTGCTCCTGTCCACGGTCCTGTTCGGCCAACAACCAGCCCCTGGCCAGGCCGGAGCGCCGGGTGCGGTCGTGGCCCTGGCCACCGCCCCTGGCCGGTCGAACGTGTTGCTCGACGAACCCGGCGACGGCCGGATCTGGGCGCGCGGCCGCGACTGGAAGGCGAGCTTCGGCCGCGGCGAGTTCACCTTCGTGCCCTTCCTCGGCGCCGACGCGCCGGCCAACGCGCCGTTGTCGCTGCAGCTGGTCGCCGTCCAGTGCGGCGAACGGCGGCTGCAGGTGTCGACGGACACCGCTCCGAGCCGCGGCGAGCATCAGGTGCAGTTCGCGCGCGGCGACCTGGTCGAGGTCTACGACCTGCGTCCCGAGCACGTCGAACAGTCGTTCGTGGTGCCCGTTCGCCCGGGCCGAGGCGACCTCGTGCTGACGATGGCGCTGCGCACCGACCTGCAGCCGAGTCCGAGCGGCGACGGCGGGTTCCGGTTCGCCAACGAACGCGGCGGTGTCGCCGTGGGCGCGGCGATCGCGATCGACGCAGCCGGCGTGCGCACGCCGGTGCGCGCCGAGGTCGCGCACGGCCACTACGTGCTCACCGTGCCGGCGGCGTGCGTCGCGAGTGCGGCCTACCCGCTGGTCGTCGACCCGCTGCTGCAGGCCTTCACGTTGACCACCGCGGGCCTGACGACCCCGGTGCGCAGCCCCGACATCGCCTACACCATCGCCACCGGCGGGCTCTACGTCGCCGTGTACGAGGAACGGTTCAGCGCCACCGACAGCGACGTGCTGTTCCGGCTGATCCGCCCGGACGGCTCGTCGATCGTCGAGAACTACATCGACCCGTCGCAGGTGTCGTGGGTCACGCCGCGGATCGCCAGCCACGCCGGCACCAACCAGTTGCTGTGCGTCGCCCGGCGCGAAGGCCTCGACATCGCCGCGCGCCCGATCGACATCAGCGGACCGATCGGCTTCCCGGTCCTCGCGGCCGGCAACCAGTTCCAGGTGCAGGCCAGTGCCACCGCGGTGGACCCGGACGTCGGTGGCGACGCGGATCCGGCGGCGGCCTCGCCGGGCCACTACTGCGTGACCTGGAGCGACGGCGGCCTCGTGCAATGGACGATCGTGCGCACCGACGGGCTGGTCGTGACCCCGGGCGGCAACACCGCGAGCAGCCTGCTGGCGTTCGCCAGCCACCCGACGTTGTCGAAGAGCTGCGGCACGCCGGAGGCCGGCACGCAGGAGTGGATCCTGGTCTTCGAACAGTCGGCCGGGGTCGGCAACCAGAACATCTACGGGCGGCGGATCGGCAAGAACGGCAGCTACAACTCCCCACGGTTCGCGATCGACACCTCGCCGTGGTCCGACACGCGGCCGCAGGTCTCGTCGGTGACCGACGCCGTCGGCAGCGGCTCGCACTGGCTCTGTGTGTGGCAGCGCACGTATCCCCAGACCGCGCTGCAGAACGAACACGTCGACCTGCTGGCCTCGGTGTACGGCGGCAGCACGTCGTGGACCGGCATCGTCGACCTGTCGGGTCTGTTGCTGCGTCCGCAGGGCTACCTGACCAACCCGGCGGTCGACACCGACGGCACGCGCTTCGTGGTCGCGTGGAGCGAGCAGGCCTCGATCTTCACGCCCGATGCGGAACCCCATGCAGCGACCGTGCACCTCGCCGGCAGCAGCTCGCTCGGCGTCACGTCGTACGCCGAGTTGCTGAACGTCGGGGCTGCCGCCGACGACCACCTGCAGGTCGCGTCCGAACGCAGCGGTGGCGGGGCTCCCTCGGATCGCTACGCGCTCGCCTGGGACGTGACGCAGGCGGTGCCTTTCGTGCAGACGGCGGTGGCTGCGTTCTTCCTCGGCCACGCCGACGCCCCGCCGAGCCCCTACTTCAACAACGCGCTGCCCGGCTGTGGCGCGATCCAGCTGGTCGGCAGTGGCGTTCCGTCGCTCGGATCCACCTTCCGCCTGGACCTGACGCAGATCCAGGGCGTGCCGTGGATGCTGGTCGGCGAATCGGTGGCGCCGATCGCCATCTGCCCGCAGTGCGAGCTCGGCGTCGACCCGGCGACGTTCGCGCTCGTGCAGACCACCGGCTTCGCGCTGACCGTGCCCCAGAACACGGCGTTGATCGGCGCCCAGTTCGCGTGCCAGGGTGCCGATCTGTACGTGCCCGGCGGCTGTGCGGCGGACGTGCTCGGCTTCGAGTTCACGCTCAGCAACGAACTCATCGTGACCGTGCTCTGAACGCAGCCCCGGCCGGCACTCGTCGCCGAGCTCAGGCCGGGCGCCGCGCCAGACACAGCAGCGACGAGCCGAACGGCAGGTTCGCGAACCGCAGCCAGTGCCGTTCGGCCCCCAGCACCACCGCCAGCA
>JAEUHU010000110.1 GCA_016793305.1 Planctomycetota bacterium
CTCGTCGGCGCTGCAGTTCGAGTACCAGGGCCACTGCGTCAACCTGCTCGACACGCCAGGCCACCAGGACTTCAGCGAGGACACCTACCGCACGCTGGTCGCCGCCGACGCGGCGCTGATGCTGATCGACGGCGCCAAGGGCGTCGAGCCGCAGACCATCAAGCTGTTCAAGGTCTGCCGCGACCGCGGCATCCCGATCGTCACCGTCGTCAACAAGATGGACCGGCCGTCGCGGGCGCCGCTCGACCTGATGGACGAGGTCGAGAAGGTGCTCGGCATCACCATCGTGCCGGCGACCTGGCCGATCGGCAGCGGCGACTCGTTCCGCGGCGTCTATTCGCTGCGCGACAAGCAGGTGTTCGTGTTCGAGCGCACGGCGCACAACGCGACGCGCGCGCTGGTGCAGACCACCGGCCCGGACGACCCGGCGCTGCGCCAGGAGCTCGGCGAGAAAGCCCACAAGCAGCTGCTCGAGGACCTCGCGATGGTCGAGACCTGCGTGCAGCCGTTCGCGATGGACGCGTTCCTGCAGCAGAAGATCTCACCGATGTTCTTCTGCAGCGCGTTGGTGAACTTCGGCGTCGAGAACATCCTGCAGCGCTTCCTCGAGATCGCGCCACCGCCCGGCCCGCTGCCGACCACCGAAGGGGCGATCCAGCCCGACGCGTCGTTCTTCAGCGGCTTCGTCTACAAGGTCGCCGCGAACATGGACAAGATGCACCGCGACCGCATCGCATTCCTGCGCGTGACGTCGGGGCACTTCGTGCGCGGCATGTCGGCGAAGCACCTGAGGCTGTCGCGCGAAGTGCGTCTGTCGCACCCGCACCGCTTCTTCGGGCAGGAGCGCATCTCGATCGAGGAGGCGTTCCCGGGCGACGTGATCGGCCTGATCAACCCGGGCATGTTCCGCGTCGGCGACGTGCTGAGCAGCGGCCCGACCTTCGAGGTGCGCAACTTCCCGCGCTTCGCGCCGGAGATCTTCGCGCAGGTGGCGCCGCGCGAGCCGTCGATGGCCAAGGGCTTCGGCAAGGGCCTCGAACAGCTCGGCGAAGAAGGCGTCGTGCAGGTGTTCTGGCCGCGCTTCGGTGCCCGCGAACCGGTGCTCGGTGCGATCGGCGAACTGCAGCTGGAAGTGTTCCAGTGGCGCCTCGAGAACGAGTACGGCGTCGACCTGCGCCTGGACCGCAAGGGCTGGACGCGCGCCCGCTGGATCGACAACGTCACCGACGAAGTGCTCGAGATCCTGCCGATGGTGGTCAAGGACGAGGCCGGTCGCTTCGTCGCGCTGTTCCACTCCGACTTCGAGATCGACTACGCGGTGTCGCGCTACAAGGGCCTGAAGTTGCTCGAGGCGCCGCCCGCCGAAGAGGACCGCGGCTGATCGAACCGGCGACGGCGCCGGTGCGAGCAGGCCCACGCCACGGCAAACGCGTCAGCGGCGGCTCGGCCGGCCGACGCCGTCCTTGCTCTTCGCTTCGGCCTGCTTCAGCACCTTCTCGATCTGTTCCCACAGCGGCCGGTGCTGCTGCACCTCGCGCACCTTGAGCCCGCCGCCGTCGACCTGCAGCACCTTGGGCGCGACGTCGATGCCGGTCGTCAACGTCTCGACGACGAGGTGCTGCACCACCGTCTCGCCCTGCTTGTGCACGACCTCGAGCAGGGCGTGGTCCGCGTCGCGCACGAACAGCTCGACCTGGTCCGCCATCGGCAGGTCCGGGTCGTCGAGGTCGAGGCCAGGCTTGCGCAGGCCGCGCAGCCAGACGCCCGCTTCCCCAGCGCGGTCGGTGCGGTCGGTCGGCTGCAGCAGGAACTGGCGCTGCAGCTCGGCGACCATGGTGCTGCCGAGCGGCGCCATGGCGCGCGCGTCGCGCATGCCGGGCAGATCGCTCCGCTCCAGCACTTCCCCGGCCCAGGCGAGGTCGGCGACGACCGCCACGTCGAGGTGGAGGAACACCTCGCCGAAGGTCGGGTCGCTCTCGAACAAGGTGATGCCGTCCTTGGTCTCCACGGCTTCGACCCGGCCGCGCAGCCCGTCGGCGAACTCGTACTCGACCGAGGTGCGCGTCACCGACTGTGTCCCGCGCAGGACATGCAGGGTGCCCTTGGTCTTCACCACGAGCCCTCCGGGCAGCCGGCCCTCGGTCCGCATCGTCAGGCGCAGGCTGGTCAGCGCCTGCTCGGCGCCGCGCATCGCCTTCACCAGGGCGTCGACGGGATCGGCGGCAGCCGCCGCGGGCGGTGCCACCGCGGGATCCTGCGCGACTCCGACGACGGCCAGCAGCAGGGCGAGCCCCACGGCGACGATTTCGGTACGCTTCATGCTTCGGCGCGAGCATACCGAGCCCGGGTGCCCTCCGCCCGCGCCAACCTCCACCCGAACGATGCTCTTCCAAGCCATGCCGCGTCCGCGCTCCCGGTTCCAGCACCTGGGCACCGCCCTGCTGCTCGGCCTCGCCACCACTGCCCTGCCCGCCGACGAAGTCCGCATGCACGACGGCCGGGTGCTGGTCGGCAAGGTCTCGGAACGCGGCGACAAGCTGCAGATCGCGACCCGCGACGGTGTGGTCGTCGTCGCCAGCAAGGACGTCGCGCGCCACCGGCGGGACGCGGAACTGCGGGCCAGCCTCGCCGAACAGGCCCGGAGCGCCGGCGATTCCCGCTTCGCCCACCTGCAGCTGGCCGCGCAGGCCCGCGCCTTCGGACTCGAACCGGAGCTCTGGCAGCACCTGGACCGGGCCCTGGCCCTCGGCGGGACCGAGCACCGCACCGCCGACGCGGCGACCGAAGAAGCACTCGACCGCCACCTCGCCGACTTCCTGGCCCAGCTCGGTCCCGAATTGCTGCCGCTGCGGCACCGCGCCGCCCCGACGCGCCTCCGCGTGCAGGAGTTGCTCGCCGCCCTGCGTCACGACGCACGCCCGAGCCGCAGTGCCGCCATCGAGGAACTGCTGGTGCGCGAGAGCAACGCCGACGAGGACCTGCGTCGGCAGGCGCGGACCAATCCGACCCCAGCCTGTCGCATCGGCGCGCTGCGCGCCCTCGAACGGCGCAACCTCGCCGGCAACGACCGCTTCGTGTTGCGCACCGCGATCCTCGACGCCAACAGCGACGTGCGCGCCGCCGCCGTCGCCATGTCCCGGCCCCTCGCCGACGCCGACGTCGACTACCTGGCCACCGGCCTCGCCCACCAGAACGCCAAGGTGCGCATCCGCACCGCCGAGGCACTCGGCGAACTCGGCAATCCCGCCGCCGTGAAGCTGTTGGTGCTGGCGGCCCCCCACGCGGCCAAGGGTCTCGCCGCCGACGACGGAGCCGACGGCAGCGTGCGCGGCCACATCGCCATCATCGAACAGCGGGCCTACGTGCGCGACTTCGACGTCGAGGTGGCGGCCGCCTCGTTCATCGCCGATCCCCAGATCGACACGCTGCACTCCGGCATGGTGATGGACGTCACCGTCCACGCGGTGTTCAGCGTGCCGGTGATCGTCGACTCCTACCGCCAGGCATTGCGCCGGCTGACCTCGCAAGACCCGGGCGCCGACCCGCGCAGCTGGCCGCAGTGGCTGATGCGGCAGCGCAACCAGGCGGTCCCCTCGACGACGACCGGCCCCCGCTGAACGCAGCCCAACGGCTCGTGGAACCCCGGTGGCAACGGGGCGAGCGGCGAAAAGCACGCGAGGGGATTCCGGCCCGATCCGCTACAGTGCGCAGCCTCGAGACCGCGCCCTGCATGCAAGCCACTTCCCAAATCTGCGTCGTCGGTCTGGCCACGATGGGCCAGAACCTGGCTCTCAACATCGCCCGCAACGGCTTCCCGGTCACCGTCTACAACCGGTCGTACGACAAGACCGAGGCCACGCTCGCCCGCTGCGGCCCCGACTACCGGATGTTCGGCGCCAGGACGCCGCAGGAGGCCGCCGCGTCGTTGGTGCGACCGCGCAAGCTGATCCTGCTGGTCAAGGCCGGGCAGCCGGTCGACGACACGATCGCCACGTTCCTGCCGGTCCTGCAACCCGGCGACCTGATCGTCGACACCGGCAACAGCCACCCCGACGACACCGAACGCCGCGGCCGCGAGCTGCTGGCGAAGGGGTTCCGCTTCACGGGCATGGGCGTGTCGGGCGGCGAAGAAGGCGCCTTGAACGGCCCGAGCCTGATGCCCGGCGGCGACCGCAGCTCCTACGACGAACTCGCGCCGATCCTGAAGAAGATCGCCGCCCAGGTCGACGACGGACCGTGCGTGACGCACGTCGGCACCGGCGCTGCGGGCCACTTCGTCAAGATGGTCCACAACGGCATCGAATACGGCGACATGCAGCTGATCGCCGAGTGCTACGACCTGATGCAGCACGTGCTCGGCATGAAGCCGGCCCAGATGGCCGACGCGTTCGCGCAGTGGAACAAGACCTTCCTCGAGTCGTTCCTGATCGAGATCACCGCTCGGATCCTGCGCGCGGTCGACCCCGAGACCAAGAAGCCGATGGTCGACGTGATCGTCGACCGCGCCGGCCAGAAGGGCACCGGCAAGTGGACCAGCGAGATGGCGCTGCGCTATGGCATCCCGGCACCGACGATGCACGCCGCCGTCGAGGCGCGCTGCCTGTCGGCGATGAAGGAACAGCGGGTCGCCGCACAGCAGCAGCTGCCCGGTCCCACGGCGCAGGCGCCGGTGCAGGGCCTGCTCGACGCGGTGCGCGACGCCCTCTACTGCAGCAAGATCTGCTCGTACGCGCAGGGCCTCGACCTGCTGGCCACCGCCGACGCAGACAAGAAGTGGGGCCTCGACCTCGGCGAGATCGCCCGCATCTGGAAGGGCGGCTGCATCATCCGCGCGCGCTTCCTGCGCAGCATCCAGCAGGCCTACGGCAAGCAGAAGAAGCTCGGCAACCTGCTGCTCGACGCCGAGCTCGGCGGCTTCCTGGTGAAGAACCAGGCGGCGTGGCGCAAGGTCGTGGCGCTGGCGGCCGAACGCGGCGTGCCGACGTTGGCGATGGGCGCGTCGCTGAGCTACTTCGACTCGTTCCGCCGCGGCTCGCTGCCGCAGAACCTGACGCAGGCGCAACGCGACCTGTTCGGCGCGCACACGTTCGAGCGCGTCGATCGTCCCGCCGGGACGATGTTCCACCACGAGTGGCCGTGAGGCGCTAGTCCTTCGGTTGCTCCACCACGGCCGGCGCGGGTGCCGGCGCCGCAGCTGGAGCCGGAGCTGGAGCCGGAGCTGGAGCCGGAGTCGGAGCCGGCAACACGGCGCCGAGCTTGCCGATCGCCGCCGCGAGCGCCGCCTCGATCGCCGCAAGCTCCGATGCGAACTGCCTGCCGGCGGCCAGGGCCTGCTGCAGCTGCAGCACCCGCGGCGTCAGTTCGGCCTCGAGCCGGGCCCGCTCCTGCTCGAGCGCTGCCACCGCCGCCGTTCGCACCGCCAGGGCCGCGGTCAGCTCGGCGTGGCGCGTCTCCCGTTCGGCGAGCTGCCGTTCGAGGTCGCGCAACGGCTGCAGCTCGCGTTCGATCTGCAGGGCCCGCTCGACCGACGCGGCGAGGTCGTGTTCGGCGTGCCGCACCAGCTGGCGACGACGGGCCACGTCGGTGCGCAGGGCGCGCAGCGCCGCATCGAGCTGGACCGATTCCGCCTGCAGGAACTCGGCCTCCCGGGCGTACTGGCCGTCGGTCTGCCGCAGCACCTCGAGGCGGCGCTCCAGTTGCCGCCGTTCTGCTTCCAGTTCGCCGACCGCACGCTGCCGCGAAGCCCGCGCCAACGTGCTCTCCGGCGGCACCACGCAGGCGGCCGCCAGCAGCAGCAAGGCGCAACCCAGCGCCTGGAACCCTCGGGCCCGGGAAAACGCTGCCGCCGCACCGGGTGTCTTGGTTATCATGTTCGCCCTTCAACTCGCTACGACCGCAGAGAACCCATGGAACGCACCCTCATCCTGCTGAAGCCCGACGCCGTCCAACGTGGGCTCACCGGCCAGATCCTGAGCCGCTTCGAACAGAAGGGCCTCAAGATCGTCGCCATGAAGCTGATGCAGATCACGCCGGAGCTGGCCGCCAAGCACTACGAAGCCCACAAGGAACGCAAGTTCTACCCGGGCCTGGTCAAGTTCATGACCAGTTCGCCGGTGGTGGCGCTGGCCCTCGAGGGCATCGACGCGATCAAGATCTGCCGCACGCTGATGGGCGCGACGTTCGGGGCCGATGCGGCGCCGGGCACGATCCGCGGCGACTACGGCGTCAGCCGCAGCTACAACCTGGTCCACGGCAGCGACAGCCCGGACGCCGCGGCGCGCGAGCTCGGCCTGTTCTTCCCCGAGGGCCTGGTCAAGTACGACTACGCCGCCATCAACTGGATCTACGATCCGGTCGAGGAACTGAAGAAGTAGTCGCCGATGGCTGCGCCCGCGCAGCCGCGCGGCTTGTCGGCCGCGGAACTCGCGGCGGCGTGTGCCGAACTGCAAACGCTCGCCGGCGCCGTCGTGCTCGATCGGGCACCGCTGGTGGTGCCGGCCCACGCCGACGACC
>JAEUHU010000124.1 GCA_016793305.1 Planctomycetota bacterium
CGTCGTCGGCGAGCAGCACGCGCTGCGGGCCGTGCTGGCGGCAGCGCTTCAGCAACCAGACGCGGCCGTCCTCGATCACTTCCTTCGCTTCGACGGTGACGAGGCAGGTCGAACACAGCGCGGTGGTCGCGCCGTAGAACAAGTAGGGCCGCACGCGCTCCGTCATGCGGTCAGCATGACGCCACCATCGACGATGGCAAGCCGGGCACGACCGAGCAGATGGGCCCCGAATTCCCTCGAGTGGAGCGATGCCGGACGAACCACTAGGCTCCGCGCCCCCAACGAACCCGTGGGCCACCTCGTCGGTGAACCCGCGGACAAGGAGCCGAGCCATGAGCAGAGAACCCACCCAGGAGAAGAAGGCGACCGAGCGCCACCAGCCGAGCGCTTCCCCTCACCCGTGCCCCAAGTGCGACACCAAGGACGCCATGAAGGTGAGCTACACGTGGTGGGGCGGAGCCCTGGGACCGCGGCTGCTCTCGGTCGTCAAGTGCCGCAGCTGCGGGACCCAATACAACGGCGCGAAGGGCGGCCGGCTCGGCCGAGCCATCCTCGTCTACAACCTGGTGCTCGGCGGCATCCTGGGCACGATCGCGTTCTTCGTCCTCCGCCGATGACCGACCGATCGACGCCAAGCCCGGTGGCGTAGAGTCTCGGCTCGATGCCATCGCCCCCCGCAGAGGCAGCCGTCGCGCCACGTGCCCGCACGCGCCAGCGGCCGACTGGCGAGCCGATGCGCATCGCCATGGCCTGCATCGCCTGCGGCCTGGTCACCGTCGGCATCCAGGAGTACTGGTTCCCGAGCGCCTGCCAGCAGTTCCTGCGCGATTGGGTGATGCACGCGACCGCCGTGGTCGCGACGACGCTCGGGGTCGGGCTGGTGCTCGGCGTCGTCACCGACCCGGACGCCGGAACCTTTCGCTACCGCCTCGCGGTGCGCGTGCCGTTCGTGTGCCTGTTCCTGCACGAACTCGGCCAGTGGACTTGGCCCGACGGCCCACGCGACCACTTCGACTCGCTGCGCGACGTCGGGCTCAACGTGCTCGGCAGCTGGCTCGGCGCCCGCCTCCTGCGCTGCAGCCAGGCACGCTCCGGCGAGGATCCATCAATATCCAGCGACCTTCCAACGTAGCAGCAGCATGCCCCGAACCCGCCGCTTCGCCTTCTCCCTGGCCCTGGTCGCGGCCAGCTGCACCAGCCACCACCGACTCGGCCTCCAATTGCCGCCGGCCGCGACCGCCGAACTGCTGGTCACCGGCAGCGAGCCGTTCGTGCAGGTCGACAACGGCGGCCCGGGACAGCTCGACGTGCAGTTCACCGACGCGGCCGGAGTGACGGACCGGACCCGCATCGGGCCTGGATGCCTCGCCCGCACGATGCGCGGCGGCGGCGCCGTCCGGCTCACGTCCCTGGAGGCCACGGCAACCGCCGTGCTGCAGGTGACCGGCGGCGACGGCGTCTCGCTGCAGCGCCCGGCCCCCGACCGCACGCCCGCACCGCGCTGACGTCCGCGCGTCGACGCCGCCGCTGTGGCGCCCGGCACCCCGCGATCCGTAGGATCCCCGGCCCGCCATGCTGACCTTCCAGCAACTGATCCTCCGCCTGCAGTCCTACTGGGACCAGCAGGGCTGCGCCTTGCTGCAGCCCTACGACATGGAGGTCGGTGCCGGCACGAGCCACACGGCGACGTTCCTGCGGGCGCTCGGTCCGGAACCGTGGAAGGCGGCCTACGTGCAGCCGAGCCGCCGACCGAAGGACGGCCGCTACGGGCAGAATCCGAACCGCCTGCAGCACTACTACCAGTTCCAGGTCGTGCTGAAGCCGGCCCCTGCGAACATCCTCGACCTCTACCTCGGCTCGCTGCAGGCGGTCGGCTTCGACCTGAAGAAGAACGACGTGCGCTTCGTCGAGGACGACTGGGAGAACCCGACGCTCGGCTGCTGGGGGCTCGGCTGGGAGGTGTGGCTCAAC
>JAEUHU010000135.1 GCA_016793305.1 Planctomycetota bacterium
GCCGCCGACGATCAGGTCGCCGTTCTGCATCGCGAGCAGGCACAGCGGCCGGCCGTTCGTCGTGCCGAGCGTGACCCAGCTGTTGCTGTTCGCGTCCCAGCGCTGGACCGAGCCGCTGCCGCCCGAGCCGCGGCCGACGACCGGGGCCGCCGCGAGCGGGCCAGCCCCGTCGGCGTCCCAGTCGGCGATCGACCAGACTTGCTGGCCGGTGGTCGCAAACGGACCGTCGGTGCGCCACTGCGTCGTGCATTGGGCGACGGCTGGCGCCGAGCAGAAGGCGGTGGCGGCGAGCCACAGCAGGACGTCGAGGCGGGGCTTGGTCATGGGAGTCGGGACGAGCGGTGCGGGAGGATAGGGGAAGCTGCGGAACCGGGGCAGGGCCGCGCAACGGCAGGTATCGGGAGGCGCGCGCGCGGTTGCAGGAAACCGCTCACGGCAGGCGCAGCAGCGGCGGCTTGCCGTCGGTGGGCCACGGCACGCACACCGAGCTGACGACCTCGGCACCACCGGCCCTGCGTGCCGTGATCGTGTAGTCGCCGGCTGGCAAGCGCACGAGCAGTGCGGCGGCCTGCTCGGGTGGCAGTTCGCCGGGCCGACGCGACACCGCGAACCAACGGCCCTGCGGCCCGTCGATGCGCCAGTGCACCAGCAGATCGAGCTGCGGTTCGAGCGGTGCCGCCAGTACGCGCAACGGCACGGCGGCCGGCACGGCGGCGAACTCGACCTCGTTGGCCGCATCGCTGCCCACCACGAGCACCTGCTGGTCGAGCAGTTCGTCCTGGCGCAGCAACGACAACCGGTAGCGCCCTGGCGGCAGCGACAACCGGCCCACGGCACCGCGCAGCACCACGAGCCCGAACAGGGCCGGGCTGCCCTCGGCGTACGCGTGCACCTCGCACGGCGCGTCGACCGACGCTGCCGGACAACGCACCGACACGTCACACGGCTCGGCCCCGTCGACGCCACCGAGATCGAGAGAAGCCCCTTCGGCGAGCGTGACGTCGTGCCGCAGCACGATGCGGTGCCCGCCGGCGACCACGCTGTAGTTCCCGGGCGGCACCTCGAACTGGAAGCGGCCGTCGCCGTCGACGGCGGCGGGCACACTCTCTCCCGTGGCGAGGTCGAGCAATGCGACCTGCCGTTCGGGGCGACGCTGCAGGCGCCCGCGCAGCACCGCACTCGGTTGCCGTTCCTGTGGCAGCGCGACCAGCAGGGGTTCGCCGAGCTTCGGCACCGGGCGTCGCACCAGCACCAGCGCCCCGGCGTCGGCGCCGCACTGCACGGTCAGCTCGTAGCGGCGTTCCGGCAGCCCGTCGAAGCCGAACGCCCCCTGCTCGTCGAGGACTGCGAAGTGCGGCGCGCGCCCCGCCGCGTGCAAGCCGACCATGGCACCACGGAACGGCTGGCCGTCGTGCTGCACGACCCGCCCACGCAGCGTGCCGCGATCGACGAAGCTCGGCGACCACTCGGTCACGGCACCGGCGGAAAGCACGAGTTCGTGCTCGACCAGGGCGCCGCCCCGCGAACGTGCCTGCAGCAGCACGCGTCCCGCCGGCAGACCGCGCAGTTCGTAGCGTCCGTCGCGAGCGACCGGTCCTTGCGGCCAGAACCAAACCGGTGGCCGCTGTTCGCCTGGCCAGGGCCCGACGCCGCGCACCTTCGCCGCGAGGTCGTCGCCGTTGCCGGCGATCACGCCGCGCACCCGAGCGCCCGCGGCCAGCTCGAGGCGCACGTGGCGTTCGCCGACCGCTCCGGCCAGTTCGTGCAGGTGCGGCGCATGCTCCGTGGCCCGCACGAACAGGTCGACGGCGCGACCTTCCGGCAGTTCGCGGCAGACGACACGACCCGCAGCGTCGGTGCGGCCGACGAACGGCAGGCGCGCGGCCGAATGCGGATCTGCGCCACCTCCACTGCCAGCCCCGAGCGGCACGCTGCCGAACTGCACCAGTGCCTGCGGCAGCGGCTGGCCACGTTCGTCGACGACGTCGACCACCACGGTGGCCCCAGCACCACCGAGCCGTAGCTCGACGTCCAGGGCACCGGCCTCGGGCACCTGCCAGGTGCCGCTCGGCAACACACCAGGCAAACGCGCTTCGAAGAAGCGGCCGGGCAGCGCCGCCGGCACGTGGAACCGCCCGTCGGCGTCACTCGTCGCGACCGGCAGCCGCACGTCGAACCCTCGATCGACCGTGGTCGCGACCACGGCCCCTTCGACCGGCCGCCCGTCGCCATCGACCACGCGCCCACGCACGTCCACACCGGCGAACGGCACCTCGACGGTGACCTCTTCGCGACCGACGTCGAACCACTGGCTGTTCGCCCGATCGGCCTGCACGAGGTAGGTGCCGAACGGCACGCCACGCACACTGTGACGACCCGAGGCGTTGGCGCAGAGCGGCACGGCCCGCAGGTAGGCGTCGGGCTCGCTCGGCACGACGACGAAGCCCTGCCAGGCGAACGGCTCGCCGGCGAACCTGCCGACGAAGTGCACCGTGGCGGTGGCAACGGCACTCGCCGGCGCCTCTGGTGCCGCGACCGGCGGTGGCGCAACGGCTTCGCGCAGGCTGTCCGGTCGATCCGACAGCGCGTCGCGATCCGGCGCCGCCGCGACGACCGCGCGCGGCGTCGCACGGAGCTCCGCCACTTCCGGTGCAGGTACGGCACTCGGCGTCGGCAGCGCCAGCCAGGCGCCGCCCGTGATCACGAGCCCCGCCGCGAGCATCCAGGGCCACAGCAGGCGCGGTGCCGCACTCGCACCGACGGTGGTCCCCGGCAGCCCAGCACTGCCCATGGCCGCGGCGGCGATGGCGCTCGTCCCGGCGAGGGTCGCTCCCGCACCCGCCGCTGCGACCTGCCGGGCAGCAGCCTCGACCACCACGGAGCGCACCGCCTCGAGCCCGTCCATGCCGCGCAGCAGCGCGCCGAACGACGCGGCCATGCTGGCCGGCAGGCGGCGCCGCACGAAGTCCCGGCTGCGGTGGATCCAGCTCTTCACCGTGCCGACCGGCCGCGACGTCGCGTGCGCGATCTCGGTCGGCGTCATGCCGTGCACGAGGTGCAACGTCATCACTTCGCGCTGCGGCACCGGCAGGCCGGCGATCGCTTCGTCCAGCGAGGCGAGGAACTCGGCCTCGATCGCCGCATCGCTCGGTTCCCGTTCGCTCGGCGCCGGCTCCACCGCCTCGCCGCTCGCTTCGCGCTGCCGCCGCCGCCGGTCGTTGCGGGTCACGTTGACGAGGATGCCGACCAGCCACGGCTCGAGCGGACGTTCGGCGTCGTAGCGATCGGCGCGCTGGATCGCCGTCAGGAACGTCTCCTGCAGCAGGTCCTCGGGCGACTGCTGCCGACCGGCGACGTGGCTCGCCACCAGCAGCAGCTGCTGCGCCACGAGGTCGAACACCGCGGCGAGCGCGCCTGGATCACCCTGGTCGCGGAAGCGCAGGAACGCCTGTCGGGCGGCATCACGGATCTGCATGGCACACAGACCTTGGTTGTCGCGGCGGCAGGTGCGGGTTGCAGGATTCCGTCGGGACGGTCAGTACTTCGGGATCCGCGACAGCTCGTCCCACAGCCCGTGCGCCCAGAAGTCCTGCACCGCCTCGACGCTCCGCTTCCGCGGCTGGTACTGGTCGAAGTAGAAGAAGTCGACGCCGAAGCCGCCGCCAGCACCACGGACGGCAGCAGGCCCACGGCGAGCGCCCCCGGACCGAGCCGGTCGGGACGCACGGTGCCGGGGCTGCTCGGAGTCATGCACCGAGGGCTTACCGGACCGCGCCCGACGAAGGAAGCGGCACACGCGCCCTCGCGGGCCAACCCATGGTTCCCATGGCGCAACATCCAGGAACCGCACGAACGAGCGGGCGCGCCACCTCGCTGTCCCGGACACTCCCTCCCTGCCCCCGCATGGCCGCCACCGACCCGTCCCCACTGCCATTCGTGCCGTTCGCCATCGCCGGCTTCCCCTGCGCTGGCATGGACTGGTGCGGAGCACTGTTGGCCCACCACCCGCACATCGCGGTGGTCGCCGCCGACGATCCCCTCGGGCCGATCGGCGGCCTCGGTTGGCGGGAGAACGCGCAGTTGCCCGCGTACCGCGACCTGCCCGACCGCCTGCGGGCCGCGCACGCCAGGAAGCCCGCCGCGACGCACGTCGGCGTGGTCGCGGTCGAAGGCACCCTGCGCGACCTGCCCGGCGAACGGATCGTCGTGGTGCGCGACGGCCGCGACGTGCTCGTGCACTGGACGCTGCGCCAACTGCGCGAGCACGGCCCGGTGCTGCAGCGCTTCCTCGCCGACCCGCCGAACGAAGCCATGGCCGAGCTGGCACGGCGCTTCGCCGCCGATCCCGACGACGTGCTGGTGCACCACCCGTGGCTGCTGCTGCGCGACTACGACTGGGTGCGCTACGGCACGCAGCTGTGGGATGAAGCGACCACCAGCCACTTCGAAGCACTGGCGTGGGGCCAGGACCATCCCGGCGAGCCCGGGCGCGATCCGTTCACGCTGCGCTTCGAAGCCGCACGCGCCGCCCCGCGCACCGCGTTCGACGAGCTGGTGCGCTGGCTCGGCCTCGACCCGGCGTTGGCGACCCCGTTCGAACGCGAGGACCCGGTGCCCCAAGACCCGCACGACGCGTGGGCCAGCGGCATCTGGCCGCGCTGGTTCACGCGCCGCACCTCGGATCGCTTCAAGATGGACGGACGGGGTGGGCTCGAGTGCCTCGCCGGGTACACCGTCGACGACGACTGGTACGGCACCTGCGAACCAGGGCCAGGCTGAGCCTCACGGTCCGGCGAGGGACTCTGGGCGGCGAGGGGCACCGCGGTGCAGGCGAGCAGGGCGGTGCGGGCGAGGAGCTGGACGTTCGAGAGGATCGTTGCATGGTCGAGTCTCGGCGCGAGGGAACAAGGCGCTCCCGGTACCAACGGCAACCCCGAGGCCACTGGGGACGACGACCCGAAGCGGCCGCAATCCGAACAGGTGGCGGCTGGCGGCGTGCGAAACCGGGACAGAGTGCCCGCTTCCGAGCGCCGGAACCGGCGAGGCTACCGGGCGCGGAACGTCTCGGGCGCCGCTGCCACGCCGGCGCGCGGACGGAGAAGGCATGGCCACTTCGGCATCATGCCGACGGATCGGGCTTCGTCCGGTCACTTCGGTTCGCCGAGGATCGCCTTCAGCAAACGCTCCGACGGGATCCAGGCGACGTCGCCGTTGCTGCGGACCACCAGGTGATGACCCAGGTAGCCGCCGCCGCAGAACGCGAACACCGGCAGCTCGCGGCGATCGGGCACCCGCGGCAGCCGCACCGGCTCCAGGCCCCTGGCCACCGGAGCCACGACCAAGTCGGTACGCGGACGTTGGAACGAGCTCTGCACCTCGCCCAGCTTCCCGTCTGGACCATGGACCGACAGCGGCAAGGACGCTGGGGCGTGCGGGGCGAGCAGCGGTTCGTCGTCGCCGGGTGGCAACAGCGGCACGAGGTCGCCGATCTCACCGGGCAGTCGATCGCCGTTCTGCTTCTTGTAGCGGACCAAGGCCTCGCCGAGCCGTTGCGCCCGCGCCATCGTCGCCTCGACCATCGCCGAACGCATCCTCTGCTCGAGGGCGATCGCCACGACGCGCGGCACCAAGGCGGTGCCCGTTGCCCAGGCAGCGGTCAGCACCGGGCCGAGGACCGGGGCCTCGACGCGCATGCCCAGTTCGTCCGCACCGACGTAGAGCACGGCACGGCCCTGGCCGAGTGCTGGTGCCACGTCGTCGGGGTCGGGGAGGTCGTCGACCTCGACGATCGACGTGACCCGATGGAGCGGGGAATCGAGGTTCGGCAGCAACGCCGCCGCGAACAGCTGCGTGCCCCAAGCGGCCGCCGCCCCCCGGTAGATCGCTGCGCAATCGAACCAGCAGTCGCCCAGCACGCGCGCCCCGGCGGGCATTCCGCCGCCCATGGCCGTCGTTCCCTGGAACGGATCGTCACAGCTCGCTTGGCTGGTCTGCAGCGAACGCAAGGTCGCGGGTGTCTCGGCGAACAGGACCGCGCCGTCGGCGACCGCGAAGCTCGGTCGCAGCGTGGGCGGCAACGAGTCCTTCCCCCACGAGACGAACGGGCCGGTCGGGCCCTCCTCGACCGTCCAGCCGCTGCCCGCGGCCGCGCGGGCCCGCGCCGTGAATTCTCGCGCCAGCGCGGCGCTGTCCGTCACGCCGAGCACGAGCCCGAAGCGCGGCACGAAGCGACCGATCGCCGGCGCACCGATCGACAGGCCGATGCGTCCGTCCAGCCGTTCGAGCAGCGGCGCCAGCGCCGACGCGTCGACGGCCGGCAGGTAGTGCGCGAGGTAGGTGCGCAGCACCTCGACGAGCCAGCCGGGTTCGAACGCGGCACGCGCACACAACCACGGCTCGGCCAGGCTGGGCATCGGCGCCCCTGCGACGGTTCCCTCGGGCTGCGGCCACACCTTCAGGGGACCACGCAAGACGAACGACTCCCGGAAGCCGGCGCCGTCGACGGCGATCTCGCAGTTGGCCCGCACGCTGTCGGCGAAGCCGGTGGCAGCCAGGATGGCTCGATCCTTGTCGCCGTTCGCCCACACGGCCACCGGCATGCTGGTCATCGTGAACGAGCCGCCACCCCCACGAGCAGCCGGCTCGAGCGACGGCACGGCCAGGTCGCCCGAACCCTCGGCGAGGCACGCACCGCGCTGGGCGAGCCAGAGCCCCGGCAGTCCCTCGACCACGAAGCGCCGCCAACCGTCCGCTTCCGTCGTGCGCAGCAGGCGGGCGCCCGCCCGTTCGAGACGCGCGGCTTCCGCATCGAACAACGCCGCCGCACGACCGGCGTCGTCGGGTCGGAACTCGAGGACCGTGCAGAGCCCGGCCCGTTCGCCGTCCATGCCGTAGCAGACGGTGCGCACCTGCGCCGCGTCGATCTCGCCCCACGGCAGCTGCACCCGCGTGAGGTCGCGGATCGACGCGCAGCGCCGCAGCGCGACGAAGGTCTCGAACCCGCGCCCGGCGAGCGCTCGCCCCATCGCCGCGAGTTCCGGCACGGCCCACGCCAAAGACCAGCCGGTCTCGCCTCCACCACCCGAAAGCGCCTCGAGATCCATGCGGAACTGCAGCTGTGCCGGCAGGGTGACGTTCTGGGCCGGAGCACGGCTTGCGAGCGCCGCAGCGAACGCGAGAGCAACGACGGGAGCTTGGCGCATGACTCGATCCGACGGTCCCGGAACCTCCCGTGGACGCCGCCGAGGCCCATTCGAAGGGCGGCTCGCGTCGCTCGCAAGCACGGAGCCACGCGACCCCGTTGGTCAACCGGGCCGCCGCACCACCCTGCCCGCCATCGCCTCGGTCGGCATCCCGTCGTCGACCGCCAGCGCCCCGTTCACCAGCAGGTACCGCACGCCCTCGGCGTAGCGCTGCGGCTCGAGCCAGGTGGCGCGGTCGGTGAAGCATTCGGGGTCGAACACCACCACGCTGGCGAGCCGGCCTTCGGCCAGCATGCCGCGATCCGCGAGCCCGAGCACGCGGGCTGGCAGCGCCGTCGCCTTGTGCACGAACGTCTCGAGCGACATCGCCGAAAGCTCGCGCACGTAGCGACGGTAGGCCCGCGGGAACGCGCCGAACGAGCGTGGATGGCCGGTGCGCCCGCTGGCGGTGAGCCCGCTGCCGTCCGACGCGATCAGGCAGAACGGCTGCGTCAGGATGCGGTCCATGTCGGCGGTCGCGATGCCGAAGCCGAGGATCGACACCGACCCGCGCGTCAGCAGCTCGCACGCGACCTCGAACGGTTCCTGGCCGCGTTCGCGCGCCACCTCGTCGAGCCGCCGGCCGAGCAGCGCCTGGTCGGCCTGGGCGAGCCCGCTGGCCAGCATCAGCGTGCTCCAGCCACCGTTCGCCGCGACCGCGTGCTCGGTCTCGGTTCGCATGCGCGCGCGCTCGGCCGGGTCCTTCAAGCGCGCGACGAACTGGCCACCTTCCTTCGCCCAGCCGGGGAAGTTGGTCGCGAGGCTCGTCGACCACGCTTCGTACGGATACGCGTCGCAGTGCACATCGAGCCCTTCCTGCCGTGCTCCGTCGAGGCTGGCCAGCACGCGGTCGAGCTGCGGCCAGTTCGGCGAACCGCCGATCTTCAGGTGCGAGACCAGCAGCGAGGCGCCCGAACGGCGCGCGATCGCGATCGCTTCGTCGACCGCGGCCAGCACCTTGTCGTCCTCGTTGCGGATGTGCGTGACGTAGGGCCGGCCGTAGCGTGCCGCGACCTCGCACAACGCCACCAGCTCGTCGGTCGCCGCCATGTTGCCGGGGAAGTACTCGAGCCCCGACGACAGGCCGAGCGCCCCCTGCGCGAACGCCTCGGCACACAGCTCCTGCATGCGCTGCAGCTCGCTCGCGTTCGGCGCGCGGCCGACCGGCCCGAGCACGGCGCGGCGCACCGTGCCGTGACCGACGTAGCTGCCGATGTCGATCGCGATCGGCCCGTGCTGCGCCCGCCACGCGGCGAAGTCGGCGCAGCTGCGTTCGCCGGGTTCGGCCTGCCGTTCGGGGAACGCCGAACCACCGTCGGGACCGGTGACGTCGGTGGTGACGCCCTGGTGCAGCTTGCTCAGCGCGCGCGCATTGCGCCGCAGGTCGGTGTGCGCATGCGCGTCGACGAAGCCGGGAGCCACGACCAGCCCCGCCGCGTCGAGTACACGACCAGCGGTCGCGCCGCGCAGGTCGCCGATCGCGACGATGCGGTCGTAGCACACGCCGAGGTCGGCCGTGCGGCGCGGTGCCCCGCTGCCGTCGACCAGGATGCCCCCGCGCAGCAGCAGGTCGAACGGGCCGCCGCGCACACTCGCACAGCCGGCGAAGGAGCTCATGGCGACGGCCGAACCGGCGACGAACGACTGGCGCAGGAAGTCGCGCCGGGTGAGCGGAGCACGCATGGTGGCGGCAGTGTGCGGGACGGACGCGTCGTGCGCCATGCGCCGATTCGCGCCGCACGGCAGGCGCCCGTATGGTTGCCGCGATGCGCAAGACCGCGGTCGTGTTCACCGACACCTTCTTCCAGCAGCCCGACGCGAAGACCGCGCACGGCCTGGTGCGCGGCCCGAGCCGCTTCGAGGTGGTGGCACTGCTCGACGGCAAGGGTGCTGGGCGCGACGCCGGCGAACTGCTCGACGGCAAGCCGCGCGGCATCCCGACGTTCGCCGACCTCGCGGCGATGCAGCGTGGGCTCGGCAAGCGCCCCGACTGCTTCGTGATCGGCGTCGCCACGCCCGGCGGCGTCCTGCCGAAGACGATGCGGCCGACGATCCTCGCGGCGATCGAGCTCGGCATGGACGTGGTGTGCGGCTTGCACGAGTTCCTCGCCGACGATGCCGAGATCGCGGCCGCCGCCGCGCGGAAGGGCGTGCAGCTGGTCGACGTGCGACGGCCGCGGCCGCGCCGCGAACTGCACTTCTGGACCGGCGCGATCCGGCAGGTGAAGGCGCCGCGCATCGCCGTGCTCGGCACCGACTGCGCGCTCGGCAAGCGCACCACCTGCCACGTGCTCGCCGAGGCCTGCAAGCGGGCCGGGCTGAAGCCGGCGATCGTCGCCACCGGCCAGACCGGCTGGATGCAGGGCATCCCGCACGGCTTCGTGCTCGACAGCACGCCGAACGACTTCGTCAGCGGCGAGCTCGAGCACGCGATCGTGCAGTGCGACAAGGACCTGTCGCCCGACGTGATCTTCCTCGAAGGGCAGTCGGCGCTGCGCAACCCGTCGGGCCCGTGCGGTGCCGAGCTGGTGCTGTCGGGCGAAGCGCGCGGCGTGATCCTGCAGCACGCCCCGGCGCGGCACTGCTTCGAGGACCAGGAACATCTCGGCAACGTGATCCCGCCGGTGACGGACGAGATCGAGCTGCTGCGCTTCTACCGGACGCGCGTGCTCGGCCTGTCGCTGAACCACCAGGACCTGCCGGCCGAACGGCGCGAAGCCGCGCGCACGGAGTTGCAGCAGAGCACCGGCCTCGTCGCGGTGTACCCGCTGCTCGAAGGGGCGGACGCGCTGGTGCCGGCAATCCGCGCCTACCTGCAGGAGCAACGCCGGTGAGGATCGCGGCGGCTCGCCTGCTGCAGCAGACCGTGCCGTTGTCGCGCCCCTATGCGGTGGCGAACCACGCGACCGACGCAGCCGGCATGGTGCTGCTGCGGCTCGACGGCGAGCGCTGCCTTGGTCTCGGGGCGGCGACGCCCGAGCCCGAGGTGAACGGCGACACGATGGCCGCGGCGTTCGCCGAGCTGCAGCCCGTCGTCGAACGCTTGCGCGGCCGCGAAGTCGGCCCGCCGGCCACGTTCGCCGACCTGCTGGCAGAGCTGCGTTCGCCCGGGGCGCGCATGGTGCTCGACCTGGCGCTGCACGACCTGTGGGCGCGTTCCCTCGGCCAGCCGCTGGTCGAACTGCTCGGCCGCGTGCACGAGGCCCTGCCGACCTCGGTGACGATCGGCATCGGCGACGTGGCGATGACGCTGCGAGAGGCCCGCGAGTACGTCGCGCGCGGCTTCGTGGTGCTGAAGGTCAAGATCGGCGAGGACCTCGAGCTCGACGTCGAACGGCTGGTACGCCTGCGCGAACTGGTCGGACGGTCGATCGCACTCCGCGTCGACGGCAACGTCGGCTACCGGCCAGCGCAACTGCTGCCGCTGCTGCAGCGCACGGCGTCGCTCGGGCTCGAATTCGTCGAGCAACCGCTGCCGCACGACCGGATCGACGCGCAGCGCCTGCTGCCGGCCCCGCTGGTCGACAAGCTGATGGCCGACGAGAGCCTGCACCACGAAGCGGACGCGCAGGCGCTCGCGGCAGCACCGCGGCCGTTCGGCCTGTGGAACGTCAAGCTGGTGAAGTGCGGCGGCATCGGTCCGGCGCGGGCGATCGCCGCGACCGCGCACCAGCACGGCATCGGCCTGATGTGGGGCTGCATGGACGACAGCCGCATCGCCATTGCGGCCGCCCTGCACGCGGCGTTCTCGTGCCCGGCGACGCGCTTCCTCGATCTCGACGGCCACCTCGACCTCGCCACCGACTTCGCGACCGGTGGGTTCACGCTCGAACACGGCGCGTTGCGCCTGCTCGACCAGCCGGGGCTCGGGGTGTTGCCGAGCGGCGTGCTCGCGGACTGACGAGCGCGCATCGGCGCAGGAACGCCGGTCACCTGCCAACACGGCGCGCGAGGGTTTCCAGCTGCGCAGCAGCCTCCGTTCGCGACGCCGCGCGCAAGGCCGCCACGAAGGTCTGCAGCATCGCCGGAGCCCGTTCGGCGTCCTTGGCGATCGCCTGCTCGGGCATCGCGTCGCCCACTTCGTCGCCAGTCGGTTCCCCGCGGCCGCGCGCGAGCCAGTAGCTCCACAGCTGCGGACCGGCGACCCGGCCCGCGTCGGCGAGGCGATCGCGCGCGACGAGCCGAGCGAACACCGCCGGCTGCTGGCCGAGGCACGCGCGGCCGTCCGCCGAACCCAGCAGTCGGTCGGTCCACGCGTCGATCGTGCCGACTTCCCCGAGTGCCTGCTGCACCGCCAGCCAGTCGGCCACGAGCGGTGCGGGAGCCACGGGCTCGGGCCCGTCCGCCGGGAAGCCGACCAGCAGCGCTGCCACTTCCTGCCGACCGGTGGCGTCCTTGCCGAGCGAAGCGAGCATCGACGGCAAGCGTTCGCGGCGCAGCCAGCGCAGCAGCGGCGGCGCGTCCGTCTCGGCGCCGATCCGGATCCAGACCGCCACGAGCGCACGTGCCGTGGCCGCCGCGTCCGCGCCGCCCTGCAGCAGATCCACCGCGCGGTCGTACTGCTGCGCCAACGTCGTGGGTTCGCCCAGCGCCGGTGCAGCTCCGGCGAGCCAGGCGACGACATCGTCGGCCGTCCGCAAGCCGGTGAGCCGCGCCGTCTCGACACCGCCGTCGAGTCGAAGCACCGTCGGGAAGCCTCGCACCTCGAGCTTCGCGGCCACTCCGTCGAGCGCTTGTGGGGCGATGCGCACGGTCACCGCGTTCGCAGACAACCAGGCGCGCACCCGCGGCTCGAGCCACGTCGTGTGGTCCATGCGATGGCACGCGATGCAGAACGGCGCGCTGACCAGCACGAACAGCGGCTGCTGCCGAGCTCGCGCCTGCGCCAGCGCTTGGTCCAGCGAACCTTCGGGGAACGTTGGCTCCTCGGCGACCGCGCGGGCGGCGGCGAGGCGTTGGTGGTAGCTCGAGAAGTCGGTTAAGTCGGTGTGCTCGACGACGGCAGAGCCCTCGATCCGCAGCACGCTGACGACGCGCAGGTCGAAGGTCGCGTCCCGACGCGCCAGCGGCAGGTTCCCGGCGGGCAGCGAGAAGCGCAACCGGCCGATGCCGACCGCGTGCCCTCCCGAAGCGAAGCACTCGGAGTACTCGATCGAAGGTGCAACGAGTCCGGCGAGTGCGTCACGCAGCAGCCGTGCGATCGCGTCGCCACCGCGCGTCGGTGGCACCGGGGCGCCGATCTCCGCCGAGGTCGGATCGGCGAACACCGTGCGTTCGGTCCAGAACGGCCGCAGGCCGTCGAGGTCGAACCGGCCGTAGGCAGCCAGGTAGTCCTGCGCCACCTGCTGCGAGGTGCGTGGCTCGACAGGCCCTTGGGCCAGGACGAGCGGCGAGAGGAACAGGGCGAGCGCAGCCGTTGTGTGGGGCATCGAAGGAAGCGGGGATCGTCGGTGGGCCACGGCCAGGCACTAGGGCTGGAGCACGATGTCGCGACGTTCGCCGGCCTGCAGCGAAGCCGCCACGGCGTCGCCGACGAGTTCGGTCCGGCGCTGTGCGAGCGAGCGACGTTCCAGCTGGAACCGATAGTCGCCGGGCGGCAGCGCCAACTCGAATGCCACCGCTCCCGGCGCGAAGTAGCGGCGCGTCGGCGCACCACGACCGGTCGTGACCACGACGCAGGTGCGCG
>JAEUHU010000116.1 GCA_016793305.1 Planctomycetota bacterium
CGGTGCACGCGCACGAACCGCTCCTTCGGCAGCGCCTCGCCCAAGGCCGCCAGGGTCTCGCGCAGCAGGAACGGGCCGTCCTGGGTGTGCAGGTGCACGTAGTTGCCGCGCGCCTCGACCCAGCGCACCTCGCGCGCGTGCACGAGCCGCAGCCGCCCGGCGTGCTTCACGACGAAGCGGTCGCGGCCTCGTTCCCCCGCCACCTGCTGCAGCAGCGCCTCGACCGGCGCCGCCGGGCTGCCGCCGCGCGAGAGCCACGTGCGCGCCCGATGCAGCGCCGCCCGCAGCCGCGCGTCGTCGAACGGCTTCAGCAGGTAGTCGAGCGCGTGCGCATCGAACGCGCGCAGCGCGTACTGCTCGTAGGCGGTGACGAACACGACCGCCGGCCGCACGGCGGGGTCGACGTTCGCCAGCACGCCGAACCCGTCGAGGCCCGGCATCTGCACGTCGAGGAACACCAGCTCCGGCCGCAGCTCCTCGATCGCCGCGACCGCGGCCAAGCCGTCGCTCGCTTCGCCGACGATCACCAGATCCGGCTCGTGGGCGAGCACGTCGCGCACGCCGCTGCGCACCAGCGGTTCGTCGTCGACCAGCAGCACCCGCAGGGGGCCACTCGCCGCCGTGGCACCCGAGGTCACGGCTCCACCGCCTTCACGAACTCGAGCGGCAGGCGCACCTGCGTGGTCGTGCCACCGTGCCGGTTGCGCCGCAGCTCGAGCCACGCCTCGGCTGCGAACAAGAGGCGGATGCGCTTGATCGTCGCGCCGAGCCCCGTGCCGACGTCCTTTGGCTCGCCTTCGTGCTCCGGCCCTGGGCCGTCGTCCTCGACCTCGACCACCAGTTTGCCGTCTTCCACGCGCGCTGCGATCCGCACGAGGCCAGCTCCGGGGCGCTGCTCGATGCCATGCTCGATCGCGTTCTCGACCAGCGGCTGCAGCAGCAGGTCGGGCACCTGGGCGAAGAACAGTCGCACCGGCACGTCCGTCTCGATGCGCAGGCGATCCTGGAACCGCACCTGCTGCAGCTGCAGGTAGGGCTGCAGCAGAGTCAGTTCTTCGCCGATCGTCACCAGCTTGCCGCCGCGATCGACCAACGCCGCACGCAGCAGATCCCCGAGCAGAGTCGTCATGCGCTGCGCAGCGTCCGGATCGTGCTTCGCCGTGACACCGATCGCGTGCAACGTGTTGAACAGGAAGTGCGGCTGCAGCTGGGCGCGCAGCGCGATGAGGCGCGCACGGTGCAGTTCCTCGGAAACGCCGCGCGGCTCATCCAGGGACATCACACTCCCCCACAGGATCACCGCGATCATGGAAGCCATCCGACCCTCCCTACCCTGCTCCACGAGGAACAAGGCCAGGAGCAGCAGGCCGAAGGGGACCATCGCGCGGCGGTTGGTGATCTGCCACGTCCATCCGCGCATGGCAGCGACCCTGAGGAGGATCGCCAGAAGGACCGTGGATGCGATGCACCACCAGGTCAGTGCGTGGAACCGGATCCCACAGGTCTCCCCACATGCCTCCCGCAGCTCGTTGAGCAGCAGCAGGAACAACAGACTGCCGGCCATGAGGAACTGGCTGGCTCGCCTCGTCGGGTGTCTCGGGACCGATCCCACCGTGGACTCCATGGCTCCGTTCTAGCAGACGCGGGCGAATGGCTGGACGGCCCAGGGACCAACCGCTGTCTGCTTGGGACGAACGGCGCTCTCGGGTC
>JAEUHU010000173.1 GCA_016793305.1 Planctomycetota bacterium
TGCCGCTCGTGTTGCAGGCGCCGGCCGAAGCCCATCCCGACGACGCGTGGCAGGCGACCATCGCCGCACCGGGCGCCAGCAGTGCGCTGGTGGCGCTGGTCGACGAAGGGGTGCTGCGCATCACCGGCCACGGCGATCCCGACCCGCTCGGCTTCTTCCTGGCGACGCGGGCGCTCGCCACGCGTGGTGCCGACACGTCGGCGGCGTTGCTGCAGCAGATGCAGTTCGCCGCCGGCAGCAAGGCGGGTGGCGACGGCGACGAAGGAGGCGGTGGGCTGCTGACCGGCTCGATCGACAACAGGATCCGGCCCTACGTGCGCTGCGCGTGGGTCGATCTCGACGCCGAGGGGCGCGGCTTGGTGCGCTTCCCGCTGTCGGGCTACGAAGGGCGCGTGCGGGCGATGGTGGTCACCGCCGGCGTGCGCGGCTTCGCCGCGGCGAGCTCCGGCACGGTGGTGCGGGCGCCGTTGTCGATCCAGGTGGCGACGCCGCGCATGGTCGCACCCGGGGACACGTTCGTGCTGCCGGTGACGCTGCGCTCGCGGCTGCCGGCGGGTCGCGTGGAAGTCGAGCTGCGCGCCGAAGGGGCGCTGGCCTGCACGGGCGAGCTGCGCATCGAGCGCGAGCTCGCCGAAGGGGCGGAAGTGGACCTCGAGGTTCCGGTTCAGGCCCTCGAACCGGCACCGGGTGCGTCGTCGGCGCGGCTCGTCGTGCGCGTGCGCCACGGTGAGCACGTGCGCGAGGTCGCGGCCGAGTTCACGGTGCGCGCGCGCACGCTGTGGCGGCAGGATCTGGTCGGCATCGACTTCGCTTCGGGTGGCGAACTGCAGGTCGGCGACGGATGGACGGAGGTCGAAGCGGTCGTGCGCCGCGACGCGCGCGCCGACCTGCAGCTGGCCCCGGTGTTGCAGCGCCTGCTCGACTATCCGTTCGGCTGCGCCGAGCAGACCACCAGCGTCGCCAAGGCCCTGCTGGCCGCACGCACGCTGCTGCCGCGCTGGTTCGGCGAGCAGGATCCGCGGGTGCTGACGGCGAACGTGCGGCTCGAGCAGGCGGTGCACCGCCTGCTCGGCATGCAGACCGAGCGTGGCGGCTTCGGCTGGTGGCCGGGCAGCGATCGCGACGAGCCGTTCGTGACGGCGCACGTGGTCGACTTCCTGGTGCAGGCGCGAGGCTTCGGCCTCGCCGTCGGCGAAGCGGAGCTCGACGCCGCGCTGTCGCGTTGCCAATCCTGGTTGCGCGACAGCGACGACACGAGCCTGCGCTGCCGCCTTGTCGAAGTGCTGGTGCGGGCCGGGCGACCGGTGCAGCCATGGCTCGACTGGCTGTGCGCGCAGACGCTCGACGGCGACGCGCGACTGCGTCTCGGCTGGGTGCTCGCCAAGCTGGGCCAGCGTGCGCGGGCTGAGTCGATGCTCGTCGACGACGGCGAGAGCGTGGTCCGCATCTTCACGGGTGGTGACTTCGTCTCGCCGCTGCGTTCGCAGGCGCTGCGCTTCCTCGCCGCGCGGGCGCTGGCACCACACGGCGAACGCACGCTGGCGATGGCTGCGGCCCTGCAGCGCGCGATCCTCGCCGAGCGGGAGGCGACCACGCAGGAGAACGTGGCCTGCTTCACGGCGCTCGCCGAGCACTACGCGGAACAGCCAGCACCCGCCGACGTGCGTGGTCGGCTGTTGCTCGACGGCCGCGAGGTGGTCGTCGGGGCGGAGCCGCTGCAGCTGGCCGTGCGGCCCGGCAGCACGCTGGTCGCCGAAGCAGGGGGCAGCGGCTGTCTCCTGGTCGAGTTGCGTGGGCAGCACCAGGTCGTCGACGCGCCGCGGGCCGCGCGCATGCGCCTGCACCGCGAACTGGTCGACGTCGAGACCGGCGCCGTGGTGTGCGAGGCGCGCCGCGGCCGGCTCTACGAGCTGCGCATCGACGTCGAGCTCGACGAGCCGGTGCGGCAGTTCGCGTTGGTCGACCTGCTGCCGGGTGGCTTCGAGGCCGAAGCCACGCCGCCGGGAGCGCGTGCGGAAGCCGAGGACGACGAAGCGCAGGAGGCGCG
>JAEUHU010000218.1 GCA_016793305.1 Planctomycetota bacterium
CTTCCGGTGCCCGGCTTCCAGGCCGCCCTGGAACGACCGAACGACCGCCTGCTCCCCTCACTCCTCCTGCTGCAACGACCGGGCGAGCCAGGCCCGGGCGAACGCCCATTCGCTCTTCACGGTGCGCTCGCTGACGCCGAGCAGGGCCGCGGCTTCGGGCACCGACAAGCCGGCGAAGAACCGCAGGCGCACGATCTCCGCCATGCGTGGGTCGTGGGCGCGCAGCCGTTCGATGGCTTCGTCGAGGGCCAGGTAGTCGTCGAGCTTCTCGTCGACGGCGAGGTCGAGCGGGGTGTCGAGGTCGATGGTGCGCTTGCCGCCGCCGCGCTTCTTGCGCCCCTTGGCCTTCGCGTGGTCGAGCAGGATGTGGCGCATGGCCTCGACGGCGGCGGCGTAGAAGTGGCCGCGATTGGCGAACGGGATCTCGCGCGGCGGGGCGAGCCGCAACCAGGCTTCGTGGACGAGGGCGGTCGCGGACAGGGTGTGGTTCTGGCGTTCGCGCGCCATCTGCTGCTGGGCGGCGGCGCGCAGCTGGTCGTAGAGCTGGGCGAGCAGGGTCTGCGGGGAGGTTGTGCCGCCTGCGGGTGGGGGCGAGGGTTTGGGGTGTTCGGGTTGGCAGGGCTGGTCGGGCTCGTCAGGGGCGGTCATGTCACTTCCTGGCGTCGGGGATCTTGGCGTCGGGAAAGCACTCAAGGATGACGGCGCGGGCCTGGCGATTCTGTCTACTTCGGCGAGGAGGGGAACAGCGGCTGCACGTGCTTGATTCGCTCGCTCCACGGCACGGAGTCCCAGACGCGGATCGAGCCGTCGTCGTAACCGCAGGCGAGGCGTTCGCCGTCCGGGGTAATCAGAAGGGTCGTGGGGCGGCCGGCGATTTCGGGTTCGGTCAGGGTGAGCAAGGGGGCCAGCACATATCCGCGAGAAGGAAGATCGGTCGGCCAGCAACGCACGGTGCCGTCCCGGGAGCAGGTGAACACGCGCTTGCCGTCCGGGCTCCATGCCGCACCGCAGATGGCGTCGAAGTGTCCCTCTAGCCTCGCCACTTGGCTGAGGTCCCGCGCGAGGAGTAGGGCGCAACTGCCGTCGGCGGTGCTGACAAATAGCGTGGTGCCGTCAGGACTCCAAGCAAGGTGGGTCACGGCCACTGCAGCCGGACGCCACGTCGTCGTGCGTGGATTGTCTCGATCCGCCAGCACCTGCACGAACCCGTCCTGTTGGCCTAGTGCGATGGTGCTCCCTGTGATCGCGATTGGGGGAGTGGGCGGACCCACGGGGACTCGGCAGAGCTCCCTGGGGGCTCCGTTCGGCGTCAGGGGTTGGTGTAGCAGTCGATCGCCGGCGATCACCGCCATGTTTGCTCCGGTGTGATCCAGGGACATCGCGCGGAGGCCGATCGCCGCTGTCGAGGGTAGATCCTTGACAGCGCCAGAGGAGTCGACCATGACCAACCTCTCACCCTCGACCAGGCGAAGACTGACCGAGCCGTTGCCACTCGTGGTCGCCTGCAGTGCAGGAGGATGGCGCTTACTTAGGTGGGGTACGCCGGTATCCGGGACGAAGGTTACATCCTGATTCCTCGATGTGCCGCGAATCCCCAGGGCTGCGCGGTGTGGGGCCGTTGCGAGCGCTATTATTGGCATATGTTCGTTGAATGTCGCCACTTGAGGTGGACGTGCCGTCGTTACTTCGAGGCCGGTCGTGCGGTTCACTATCCAACGGAAACCGTCAACGGTGCACTTGGCGTATTCGTCTGGAATCCCAGGTTCTGGTCCGAGCCACTCGCCAGTCTCCAGGGACATGGGGTCGAGACGCAGGAAACCCGTGAATATGCGGTGCCCGGGCCGGGGCGTTCTGTGGAAGACTGCTCCATCGCCTCTCACAATCGGCAGGATCGGGCTCACGGGTTTCCCACTGCGGAGCTCTGCGACGCGCCATTCATTGCCGATCCGGGCCAGAACGTGCTGGTCTGATGGATAGTCCCAAATCTCGACTGCGGGCTCGGGCCACGGCATTAGCTCGACTTCGCCCGTCTGCTCATCGAAGAGCCAGTTGCCCCGGCCGAGGTGGATGTTTCCCGAATCGTTGATCCAGAGAGTCCCCGGCACGTCGATCCGCTTCTGCGGATCATCCAGATCGATCAAGACGGCCTTGTCGGTCGGCGCTCCATCGGCGCCAAGAAGAGCGGAATCAGCCTTCTTGTGTACCATCCACCGGCCAGATGGCGTCACAGCCATTTCGGAGTGTTCGTTCACATCGACAGAGAAGTCCTGAATAACCTCTCCGGTCGCGCATTCATGGATGCGGAACCTCTTTCCGTCGAAAGTGGCATAGTTCTGGCCTGCTGCGTACCAATGGTGGCACGGAATCACCATGTGGGAATTCCCAGTTGGGAGGTGCACACAGGTCCTCCATCGCTCTTTCTCCCGGCTACCGAGGACCAGGACGGCGTCCTTGAGCGCTGTCATGGAGAAGCCACCATCCGACAATGAATGCACAGCAACGCGGCGACCATCCCGGCTGTCGTACACCTCCAACCTTGGCGGGCGGGTCTCCAGAGACAAGACGTGCAGTCCGTCATGCGCTATTTCCCAGGCCTCTGGAGCCGGCGATGTCAAACGTCGTGGAGATTCTTCGACCTGCACCGAAGCATGGCGCCACTCCCAGCCGCGCAGATCCTCGGGGCATCGCGCGAGTTCGGCGACGGCGGGGTCGTGGGCCCGATCACCTGCCATCGTTAATGCTGTTGCGAGGCGATTGCCGTAGCTGCTGATGCGTCCGCTCCATTGCACGATCTCTGATTCGCGCTGGATGCCGCGCATCGTCGCGTTGCGTTCCATCACAAACGTCAGCGCGATCGCTGCGATGCTCACGGCGGCTGTGACTGATACCACCGGCCCGCGGTTCCGCCGCACGAACTTGCGCACTCGATAGCCGAGGCTCGGCGGCACCGCTTCGACGGCCTCTCCCGCCAGATACCGCTCCAGATCCGCCGCCAACCCGTCCGCCGTTCCATACCGCCGCGCCCGATCCTTCTCGAGCGCCTTCATCACCACCCAATCCAGATCCCCGCGCAGCGACCCGAACAGCCGTTTCGGATCGCGCTCGCCGAGCGCCCCACCCGCGACCCAGCCCGCCCCCGCCTTGCTGCTGACCCGCACGCTCGGTTTCTCCGGCTCGACCTCGCGCAGCACCCGCAGCACCTCGCCGAACCCGGCCGCGACCAGCTTGCCGGCGTCGAACGGAGTCCCGCCCGTCAGCAACTCGTACAACAGCGCACCCAGCGAGTAGACATCCGCGCGCGTGTCGACGTCGAGCAGGCCCTCGGCCTGCTCGGGGCTCATGTAGGCGAGCGTGCCGAACATCGCCCGGTGCTCGGTGAACAGCGTGCGTTCCGTGAGCCGGCCGGCAGTCGCCTTGGCGATCCCGAAGTCGATCACCTTCGCCAGCGGACGCCCGTCGGCGGTCACCACCAGCACGTTGCTCGGCTTGATGTCGCGGTGGATCACGCCCTTCTGGTGCGCGTGCTGGACGGCCCGGCACACCTGCTCGAACACCTCGAGGCGCTGCCGCAGGCCGAGTCGCTCGCGCGTCGCGTAGTTGGTGATCGGCACGCCCTTCACCAGCTCCATCACGAAGAACGGTCGCCCGCGCTTCGTCGTGCCGGCGTCGTAGACCTGCGCGATGTTGGGGTGCTGCATCAACGCCAGCGCTTGCCGTTCCTGCTCGAAACGAGCGAGCACCTGGGTGCTGTCCATGCCGGCCTTCAGCAGCTTCAGCGCCACCAGCCGCTGGATCGGCGCCCTCTGCTCGGCCATCCACACGGAGCCGTAGCCGCCTTCGCCGATGCACTCGAGCAGCTTGTAGGGCCCGACCGTGTCGCCCGGCTGTTCGTCGGGTGGTGCGCTGCTGCCGAGCAGGTCGAGCACCTCTTGCACGGTCGCGTCACCGACGCCGCGTTCGCGGAGGAACGCCTCGCGCTCGCCGGGTGGAACGGCGGCCGCAGCGGCGAACAGGTCCTTCAGGCGATCCCACCTGGAGTCGGGCTGGCTCATGGTCCTTCGAGCGACGAGACGGCGAAGGCGGGGCAGCCTAACGAGACGTGGGCGGCGCGACCTGGGGCGCGACGGGGGGCGGGCGGGAAAAAAAGCGGGCTCCGGCGAGGCACCACCCCACACCGGAGCCCATCCCTGCCACTGGGCCCACGCCCAGCTCGTACTTTTCCACCGATGGAGGAATGCACGCTCCGTGCCGTGCTGGTGCCGCTTCGTCGGCGGGCGTCGATTCGTTCGGCTGATCGTGCGCGCCTGGTTCGGATCCTCATGTGGCGCAAGGCTCTACGACCTGGTTGAAGTATCAGGCCGCGGCCGGGCCAGCGATCGGACCCGGTTCCAGGTTCGCGGCCGGCCGCGGCCCGCCCCGTCGGCGGATCGACGCCGTGTGTCGGCAGGCCGATGAGCGACCGGCGGCGGGTCGTCGCCGCGCCCTCTGGGTTCACGGCCCGACGAACCCAGCGAGCGAAGCCGACACCACGGCATCCGTAGCGGTCAGCGCTGCGGCCTGCAGGAAGAGCGACTCGCCGATCAGGCTGACGACCGGCGGGATGCCCACCGCATGGTCGACGGTCGGACCCGAGGTCGCCGCACTGAGCACGATCTGCGGATCGACCTGCAGCGTGCAGGCCGGCCAGCCGGCGAAGTCGAGGCTGGTCGGCAGGGGCGTCGGCGCCCCGCCGAGGTCCGCGTAGCGATTGGTGCGCCCGATGGCCAACACGACGAGGTTGGTGCCGGCCGGCAGGTCGCCGATCCGGACCAGCGAGGTGCTGCCGACGCGCGGCAGGTCGAGCCCCGGCGTGGCGGGCAGCAGCGTCGGCGGCTGGCCGGTGGAAGCGCAACCGGTGCCGAGGGTCAGGTAGCTGGCGAGCGGCGGGTTCGGCGATTCGACGACGAAGCCGGGGACGAGCGCCGTGCCGATCAGGTCGTTCCAGCGCCGCAGCGGCGTCGTGCCGGTGGTGAAGTAGTGCAGGTGGTCTTCTTGCGTGCCCTGGTAGTTGTTGGGCTCGCCCGGCGCGAAGTTCGCGAAGCTCCACGATTCGCCGGTGACCCACGACCAGCTGCCGAGCGGCTCGGCCGAGCCCGCCGGCTGGAAGCCGCCGAGCCACGGCCCGAGGATCCGGGTCGGGTTCTGCACCACGCGCCAGAAAATCGGATCGGCGACCAGCGGGAACACGAACGCGTTCTCCGCCGCCGATGTGATCGTCGCCAGATGCCCGCCGAGGGCCTGGGCGGCTGTGTTCGCCTCGGCCCAGCGGATGCCGCCCGGGCAGCGCACGGCGAGATACCAGTGCCCGTTGCCGCCGCTCGAGATGGGCCACTGGGTCCAGGACTGAGATGAGATGAGAGGGCCGGTCCGCTCACGCAGTCCACGACAATCGCGGCTGCAAGTTCAAGGAGCGCAACCGACCCATGACTCACTCTACCTCAGTGTCCTCGATCACCGTAGGCCTCGACGTTGGCGACCGGCAG
>JAEUHU010000123.1 GCA_016793305.1 Planctomycetota bacterium
TCATGCGCCGGCCTCCAGGTACGGCCGCAGCTGCTCGCGCAGCGCTTCCTTGGCGCGGAACAGCCGCGACTTCACGGTGCCTTCGTTGACCCCGGTGATCGCGGCGATCTCGCTGTAGTCGAGGTTCTCGTACTCGCGCAACACGAACACCATGCGCTGGTCCTCGCCGAGCGTCGCCAGCGCTTCGCCGATGCGGCGGCCGAGCTCCTGGTTCTCGAGGCCCGCACTCGGCAGCAGTTCGCGGCCGTCCTGCACCTGGCGCTGCGGCTCGTCGGCGGCGGTGGCGTCGAGGCTCGTGGTCGGCAGCCGGCGCTTCTTCAGCACGTCGTAGCAGTGGTTGCGCACGAACGTGTAGACCCAGGTGGTGAACTTGGCGCGCCGTGGGTCGAACTGCGGCAAGGCGCGGAACACCTTCAGGAACACCTCCTGCGCCAGGTCCTCGACGTCGCGCCGCCAGGCCGGCCCGAGGAACCGGAAGATGGTCGCCAGCACCGGGCGCTGCAGGTTCTCGACGAGGGTGCGGCAGGCGGCCTGGTCGCCGCTGCGCGCTGCCAGCACGGTGGATTCGGGGATGTCGCTCACGCGGGTCGGTTCCAGCCGGGAAGGGCCGGTGATTCGATTCCGGCCTGGCTGCGTTCCCGGAAATCCCACGCCCAGGTCACAGCCGGTAGGGGATCAGGTCGGTGTCGTCGCCGGCGTCGCCCAGGCGCTGCTCGACCAGCTTGCCGTCGACCACGACCTTCTGGCCGGGCTTCTCGCTGGCCTCGAACGACAGCTCCTCGAGACACTTCTCGAGGATCGTCATCAGGCGGCGGGCGCCGATGTCCTGGGTGGTCTTGTTGGCCTTGAAGGCGATCGCGGCCAGCTTCTGCACGCCGTCCTGGGTGAACGACAGCTCGACCTTCTCGGCGCGGAACAGGGCGACGTACTGCCGGCACAGCGCGTTCTTCGGCTCGGTCAGGATGCGCACGAAGTCGGCCTCGGTCAGCGACTGCAGGGCCACGCGCACCGGGAAGCGGCCCTGCAGCTCGGGGATCAGCTCGCTCGGCTTGTGGAAGTGGAACGCGCCGGCGGCGAGGAACAGCACGTGGTCGCTGCGCACGTGCCCGTAGCGCGTGTAGACCGAGCAGCCCTCGACCACCGAAAGCAGGTCGCGTTGCACGCCCTCGCGCGACACGTCCGGGCCGTCGCTGCCGCCGCTGCTGACGATCTTGTCGATCTCGTCGACGAACACGATGCCGTCGTTCTGGGCGCGGTCGAGCGCCTCGTTGACGATCGCATCCTGGTCGAGCAGCTTGTCGGCTTCTTCGTCGTGCAGGATCTCGCGCGCTTCGGCGATGGTCAGCTTGCGCACCTTGGTCTTGTTGCCCGGCGAGCGGCCCCACAGCTCCTGCAGCGCCTGCGCATCGATGCCCATCGTCTCGTTGCCCTGCGGGCCCATCACGCTGAGCGTCGGCGTCTTGCTGTCGCGGACCTCGATCTCGACGGTGGTGGTCTCGAGCCGGCCGGCGGCGAGGTCGGCACGCAGTCGTTCCCGCGCCTGCTCGCGCTCGGCGAGATCGGCGGGGGACGGCGGCGGCAGGTGGGCCGAGCCCGGCCGCGCGCGCCACAGGCCGCCTTCCATCACCCCGTGGGCGCCGTCCTGGTAGTCGGCGAGGGCGTGCTGCTCGGCCAGCGCGCGGAAGATGCGCGCTTCGGCGGCGTCGTGGGCCCGCTGCTCGACCTCCTTGACCTTCTCGGAGCGCACCAGTTGCACCGCCGCGTCGACCAGGTCGCGCACCATCGACTCGACGTCGCGGCCGTGGTAGCCGACCTCGCTGTACTTGGTCGCCTCGACCTTGACGAACGGGGCGCGCGCCAACGTCGCGAGGCGCCGCGCGATCTCCGTCTTGCCGACGCCGGTCGGCCCCATCATCAGGATGTTCTTCGGGTAGACGTCGGCGGCGAGCTCCTGGCCGAGCTGGCGGCGGCGCCAGCGGTTGCGCAGCGCCACGGCGACGGCGCGCTTGGCCTTCTGCTGCCCGACGATGTACTCGTCGAGGCGGCGGGTGATCTCGCGGGGGGTGAGTTCGGCGGCGATGTCGGTCATCGAGGG
>JAEUHU010000268.1 GCA_016793305.1 Planctomycetota bacterium
GCCGGCCGCACACGGCGCACCCGCGCAACAACCCGCGCACCAGCAACCGATGCGGCCGCAGCCGAGCGCCAGTGCCAGCGGCAGCGCGAAGTCGCCACCGGTCGGTTGCCGGATGCCGGCGAGCGCCTTCACGCCTTCGACACCGAGCCACCCGCCGAGCAGTCCGCCGAGCACGGTGCGGCCGCCGAGCGGCATGCCGTCGCCGACCGGCGGAGCACCAGCCGGCAACGGCGCGGCGAAGCCGAGCAGGTCGGCCGGCAGCTGCAGGCCGTAGGCGCCGAGGATCGCCCCGGCGAGTGCCCCGAGCCGCAGCGTCTGCGTCTGGCCGGGTGGCAGCGTCGTGCTGCGTGGTTGCCACCACCACGCCAGCGCCGCGAGGCACAGCCCGAGCAGCACGCACAGCGGGTAGCCGATCACAGCGGGGTCGCGGCGTCGATGCGCGCGCGCAGCGGCCCGAGCACGGTGCGTTCGAGATCGTCGCGATAGAACAGGTTGAACGTGTCGAACGGGATCACGCGCTTGCCGTCCGGATGCGCGATGTGCACGCAGCTCTTGCGCACGTTGCGCAGGTCGAGGTCGTGGCGGTCGAGGAACTTCATGATGACGACGCGGAACACGTCCTGGTAGCGCAGCGGCTCCTTCGCCGACAGGCGCACGCCGGGCAGGCAGCACAGCAGCTTGGCGATCGCCGCCGCCGCCCCCTGCGGACCGTGGGCGGTGCTGAACGCCTCGACCATCGCGCGCTGCATCGCCGGGTCGCGTTCGTAGGCGATCGTGTTGCGGGTGCCCTCGAGCAGCACTTCGGGCGGCACGAGGCCGGTCAACGGCGTGATCGGCGAACGGCCCTGCGGGCGGCGCAGCGCGTAGGCCATCGCCAGCGTGTCCGGATGGCACGGCACGGGGATCAGGTCCGCGGCCGAGAAGTGTGGGAACTGCGAGAGGATGCGCCGCCGCACCTCGCTGAGCGTCAGGCGATGCGCGTCGAACGCGTAGCCGTCGTTGCGGCCGGCGTCCTGCACCGGCTGGAACGTCACGCCGCGCACGCAGCGCTGCTGCAGCGCGAACTCGAGGATCGCGCCGAGTTCGTCGTCGTTGCTGCCGCGCCGCACGGTGACGACCAGCGTGGTCGACAGGTCGAGCGCGTTCAGCTTCGCCAGCGCCTGCTCGCGCACCCGCCGCAGGTCGGCACCGCGCAGCGTGCGCAGCGGTCCTTCGCGCAGGCTGTCGAACTGCAGGTAGACCTCGAAGCCAGGGCCGTAGCCGGCGAGGCGCTCGGCGAAGCCGTCCTCCTGGGCGATGCGGATGCCGTTGGTGTTCAGCATGCGATGGCGGACCGGCCGCGCGCGCAGCGCGTCCATCACCGCGAAGAACTGCGGGTGCAAGGTCGGTTCGCCGCCGCTCAGCTGCACGATGTCGGGCTCGACCTCGTTGCGCACGATGCAGTCGAGCATGCGTTCGATGGTCGGCAGGTCGCGGTGCGTCAGTCGCTCGGGCCCGCTCGCCGCGTAGCAGGTCGGGCAGCGCAGGTTGCAGTGGTCGGTGATCTCGAGCACGGTGAGGCAGCCGTGCTGTTCGTGCTCGGTGCAGATGCCGCAGTCGTAGGGGCAGCCGTAGCGGAACGCGGTGTTCGGCTTGGCCACCTGCTCCGGCGGCTTCAGGAACTTCTCGCGCCCGAGCCGCCAGTAGTCGGCGTCGTCGGCGAGCAGCACGCGCTGCGGGCCGTGCTGGCGGCAGCGCTTCAGCAACCAGACGCGGCCGTCCTCGATCACTTCCTTCGCTTCGACGGTGACGAGGCAGGTCGAACACAGCGCGGTGGTCGCGCCGTAGAACA
>JAEUHU010000271.1 GCA_016793305.1 Planctomycetota bacterium
CGTTCCGTCGTCGCCGCACCTCCGCCACGGTGCTCGCCCCCCACACGCGAAAGGAGCTCCGCCCATGTGCGGCATCGTAGGCATCCGCCGCTTCGACGGCCGCCCCGTCGACGAAGCGCTGCTGCGCACGATGGCGGCGCAGCTGTTCCATCGCGGCCCGGACGGCGACGGCTTCCGGGTGTTCCGCGACGTCGGGTTCGGCCACACGCGGCTGTCGATCATCGACCTCGCCGGTTCGCCGCAGCCGATGACGTCGGCGAGCGGGCCGTTCCACATCACGTTCAACGGCGAGATCTTCAACTACCAGGAACGGCGCAAGGAGCTCGAGAAGGCGAACGTGCCGCTGCGCACGCACGGCGACACCGAGGTGCTGCTCGAGACGCTGCGCCTGCTCGGCCTGAAGGGCCTCGAGCACCTGAACGGCCAGTTCGCGTTCGGCTACTTCGACGAGCGCGCGGGCACCCTGCTGCTGGCGCGCGACCGGCTCGGCATCCTGCCGCTCTACTACGCCGAGGGGCCGGGCTTCGTCGCGTTCGCGAGCGAGGTGAAGGCGCTGCTGCCGGCCCTGCCGGAGCCGCGGCTCGACGACGACGCGGTCGAGGACTACCTGACGTACCGTTCGGTGCCGCCGCCGAACACGCTGTTCGCGGGCGTCAAGAAGCTGGCTCCGGGCACGGCGCTGTGGATCGGCGCCGACGGCTCGCTGCGCCACGAGACGTGGTGGCGGCTGCCGGCCGTCGCGGACCAGCAGACCCTGAAGGGCGAAGCCGCCGTCGCCGCGGTGTCGCAGGCGCTCGAACGCGCCGTCGCCGGGCGCCTCGTCGCCGACGTGCCGGTCGGCGCCTACCTGAGCGGCGGCCTCGACAGCAGCCTGACCGTGGCGCTGATGAAGAAGCTGCGCCAGGGCGGCGAGGTGCAGACGTTCGCGGCCGGCTTCGACGACCCGCGCTACGACGAGCTGCCGTACGCGAAGCAGGTCAGCGAGGCGGTCGGCACGACGCACCACGAAGTGCACGTGACGCCGCAGGACTTCCAGCAGCTGTGGGACCGGCTGTCGTGGCATCGCGACGGACCGATCAGCGAGCCGGCCGACGTCGCCATCTATCGCATCGCCAAGTACGCACGTTCGACGGTGAAGGTGCTGCTGTCGGGCGAAGGCAGCGACGAGATCTTCGCCGGTTATCCGAAGTACGCCTACGACCCGAAGCTCGCCGGGATCGGCATGCTGCCCGCGTTCCTGCGCGTGCCGATGATGCGTCTGGCAGAACGGCTGCTGCCGGGGTCGAAGTACCGGGCGCGCCAGGCGGCGCGCGCGCTGACCGGCCGCGACACCGCCGAACGGCTGCAGACGTGGTTCGCGCCGTTCACGTGGTACGAACGCCGCGCGCTGAAGCCGGGCTTCGGCGCCTTGCGCACGCTGGGCCAGTACGAGCGCTGCCAGGGCGACCACCTGCGGCGCATGCTCTACGTCGACTGCCACACGTGGCTCGCCGACAACCTGCTCGAGCGCGGCGACCGTATGTCGATGGCGGCGAGCATCGAGAACCGCCCGCCGTTCCTCGACCACGAGCTGGTCGAGCTGGCGTTCCGCGTCGACTCGTCGCTGAAGGTGCACGGCAAGATCGGCAAGTGGATCGTCAAGGAGATCGCGCGCCGCTACCTGCCGGCGAACATCGTCGATCGCAAGAAGGTCGGCTTCCGCGTGCCGCTCGACGAGTGGTTCCGCGGCGGGTTGAAGGACTACGTGCACGACCTGCTGCTCGGCCGCGACAGTTTCGTCAGCCGCTACCTCGACAAGAAGGTCGTGGCGGGCCTGCTGGCCGACCACATGCGCGGCCGCCGCAACGAGGAACTGCGGCTGTGGACGCTGCTCGGCCTCGAGGTCTGGCAGCGCACGTTCCTGCGCGGCGTGATCCCGCGCTACGTGCAGAAGGGCTGACGGCCGGCGATTGGTATGGTGGCGGGCGCCATGAAGTCGCTCGTCGTCGTCGTCTCGTCGATCCTGTGCGGAGCCCTCGCCCTCTGGCAGGAGCCGGTGCCACCGGTCGAACTGCCGCGCGCCTACGTCGACGGCAACGGTCCTGGTTGGCGCCCGCTGACGCTCGCCGACTTCGTGGTCGTGAACGGCGACGCGGACACCTGGACCGAACGCGACGGCGTCATCCACGGCACCGGCAAGCCGAACGGCGGGGCGCGCAGCAAGGTGCGCTACACGAACTTCGAGATGGTGCTCGAGTGGAAGCACCACGAGTTCGGCGGCAACTCGGGCCTGTTCGTGTGGTGCCCGGAGTCGGCGTTCACCGACCTGCCGAAGGGCACGCTGCCGCGCAGCGGCATCGAGGTGCAGGTGCTCGACCTCGGCTACGAGGCGCAGTGGCTGCAGCAGAAAGGCAGGCACTCCGACTGGTTCACCAGCCACGGCGACGTGTTCCCGGTCGGTGGCTCGACGATGACGGCGTTCACGCCGCAGATCACCTACTACGAGGCCGGGGCGAAGTGGACCTGCGGCGAGGCGAAGAGCGCGCGCAGCTTCCCGACCAGGCGGCTCACGCGCGCCGCTGGCGAGTGGAACCACTACTACGTGCGCGCCGTGAACGGCGAGTTGCGCCTGTGGGTCAACGGCGAGGAGGTCAACGGCGGCCGCGACTGCCGACCGGCCAGCGGCTTCCTGGCGCTCGAGGCCGAAGGGGCGAAGGTCGAGTACCGGAACCTGCGGCTGCGCGAGCTGCCGTAGGCACCTTCGCATCGGGCTCGGCACGCGGGCGCATCGGCAGCTATCCTCCGCCGGCCATGAAGCTGACCCCGCAGCCGAAGATCTGGTGGAACGGTTCGCTCGTCGACTGGGACAAGGCCCAGGTGCACGTGCTGACGCACGCGCTGCACTACGCGTCGAGCGTGTTCGAGGGCATCCGCGCCTACAGCACGCCGAAGGGCCCGGCGGTGTTCTGCCTCGCCGAGCACGTCGAACGACTGTTCCAGTCGTGCCGCATCGTGCGCCTGCCGATCCCGTTCACGCCGGCCGCGATCACCACGGCGATCCGCGAGACCATCCGCACGAACCGCCAGGACGCGTGCTACATCCGCCCGCTGGTGTTCCGCGGCTACGGCGCGCTCGGCGTGTGGCCCGACGACAACCCGGTCGACGTCGCGATCGCGACGTTCCCGTGGGTGCGCCCGAACGAGGAGCAGCTGCTGCGCGAAGGCCTGGCCGTCGGCGTGTCGAGCTGGCGGCGCATGGCGCCCGACACCCTGCCGGCGATGGCGAAGTGCGCCGCGAACTACGTCAACAGCGCGCTCACCGTGTGCGAGGCGAAGGACCGCGGCTTCCAGGAGGGCCTGGCGCTCGACGTCGACGGCTTCGTCAGCGAAGGCAGCGGGCAGAACGTGTTCCTGGTGCACAAGGGCGTGCTGAGCACGCCGACCGTGGCGAGCTCGATCCTCGGCGGCATCACGCGCGCGTGCGTGATCCAGCTGGCCAAGGATCTCGGCATCCCGGTGGTCGAGCAGCGCATTCCGCGCGAGCTGCTCTACACCGCCGACGAGGCGTTCTTCACCGGCACCGTCGCCGAGGTGATGCCGATCCGTTCGTTCGACGGGCTGGCGGTCGGCAGCGGCACGCGGGGGCCGATCACGCAGCGACTGCAGGAGCGCTTCTTCACGATCGCCCGCGGCAAGGCCGAGGACGTGCACGGCTGGTTGACGCCGGTGTGAGGGCGCGCAGGTTCAGCGCGCCTTCGCCTTCGTCGCCTTCTTCTTCGCCTTGCGTACGGGTTTCGCCGCCGACGCCTTTTGCGTGGGGGCGGCCTTGGCGGGCTTGCCGGCTTTCGCCTTCGCCGCCGGCTTCGCGGCGGCCTTCTTCGCGGTCTTGCGCTGCGCGTTGCCGGCGAGCGACGTCTCGTAGGTGGCGATCCACGCGTCCGCGCCGATGCGTCGGAACGCCTGGCCGACCACGTCGAGCGCCACGTCGTCGAGCTTCTTGAAGCGCACGCAGGCCTTGCCCATGTCGAGCTTCTTGCCGCTGGCCTTCCAGGCCTTGGTGAACCACTGCAGCTCGGCCGGGTTCATGTACAGGCCCATCAGGTGCAGCGAGATCGCGTTCTTCTGCGCCGCCAGCGCCGCGAACGGCAGCGGCTGCTTCGGATCGCAGTGGTAGCCGGCCGGATAGCGGCTGTGCGGCACCGAGTAGCCGACCATGCCGTACTGCATGCACTCCTGGAAGCCGCTGTCCAGGTTGGCGAGGATCACCGTGCGCACCGCGGCGAGCACCTCGCGCTGGTCGGACGGCAAGGAGGAGAGGTACTCGGCGACGGTCTTGGCCTTCGATTGCATGGCGCGCGCAGGTTACCCGCGGTCACGCCAGGACGAGCCCTCGAACTCGTCGTGCGACGTCGCGCAGGCGAACGCGGCACTCGACCAGGGCCCCGTCGTCGGCGTCGACCGCGAACCGTTCGACCTTGCGCAGTGCGAACACGGCCCTCGTGCCGGTCCACGCGCGCAGCTCGCGGTCGGCGATCGCCAGCGCCGTCGCGTCGTCGCTGCCGGCATCGAGCACCACCTCGCAACGCACCAGGAACCGTCCGGGCAGCGCGCGGGCCGGGAACACGCGGCTGCAGAAGATCACTTCGGCCAGCGGCGAGGAGGAGTCGGGCCCCGGCACGATGCCGTAGCCTTTGGCTTCGGGGAACGTCGCCTCGTCGCCGCCGAGCCACACCAGCGCGCGCGGCTGCTGGCGCACGCGTTCGCCGACCTCGGCGAGGCGGGGATCGAACGGGCCGAGCAGGCGGGCTGTGACCGCGACGGGCAGCGCCAGCACCACGGTGCGACTGCGCAGCGTGGTCGGCACCTCGCCGCCGAGTTCGATCGTGAACGGAGCCTCGCCGGCGTCGGCACGCTCGAGGCGGACGACCGTTCGGCCGAGCCGGAGGCAATCCTGCAGCGCGTGACGCGCGGCCTGCACGAGTTCCTCGTTGCCCGTCCGGAAGGTGAGCGGGCTCGCGTCGAGGGCGAGCGGGCGCAGGTGCCCGTCGAACACGAAGCCCGTGCCGGCTCCCGGCAGGGCGACGATCGGCGTCGGCAGGCGCGGCAGCTTCGCCCGCCACGGCGCCAGGTCCCCTTCGGCGAACGCGAACGCACCGTGCTCGCAGACGTAGCCGTTGGTGCGCGTGGTCTTGATGCGTCCGCCGGGCTGGAACGCGGCGTCGACGACCAGCAGCCCGTCTCGCGGTGCCGCCAGCGCCGCGAGCAGGCCCCGCCGGCCTGCGCCGAGCACCAGCCGTTCGAAGATCGGTTCGCCGTCCTGGCCGTCCTGCATCGCGGCAGCCTACCGCCGTACATGCCACGAGGCGGGCAGTGCCCGCCTCGTGACGTTCGCTGCGCTGCGCCGCGTGGCGCTACCGGTTCAGAAGGTGAACTGGAACAGCACGCTCAGGATGTGGTTGGTCCGGCCGTTGGCGCCGGTCTCGTCGATGTCCTGCCACGTGTACTGCACCTGCGTCTTGCAGGAGTGGTCACCGTTGTAGAAGGCGTTCAGCACCGCGCTGACTTCGGTGACGTCGCCGTCGGACGCGCCGATGCCGCGCGCACCGGTCAGGAAGTCGACGCCGGAGCCGGTGGCGCCTTCGTCGGTCTCGACCATGCTCACACGCAGGCCGAGGCCCCAACGCATCGCGCTGTCGCCGCTCTTCGGCAGCAGGTAGCCGAGGCCGGCCGCCCAGCCCATCGACTCTTCCTCGTCGGCAACACCGGTCTTGATGTCGTCGGTGCGCATGAAGTACTCACCGAGGAAGTTCCAGCTCCGGCAGTTCCAGGCCGTGTTGATGTTGATCGAGGTGCTCTCGATGTCGCGGCTGCTGACGGCGTCGACGCCGTTGCCGAGGCCGATGCCCGCACCGATGGTGCCGCGGCACGGCGCGTCGTCGCCGCGCATGTCGCCCTGGCGCCAGTACTCGGCGGTCTGCTCACCACCGAAGAAGTCGCCGAGGATGTCCCAGTTGGCGGACACGACGTAGCTCAGCTCGTTGCTGCCGTTGCTGTTCTCCTCGCCGACGCCCAGGAAACCGGGCGTCTCTTCGTCGGCCGGGGTGTTGGGGTTGTCGAGCTGGCCCGCGGCCAGCGAATGCGACACGTCGCCGTTCGTGGCGCCGAGCGCGAAGCGGACCGGGCGGTCCTTCTCCATCAGCGAGCCCACGATCCAGGCGCCACGCGAACGCGCCCCCGCGAACGCCGCCGACGCGGCCGAGCGGTCGACGAACCACAGGCCGTGCACCCAGCCCGTGCCTTCCAGGCCGAACATCGTCTTGCCCTGGCCGAAGCGGAGGCCGACGCGGCCGTCGTCGCTGCGGCTGAAGTTGTACTGGGCGTAGGCGTCCTTCAGGATGCTGCCTTCCATGCCGCCGCTCTCGGCGAGGTCCATCTGCAGACGGAAGGTGATGTCCTGGTTGAACACGTGGCCGCGCAGCTGCGTGCGGGCGACCGGGACGTCGAAGCTGTTGGTGTCTGGGGCGTCTTCGTTGTTCGCGTACGACCAGCTGGCCTGCACGAAGTTCAGCCAGTTGAAGCCGAACGTCTTGTTGCCGTCGTCATACGTCAGGCCGGAACCGGCCTTGGCGCTCCAGCCGCCAGCCTTGGCGGGATCCTGGGCGACGACGAGGGACGTGGCGACGGCGATGGCCAGCAGGCCGTGGGGGATCGACTTGGTCATGCTTCTGGTGACTCCTCCCGAACAGGGATGGGGATGGGCAAGCCGCTCGCGGGTGGTGGAGTTGTTCATGGAACCGCCCGGCGAACAGCCCGCCTGATGGGGGGCAAGGTAGGTAGGGCGCCAGAGCCTGTCAAAAGATCTTTCCACAGGATTTCCCCATGGCATGGGGATGTTAGGTGCTTGTGTGGGGTGGCCTTGCGCTGGTGGTTCCGCCTTGGGCTCGACTCGCCACAGCTGGTTGTGGAGAACCGGTTCGCTGGATGGAGGGGGTGGGCCCTCGCCTCCAACCAGTTCGGCGGGCATCGCTTCTTTTCGCTGCTGCGGACAAACTCCGACGCCCCGGCCTGCCGATCTTAGGGAGCCCGGGACCCCGTCCCTTCGCGGTGCTCGCCCACCGCTGCCAACGCGATGACCGTCCAGACCCTGCGCACGACCTGCAATCGGGACTGCCCCGACGCCTGTGGCATCCTCGCCACCGTACAGAACGGCGTCGTCACCCAGCTGAAGGGTGACCCCGAGCATCCGGTGACGCGCGGCTTCCTGTGCTTCCGAACCAGCCGCTTCCTCGAGCTGCAGAACGGGCCGGAGCGGTTGCGTGAGCCGCTGGTCCGGAAGAACGGCGAACTCGTTCCCGCCAGCTGGGACGAGGCCTTGGCCCTGGTCGCCGACAAGCTGCTGCAGGTGCGGCGGGAGTCGGGGCCGGCGGCGATCTTCCACTACCGGTCCGGCGGGTCGCTCGGGATCCTGAAGCACCTGACCGACCTGTTCTTCGACGAGTTCGGGCCGTGCACCGGCAAGGTCGGCGACATCTGTTCGGGGGCTGGCGAAGCGGCCCAGCTGCACGACCTCGGCACCAGCGACAGCAACGACCTGTTCGACCTGCGCAACAGCAAGCACATCGTGCTGTGGGGCAAGAACCCGGCGGTCAGCAGTGTGCACCTCGTGCCGCTGCTGAAGGAGGTCCAGGCGCAGGGCACCGAGCTGGTGCTGATCGATCCGGTGCACACCAAGGCCGTGGCGATGGTGGACGCCCATCTGCAGCCGGCCCCGGGGCGCGACTACGAGTTGGCGATGGGCATCGCGCGGGCGTTGTTCGACCGCGGCGCGATCGATCCGAAGGCCGCCGAGTTCTGCGACCACCTGCCCGAGTTCCGGGGGCTGGCGCACGAGCGCACGGTCGCCGCGTGGGCGAAGCTCGCCGATCTGTCCGAAGCGACCGTGCAGCAGCTCGCCGACCGCTTCGCCGACGGGCCGACCGCGATCCTGGTCGGCTGGGGCATGCAGCGCCGCCAGCGCGGCGGGGCGATCGTGCGTGCGCTCGACGCGCTGGCCGCGATCTCCGGCAACCTGTTCCGGCCGGGCGGCGGCGTGTCGTTCTACTTCCGCCGCCGGCGCGCCTTCCGGCCGTTCGCGCCACCGGCGAAGCACCCGCGCGTGCTGCGCGAACCGATGCTGGCGCAGGACCTGCTGGCCGCCAAGGACCCGCCGATCCGCTTCCTGTGGGACACCGCCGGCAACCCGGTGGCGATGCTGCCGGACTCGGCCGCGGTGGCGAAGGCGTTCGAGGCGATCGAGTTCGTGGTGGTCGCCGACTGCTTCCTGACCGACACCGCGCGCCGCGCCGACGTCGTGCTGCCGGTGCCGACGCTGCTCGAGGACAACGACGTGCTCGGCTCCTACGGCCACCACTGGCTCGCCGAGTCGCGGCCGGTCGTGCCGATGCCGCCCGGCGTGCGGCACGAGCTGCACATCTTCCAGGACCTCGCGCGCCGCGTCGGGCTCGACAGCTACCCGCAGGACACCATCGACCAGTGCAAGCGGCACGCGCTGGCCGACGTCGCGAGCCAGGGAGCGAGCCTCGAGATGCTGCGCAAGCACAGTGCGGTGCGCAGTCCGATCGCCGACACGCTGCTGTTCCGCGACGGGCGCGTGTTCACGGCGAACGGCCGCGTGCAGCTGCTCGCCGAAGCGACCCCCGAGCCCGAGATCGCAGCCCCGCCGACTTTGCCGGGCGCGAGTGCTTCGCTGTGGCTGTTCTCGAACTCGACCGAACGCAGCCAGGCGTCGCAATGGGCCGGCAAGGGCCTCGGCGAACGGCTGCCGGTCACCGTGCACCCGGACGCCGTGCCGGGGTTCGCCGACGGGGCGCGCGTGCGGTTGTGCAGCGCGAACGGTTCGCTCGCCGCCGAGCTGAAGCTCGATCCGGCGCAACGCAAGGACGTGGCGATCGTGCCGAAGGGCGGCCACTTCGACCGCGGCCAGAGCGCCAACACGCTGATCGCCGCGAAGCCGACGGATCTCGGCCTCGGCGCTGCCTATCTCGACTGCCTGGTGCGTATCGTGCCGGAATGAGGCGCATCACCGGCACGCACGTCTACTCGTACGTGAAGTGCCCGCACCTCGCCGCACTCGACCTGCACCTGCCGCGCAGCGAACGTCGCGCACCGACCGAGTGGGAGGAGTTCGCCGCCAAGCGCGGCCGCGACTTCGAGGCGGTCTACGTGCAGCGGCTGCCGATCGAAGTGCCGAAGTACCCGGAGCGCGACTTCGAAGCGGGTGCTCTGGCGACGCGCGAGCTGCTGCGCAGCGGAGCCGAGTGGATCCACCAGGGCGTGCTCGCTGGCGAGGATCGGCTCGGTCTGCCCGACCTGCTGCGCAAGCTGCCGGGCGCTTCTTCGCTCGGCGACCATCACTACGAAGTGCTCGACGTGAAGACGTCGGGGCACAGCCGCGGCGACCAGATCCTGCAGGTCGTGTTCTACACGCGCCTCTTGGCCGAACTGCAGGACCGCATGCCGACGCACGGTGCCCTGATCCTGAAGGATGGCCGCGAAGAGCGCTTCCTGATCGCCGACTACCTCGCTGCGCACGACGAAGTGCTGGGCGAGCTGCGGCGGCTGCGGGACGACCTCGCGGCGTCGCGGCCGTTCCTCCAGTCCGGCTGCAGCGGCTGCTACCACGACCAGCGCTGCCTGCCCGAACTGCAGCAGAAGGGCGACCTGTCGCTCGTGCACGGCATGAGCCACGGGGCGCGTGCGATCCTCGAACAGTTCGGCTGCACTTCGGTCGCGGAGCTGGCGACGTTCCATCCGGACGGGGCGCGGGCCCGCGGCAACCTCGACGCGACGCTGCTGCGGCGGCTGCGGCGCTCGGCGATGGCGCACCTGCTCGGCAAACCGCTGGTCGAGGCGCGGCCGCGCGCCGAGCGCTTCGACCAGGCGGCGATCGTGCACCTGCTCGCCGATCCGTTCGCCGACCGCGTGCTCGCCTTCGGCGTGCTGCATCCGGCGCGCGAGGACGGCGTGTTCCGCTGCGAACTGCCGGCCTCGGCCGACGAGGAGTGGGACGCGTTGAAGCGCCTCGTCGCCGACCTGCCCCGCAACGTGCCGCTGCTGCACTTCGGCGAGGCGCTGCCGCGCTGGCACGAGCAGCACGCGTTCGCGCGCGAAGCGGACCCGGCGGTCGAGGCGCGCTTCGTCGACCTCGGCAAGCGGCTGCGTGCGGCGGCGGTGTTCCCGCGGGCGGTGTTCGGGCTGCCGGACATGGTGCGCACGGCACTCGGCCGCGATCCGCTGCGCGCCGGCCACGCCGGGGCGGCAGCGCTGTGGCTCACCGGCGACGACGGGCCGGCGAAGCTGCGCGCGAAGCTGCAGGCGGACTTGCAGGACCTGGCAGCGTTGAAGGCGGCGATCCTCGATGCGGCGCCGACGGTGGTCGACGACGGGGCTCTGGTCGAAGACGCGGCGGCGAACGGCGAACGAGCTGGCGCTGCGAGCTGATCACTTCGGCTGGGGCGGCGTCGCCGGAGCGACGTTCGGCGGCGTGGCGTTCGCTCGGTGCGGTCCGGCCCCGAGTACCTGCATGCCCAGGATGTTGGAACGCTCCAGGCTCCAAACCGTCTTGCCGTTTGCGTCGAGGATGCGCACGGCCTGGCGTTCGTTGACGACCATGTGGCCGCTCGGCAGGAGCTCGGCATGCCACGGATCGCGGCACTTCCAAGTGCGAAGGACCTCGCCACCCGGCTCCACCTGGAGAACGTGACCGGACTTCGTGTTGGTGATCAGCGTCGTGCCGTCCAGCTGCCGCGCAGCACTCGTCAGTTCGGACCCGTCGAACGACCAGACGGTCTTGCCGTCGCGATCGATCTCGATCACGCCACCTGTGCCGAACTGGGTGGCCAACGTATTGCCGTTGGGGAGGCGGTCGACGTCGAGCAGCGGCCCCTTGGTCTTGGTCGACCACGCCTGCTCCCCGTCCGGCTTCAACTCCTGCACGAGGTGCCACGTGTGCCTGCACACCAGCGTGTTGCCGTCCGGGAGACGCTGACAGTCGACCACGGCCTCGAGGCCTCCCTTGGCCCACAGCTCGCTACCGTCGCTGCGCACTTCTCGGACCGACTGCAGCGCGTAGCTGGCGGTCAGCAGGTTGCCGTTCGGCAGCATCTCGGTTTGGATCGATTGCTCCAGCGTGCAAAGAACCTTCTCTGCGTCGTGAGTCACGAGCACGACCTCGCCCCGGCCGACGGTCAGCAGCAG
>JAEUHU010000279.1 GCA_016793305.1 Planctomycetota bacterium
CGCCCGCACATGCCCGTTCCCCTCATCGATCTCACGCGCGACAAGGCGCAGCTCGCCGAAATCGAGGCCGCCGTCGTCCGCGTCGTCCGCAGCGGTCAGTACATCCTCGGCCCCGAGGTCGAGAACCTCGAACGCGAGCTGCAGCAGTACCTCGGCGTCAAGCACGCGATCACCATGTCGTCGGGCACCGACGCGCTGCTGTGTCCGCTGATGGCGCTCGGCATCGGCCCGGGCGACGAGGTGGTGCTGCCGACCTACTCGTTCTTCGCCACCGCCGGCGTCGTCTCGCGCGTCGGCGCCAAGCCGGTGTTCGTCGACGTCGAGCCGACCTGGCTCAACATCGACCCGCAGCGGCTCGAGGACGCGCTGAAGGCGTGCAAGCGGCCGAAGGCGGTGATGGCGGTGCACCTGTTCGGTGCCTCGTTCGACGTCGACGCGGTGCTGTCGATCTGCCGGCGCTTCTCGGTGCCGCTGATCGAGGACGCGGCACAGGCGATCGGCACCAAGCGCAAGGGCCGCATGTCCGGCGGCGATGGCCTGTGTGCCGGCTGGTCGACGTTCCCGACCAAGAACATGGGCGGCATCGGCGACGGTGGGTTCCTGACCACCAACGACGACCAGTTCGCCGCGACCTGCCGGCTGCTTCGCAACCACGGCCAGGCCGAGCTGTACCGCCACAACCTGATCGGCGGCAACTTCCGCATGGACGCGATCCAGGCCACGGCCCTGCGCGTGCGCCTGAGGGACATGGAGAAGGTCACCGAGGCGCGCCGCACCAACGCCGAGCGCTACCGCCGCCTGTTCGGCGACGCGAAGCTGCTCGACTGGGCGCAGCTGCCGACCGACACCGACCGCCACGCCTACCACCAGTTCGTCACGCGCGTGCCGCAGCAGCAGCGCGACGCGGCGATCACGCACCTGCGCAGCCAGGGCATCGGCTGTGCGGTCTACTACCCGATCCCGTTCCACCGCCAGCCGTGCTTCCAGCACCTCGGAGCGCAGGCGAAGGACTTTCCGGTCGCCGAGCAGGCCGCCGCACAGGCGCTGGCGCTGCCGATCTTCCAGGGCCTCACCGAGGCCGAGCAGATCGACGTGGTCGGGGCGATCGCGAAGTTCGTCCGCTGAACGGCCGCGCGCCTACAGCGCGACCCAGAACGCCGGACCGCTCGGCAGGATGTCGCCGATCGAATCGAGCACACCACCCTGCAGGTGGAAGACCTCGCCGAGCAACGATGGGTTGGGCGGCACCGGCACGTCGACGGTGAGCCCGGCCGTGTCGCAGGTGCCGAAGACGAGCAGGATCGGAGCCGCCAGATCGAGGTAGGCGGTACCGAGGCCGAGCGCCGCCGGCGGTGCCGCCGGCACGCCGAAGAAGATCGCGCCGAAGCGCGGCTGGTTCGAGGTCATCTGGACGCTCGCGACGGTCCCTGGCGCCCCGCCGACGTAGCCGAGCAGCGGCACCTCCTCGTAGGACCAGCTCCCGAGCAGCTGGAACACGGGTGCTCCGCCGTTCGCAGGCGCGAGTCCGAGCGTCGCCGGATCCCCCTGCACCTGGCAGTCGATCACCTCGAGGGCTTCGACCGGATCGGTCGTGCCGAGCACCGCGATCAGCCCGAGGCCGTCGTTCGCGAGCTGCGTCGTGCACCGGTACATGCGCAGCCCGGATTGCCCCGTGCCGATCCAGAAGTTGCGGGCCGAGTGGCAACGCACCCGGGTCAGCACCCCACCTGCCCCGCCCGTGCCCAGGATCAGCGAATCGCCGACCGACAGCAGTGCATCCTGCGCCAGCATGCCGAAGGTCCCGACCAACTTGCTGCGATGGACGTGCACGGCCGCCGCGTTGACGATCTCGAGCGCACTCGTGGCCGAGCCGGCATCGACGTCGAGCCCCTGCAGGATCACGGGTGCCGTGCAGTTGATCACCCGGATCCCACCGAGCGAGCCACCGAGCACCGCGGCATCGTGGCCCGAGATCACGAAGGCCTCGCCGGGCGGCAGGCCGGTGATCGTGATCGTGTGGCCGGCACCCGGGGCCGGCTGCACGGATCCGGTCGTCTCGTCGAAGTCGAACAGGATCCGCAGCGGCTTCCCGGTGGAGAACCCTTCGTGCACCCCCGGCTGGACCAGCAGCACCGAGCCCGCCGGCACGGCGGCGACCGCCGCGGGCAGGCTCGTGAAATCCGCACCGGCCCCGCCGACGGTGAAGGTGGGGCGCTGGCCGACGACCACGGCCGTCGAAGCCAACACGGCGAACGGAAGGACGAGACGGAGCGGCATGGCGAGCATGGAGGTCGACCCCTCCATCCGATGCTAGCCGAAAGCGTGGCGCCGGCCGCGGCGGATTCCGGGCCGGAGCGGCGGCGACACGGCGGGCCCTGGGCCGCTAGCGCACGTACCGGTAGGAACCGCCGGTGGCAGCGGCGAGTTGCTTCAGCAGGTCGCTGTCGATGCCGAGCCCGATGCAGTGCACGACGACCTGCCGGGTGCTGTTCTGCCGGACGATCTCCTCCACGATCTGTTCCCGGTCGACGATCCGGCCGGCGGTGGGCTCGCCATCGGTCAGCAGGTAGATCGTGTCGACCTCGGGGTCGGCGAACGCCTGCTCCAGGGCGTCGAAGATGTTGGTGCCGCCACCGAGGGCGATCTGCTTGGTCCGCTCGATCGCGTCCTTGCGCACCTCGTCGCTGCAGGGCTGCAGCTCCTTCCAGAACGGCACCACGGCGCTCTCGTAGACCACGACGTTGAACCTGGTCGTCTTGGGCAGCGCCGACACCACCTGGTTCAGCTGCTCCTTCGCCGCGTCGAGCCGCGTGTACTTGCGATCGGTGCCGATCGGGGCCCGCATCGAGCCGCTTCGATCGACCAGGAACGCGATCCGCGAGCTGACCACGGGGATGTCGTGGTAGCTGACCGTCTTGCCACTGCCGGCCCCGGCGGCCGCGTTGGCGCGTACCGAGTCGGCGTGGGGCAGCACGAAGCCGGTCTTGTGCTTCTGCCACCACCGGTCCCAGTCGCGCTTGCTGAAGCAACGCGTGCCGGTGTGCACGAACAGGGCCTCGTCGAGTTCGACACCGAGCCGCCCGTCTTCCTTGCCATAGCGCGCGATCAGCAGCGGGACCGAGGTCGCGTCGCGGTGGCGTGTGAGATAGCGGATCGACAGCGAACGCAGCTCCCAGGCGCGGTGCACGAGGCTCTGCTGGGCGACCAGCACGCCGTCGGCGGCACCGAGCTCGAGCAGCATCGACAAGCCGAGCATGCGGGCCTCGAGGTCGTTGGACGAAGCCATCGCCGCGAGATCGAGGCGCCACGTCGGGTCCTTCACCAGCAGCTCGTGCAGGCCGGCGGCCTGCTCGATCGCCTTCTTGCGGCCGGCGCGCAGCCCCGTGCGCAGGCGGTCGACGAGCGGCTTGATCGCCTCGGGCGGGGCCTGGATCAGCAGCGACACGGCGGCTTCGCGTTCGACCGGCACCTCGGAGTCGAGGCCGTGCTCGATCAGCCAGCGCACCAGCGCCGGATCCTCGGCGACCGACTTCGCCGCGTCGCGCAGCGCCCGGCGGACCAGGCCGCCACGCATCGAGCCGTAGCGCAGCAGCAATGGATAGAAGTCCGCGTCGCGACAGCGTGCGAGCCCACCGATCAGGTCGGCCGCGACCTGGACCGTCGGCGGCTCGACGAAGCGTTCGATCAGGTCCACGGCCAGCTGACGACCACGCTCGGGCCGGTCGACCGTGAGCTGGCGCCACGCGACCGCCGCCATCTCGAGCGGCCCTTCGCGCAGCAGCGCGACCCGCACGTTGGTCAGCGCCGGCACGCCGGTGACGTCCTCGAGGCTGCGCAGGATGCGCAGGCGAGCCGGCATCTCCCCGACCGACAGCAGATCGACCAACCGCTGCTGCAGAGGTGCCCGGCCACTGCTCGCAATGGCCTGCAAGGCCACGTCGCGACCGATCGGCGGCACGTCCTTGCCATCGCCGGTCGCCAGCGCGAACAGGGCTTCGACGGCCTCGTCGCCCCAGCGCAGCAGCGCCGCCGCCGCCGCCGTGCGCAGCTCGGTCGTCGCCGAACGCCGCACCAGCACGTCGCGCAACCGCGGCAGCAGAGCTGGCCGAGGCACCCGGCCGAGCGCCTCGCAGACCGTCGCTGCGAACGCTCCGTCGCCCGCCTTCTCCAGCCGCGCGACCAGGTAGTCCGTGGCTGCAGGATGGTCGATGTCGCCGAGCCACAGCAGCAGCTGGCGCCGCATCGGCTCCTTCGCCGCGTCCTCGGGCACCGAATCGTAGTCGGCGATCGCGCGGGCGACGCGGGCCGCAGCCTCGTCGACGGGCCCCGCAACCGCTGGATCCTCGCCGACCGGCGCCCCGGTCGCCTCGACCGGTTGCGGCGGCTCGTTCGGCGAAGGCGGTTCCTGGGCCGACATGACGGCCGTCAGGCACAACGCCGCGACGACGACGCGGAACAGCACGACGGGAGGCTTCACGGGCGGGCTCGAGGGGCCGTGACCTTGTACCTCATGCCCTTCGCGTCGGTAGCCCCGGGCGCTGGTTCTGCCGCGGCCGCGGCGCGTCGCCGCAGCGGTCGGACCGGCCGCGGCCGGCCTCAGACCGTCTTGAAGCCGCCGTCCAGCAGACGCTGCGCCGCACTGGCGATGGCGGCGGCCCCGTCGAGGTCGCCGTTCATCAGCTTGGTCATCGCCGCGGTGACCAACGCGCCTCGGTCCTCCCGATCGGCGCGCGCGCGCTCGGCGAGCCCTTCGACCGCTGCAGCCGTCTCGCGTCCGGCCGAGCTGATGCTGGCCCGATCGGCCGGCACCGACGGCGAGGCATCGTCGCGCTTCGACTCGGTCCGTTTGGACCGGTCGCCGGTGCGATCGACGCTGCCATTGCTGCCTACGTTGCGGATGTCCATCGGCTGCCTCCGTCTGGTGCCTCCCGATCATCGGCAGAACCGCGCTCCACTTGAGAGCCTCTGCCGAGAAAGTGTCGAAGTCCGCAGCGAACGTCCGTTCGCACCGGATCGGCAGATCCTGCCGGCGCCGGCAGATCCTGCCGGTGGCCCGATCGGCAGGTTCTGCCGGCTCGGTGCCCGGATGCGGGCGCCGTGCCGCACCCTGCCGATGGCGTCGGCGGCAGGCCCCTCGGGGCGCTGCTTGGCACGCGCGGTGCTCCGGTTCCATCGAGGAATCGAAGGAACTGCGGCGATGCTGATCACCCTGCACGGACGTGTCGAAATGGACCCCATGGCGGTCCCGCAGGCGGCGAGCCTCGCCGCCTGGCGCGAAGACCGTTTCGCACAGGTGCTCGACCAGGCGGTGCGGGCCGA
>JAEUHU010000316.1 GCA_016793305.1 Planctomycetota bacterium
TCGCCGAGGCGAACAGCGGCTCGACGTGCGGCAAGGCGCTGCGGTCGAAGCCCTGCACCACGCGGCCGACCAGGTGGGCCGGCGAACGCTGCGGCAGCGGCAGCAGCCGGCCGTCGGCGAGTTCGTCGCTGGCGGCGAACAGGGCCGGCGCGATCGTCGGCCCCATCGCCCGCAGCGTGGCGATCGCGCGGGCTTCGGCAGTGCGACCCAGCTGCCACGCAGCGCGCAGCAGGGCGGGCACCGCGCGTTCGCGCAGTTCGAGCAGCTCGGCCTCGGCGGCGCTGCGGAGGCCCGGGTCGTCCCCGAGCAGCTCCTGGATGCGGCGCTGCAGGTGCGCGTCGTTCTGCTCGATCGCGTCCATCGTGCAGGTCGGCGAACGCAGCTCGCCGGTCAGCAGCGGTTCGGTGCGTTCGGCCGAGCCACGCGCGAGGCAGCGGCGGCACTCGGGCACGGCGGCCGGCAGCGGCGCGCCGCAGGCACGGCACAGCCAACGCGTGCTCGGCACGAGGCCGTGCAGTTCGGCCATCGGCAGCGCCGTGTCGGGAGTGCGCACGGTCGCACTCGTGCGATTGGCCGTGGTGGTCGCTGGCAGGGCGTCGGGGGACGCGCCCGCCTTGCCGGCGACCGGAGGCTTGCCGGACGTGCCCGGTGTGCTGGCAGCAACATCGCCGGCCAGCGCGGAGGCGCCCGGCGCCGCGAGCAAGGCCTGCACCGCGGTCGCCACACCGCGCTGTTCGGCGTCGAGCCGGGCGGCCAGCAGTGGCACCGCGTCGACGTCACGCGCCAGCGACTCGGCATGCTGCAGCAGCCCCTTCGCCTCGCGTGTCTGGCCCCGCACGAGCGCCGCCTGGCCCGCCTGCGCGAACGTGCGCGCGAGGTCTTCGCGCAGCCCGTGGGGCCCACCGTCCGAGAGCAGCTGCAGCAGGCGCTTGCCGGCCTTCGCCGCCGCGTCGAACTCGCCGGCCTGCAGCCGCGCGCGGTAGACGAAGTCCCAGCCGACGGCGGACCGTTCGTCCTTCTGCAGCGAACGTTCGGCCGCTTCGGCGGCTTCGCGCGGCAAGCCGGCGGCGAGCAGGCTCTGCGCCAGCATGCGGTCGTTGGCGGCGGTGTCGATGCCGAACGCGTTCTTCAGGCAGAGATGCTGCTGGTGCGCCTGTTCGGGCTCGCCGCGCTCGGCGAGCACCTTGCCGAGCAAGAGGCGCGCATAGTGGTTCTCGGGGTCGGTCTGCACCACCGCGGTCAGGCGCTCGAACGCCCCGTCGAGGTCGCCGTGCAGCGCCTGCTCGACGCCGAGCAGGTAGTCGGCCAGCGCCTTGCGCTGCTGGGCACCCTGCACCAGCGCCGCCATGCGCCACCACAGCCACCAGACCACCACCAGCACCGTGCCGGCGAGCACGAACTCGAGCACGCCCTTCTGGCCGACCAGGTCGAACAGCCACGCGAACACTCCTGGCGATTCGGCGGCCGGGGCGGCGCTGCCGCTCGGATCCTGGATGGCGCGCAACACGGGCTAGGCCTCGGCCGCGCGTTCGAAGCCTCCGCCAGCGGCCGGGCGGCGCTGCGCGCGGTCGGCGTCGTGGGCGGCCCGCAACGACGCCCCGCGCTGCAGCGCCAGCTCGAGCAGGCGGTCGAGCAGCTGCGGGAACGCGATCCCGACCGCCGCCGCCGACTGCGGCAGCAGGCTGGTGCCGGTCATGCCGGGGATGGTGTTGGTCTCGAGCACGACGGCGCCTCGGTCGGTGACGATCATGTCGGTGCGCGACATGCCGTCGCAGACCAGCACCTCGTGGCAGCGCACGGCGAGATCCTGCACCTGCTGGATCTGCGCCGCGGTGAAGCCGCGCGGCGGCACCACCTCTTCGGAGGCACCCTTCACGTACTTCGCTTCGTGCGTGAACCAGGTGGCGGTGCGCGGGTAGATCCCGACCGGCGGCAGCGCCTGCAGGCGCTCGCCGGTGTTGCCGAGCACCGGCACGGTGATCTCCGTGCCGGTCAGGGCCCGTTCCGCGAACCAGCGGCGGAAGCGATGCCGGAACTGCGCGAAGAACGCCGCCAGCTCGGCTTCGCTGGTGATGCGCTGCACCCCGACCGTGCTGCCGGACGCGTCGACCTTGACGAACGCCGGTGTGCCGACCGCCGCCTGCATCGCCGCGAACTCGAAGGCTGCGTCGGCGTGCCGCAGCGGCTGGTGCGGTTCGTAGGCGTCCGCGAGCGGGATGCCGGCACTCTGCAGCGCCTGACGGGTGCGCAGCTTGTCCATCGCCACCGCCGACGCGGCACAGCCCGAGCCGACACACGGCAGGTCGTAGAGCTCGAGCATGCCCTGCACGGTGCCGTCCTCACCGAACGGGCCGTGCAGCACCGGCAGCACCACCTGCACGCGCGCGTGGTCGATCAGCCAGTCGAGCGCACCACCCGGTCGTTGCCGGCCGATGCTCCACGACGGGTCGTGCAGACGGAGGCTGCCGCCCGCGGGCAACGGACTGTGCGCCGGCCACCAGCCGCCGTCGCGATCGAGATAGACCGGCCAGACGCGCCAGCGACGTCGATCGAGGTGCTCGAACACCTGCGCCGACGACGCCAACGAGACCTCGTGTTCCGGCGAGCGTCCGCCGGCCAGCACTGCAACATCCGTCACCATCGCAACACACCTCCCTGGTGATCGGCGCAGCATAGGCACGTGCCGGGACGTTGCGAGCGCGCGACCGGCTTCCGTTCCTCGGCCCGGCGAGTGGGCCGATCGGGCCTGAACGCAGGCACGCCGCGAAGCGGGAACGCGCCGTTCAGGCGCCGCCCGAACGCTGTTGCCACAGCACGCCGGTCGCCGCCGCCGCCCCCCACAGGATCGCGTCGCTGCCGCCGAGTGTGGGCACGAAGCGCAGGTCCTGGTGGATCGGCGCCGTCGTGGTGGCGCGCACGTGCCGTTCGATCGAAGCCCCGAGTGCTGGCCAACCGGACAGCACGCCGCCGCCGAGCACGACCGCCGCCGGATTGAGCAGCGTGCAGGCGTTGGCGACCAGCGTCGTGGCGGCGAGTTCGGCATCGGCGAGGATCGCCTGGGCGGCCGCCTGTGCTGGTCCGGGTGCCGCAGCCGCCGCGACCACGGCACCGACGGTCCAGCTGGCCTTCGCCGGTGCTGGGCCGCAGCGTTCGGCGGCCAGTTCGGTGATCGCGCGCCCGCCGCAGTAGGCCTCGAAATGGCCGAGCCCCCCACACGGGCAGCGGCGCCCCCCGGGGCGGAACGTGGTGTGGCCGATCTCGCCGGCGGCATTGCTCGCCCCGCCGAACGGGGCCCCGCCGGCGATCAGGCCGATGCCGATGCCGGTGCCGAAGAACAGGCACAGCAGCGGATCCTGGCCGGCCGCGTGGCCGCGCAGGTACTCGCCGAAGGCGCTGGCGCGGCCGTCGTTCAGCAGCGTCGTGCGCAGGCCGAACCGCTGCTCGACGAAGTCCGCGAGCGGGAACCCGTCGAGCGGCAGGTTCGGCGCCACCGCGATGCTGCGGCCCGAGCTCGGGATCACGCCGGCGGTGCCGAACCCCGCCGCGGTCGGCGGCTCGCAGCCGGCCGGGAGCTCGGCGAGGATGGTCCGGATCGCGGCGCCGAGCGCGTCGAGGAACGGTTGTCGTTCGCGCACCGTCGGCACGTGCTGTACCCGGTGCACCGAGAAGTCGTCGGCGACCAGCGCGAAGCGGCACTTGGTGCCACCGAGATCCCCGGCGAGAACGGTGCGCAAGATCAGCCCTCGGAGAGCGCTTCCATCAGCTCTTCGAGCAGCTTGGTGGTCGCCTGGTTCTGGTGCTCGAGCACGCAGATCCGGCGCATCAGCTTCTCGACGATCGGCGGCAGGATGGTCTCCAGCGTCACCGACTTGATCATCTGGAAGGTCTCGACGCGGTGCGGCGAGGTCTCCTTGTCGAAGTGGAACTTGTAGGCGTTCTGCAGCGCCTGCGAGGTCAGATCGAGGATCTCCCGAGAGTGATCGTCGGCCCCGTGGTGGGACATCTTGAAGGTCTCGACCTTGAACCGGTGCAGGGCGTCCTTGAGCTTCTTCTTCACGGCGGATCTCCTCGAGAAGGGTCGTTTCGGTTGGGGATGGTGCCTGCGTAGCGCTGCCCGGCGCTTTCTGCAACGGGCCCATCGGGGCATGGCGCACCGACTCGGCCCGCGGCACGTTGCGTGATGGTCTCGCCGAAGGGGCTGGTGCCATCGGCAGATGCCCCACGGACCGGGCACGAGATCGACCGGGTTGGACGAGCCGTGCAGACCGGTCGTGGCGCCGTCGCAGCCAAGGCCATCCTGGCTGCAGCCGGCGTCACACGCGGCCGACCAGCAAGCTGGTGTTGTGGCCGCCGAAGCCCAGCGAGTTGCTGAGCGCGTAGTCGACCTTCATCTGGCGCGCGACGTTCGGCACGTAGTCGAGGTCGAGCAGCGGATCCGGGTTCTCGTAGTTGATCGTCGGATGCACCGCCCCGCGCTGGATGCTGAGCGCACACACCGCGAGTTCGATCGCACCCGACGCGCCGAGCAGGTGGCCG
>JAEUHU010000346.1 GCA_016793305.1 Planctomycetota bacterium
GGACCAGTACGGCGACAGCTGCGAGAAGTGCGGCGCCACCTACCCGGCGACCGAACTGAAGAACCCGCGCAGCGTGCACTCCGGAGCCACCCCCGAGCTGCGGCCGAGCACGCAGCTGTTCGTGCAGCTGCAGCCGCTGCAGGCCCTGTTGACGGAGTGGACGCAGAAGAGCGGGGCCCTGCAGGCCGAGGTCGCCAACTACCTCGCCGGCCACTTCCTCGACAAGCCACTGCAGGACTGGGACGTGTCGCGGCCGGCACCCTACTTCGGGTTCGAGATCCCCGACGCGAAGGGTCAGTACTGGTACGTCTGGTTCGACGCGCCGATCGGCTACCTCGCGGCGACCAAGGAGTGGTGCGACGGCACCGGCGGGTCGCTCGACGCCTGGTGGAGGAACCCGGCCTGCGAGATCGTGCACTTCCTCGGCAAGGACATCACCTACTTCCACACGCTGTTCTGGCCGGCCCTGCTGCACGTCGGCGGCTACCAGTTGCCGAGCCGCATCCAGATCCACGGCTTCCTGCGCGTCGGCGGCGAGAAGATGTCGAAGTCGAAGGGCACCTTCGTCACCGCCCGCCAGTACCTCGAGGCCGGCCTCGACGCCGAGTTCCTGCGCTACTACTACGCCAGCAAGCTGAGCAACAAGATCGACGACCTCGACTTCCAGACCGACGAGTTCGTCGGCAAGGTGAACAGCGACCTGGTCGGGCGCGTCGTCAACCTCGCCAGCCGTTCGGCCCGGTTCGTGGAAGCGACCGGCCTGTCGACCCGCTATCCCGACGACGGCGGCCTGTTCGCACGTGCGGCGGCCCAGAGCGACGCGATCGCGGCCGCCTACGAGGCCTGCGACTACCGGGAGGCGATGCGCCTCGTGATGCTGCTGGCCGACGCCGCCAACGAGTTCGTCGAGCAGAAGGCCCCCTGGACGCTGAAGAAGGACCCGGCGCGCGCGACCGAACTGCAGGACGTGTGCACGGTGGTGCTGAACCTGTTCCACCAGATCGTCGTCTACCTGCAGCCGGTGCTACCGGAACTGGCGCGACGCGCGGGGCGCCTGCTCGGCAGCGCGTGCGACCGCTGGACCTTGGTGGGCACGCCGCTGGTCGGCTCGACGGTGGCGAAGTTCGAACACCTGCTGCAGCGGGTCGAGGTGGACAAGGTGCAGGCGATGTTCCAACCAGAGCCTTCGGTGGCACCGACCACCCCGCCCACGGCCTCGCCGGCGAACAGCACCGCTCCGAACGACGCGCTGGCGAAGGAACCACTCGCAGCGGAGATCTCGATCGACGACTTCCTGAGGGTCGACCTGCGCATCGCCCAGATCGTCGCTGCGGAAGCGGTGCCCGAGGCGAAGAAGCTGCTGCGACTGACCCTCAGCCTCGGCAGCGGCCCGACGCGCAACGTGTTCGCCGGCATCAAGAGCGCCTACGAGCCAGCCCAACTGGTCGGGCGGCTGGTCGTGATGGTCGGCAACCTCGCCCCGCGCAAGATGAAGTTCGGCCTCAGCGAAGGCATGGTCATCGCGGCCGGGACCGACGGCGAGGTGTTCCTGCTGTCCCCGGACGCCGGGGCGAAGCCTGGGCAGCGGCTTCACTGAGCCGGGCGCCGCAACGCGGGACCCACCACCGGCCACGTTGCCACTGGCTGCGCTACCCCTGACTGCGCTGCCCCTGACTGCGCTGCCCCAGTACGTGAAAGCGGGGCCGGCATTGCTGCCGAGCCCCGCTTCGTTCCAGGCGCCCGCGACGGTGGCCGAAGCCACGTCAGCGGGAAAGGAAGGTCACTTCTTGGCCTTCTTCTTCGAGGCCTTCTTCGCCTTCTTCGCCTTCTTAGCCTTCTTCTTGGCAGCCATTTGCTGAGTCCTTGTTAGGGTTTCGGTAGGGAAGACCGGCGTTGGCCACCATAGCTTGGGAGCCTCCGCTAACCGGCCACAAGGATGATCGGCAATCGCCTCGCCGGAATTCACACGGAACTCCCGTGGCAAGGCCAGGATAGTGCATGCACTCATTTGCGAATCAGAATCAAACATCGATTCCAACGAGCACAGCCACCTTGTGAACCGGACTCGAGACGTCGTCGAGAGTGCGCGTGTTTTTTTCTGCAGGACCTTGCGCAACGGGTGAGCTGGGGGCCCGGAAACCGACGCGGGCCACGACGAGGAGACCCCCGTCGTGGCCCGCATCCACGCGCCAAGGACGCGTCGCAGCGCTCAGTCGAACAACTTGTCGAGCGTCTTCTTCGCGTCGGTGCCGTACTCGGCACCGAGGCCGGCGTCGTCGACGTCGCGCTCGATCGCTTCGCGGTAGATGTCGGCGAGCTTCTTCGCCGTCTCACTGGCGTAGAGCCGCACCATGCCGACCGTCGTGCGGTCGTCGAACAGGATCGTCAACAGCGTGCGATCGCCGACGAGCGACAGCTGGATGTTGTCGCGCTCCCCCTGGTGGAACATCGCCGTGAATTCTTCTTCACCGAGCAGTCGAGCCATCTCCTTGGTGGCCGCGAACGAACCGGCGACGAGCGCCGAGATCGTGTCGATGTCGATCGTGCGCAGTTCGCCTCGCTTGGTGACGAGGTGCCCTTCCTTGTCGATCAGCAGCGCGCACTTGGCGCCTGACAGCCGCAGGAACTCGGCGAGCAGCTTGTCGATGCGATCGACGTCCTCCTTGTAGAAGGTCAGTCGATCGTGGCGCAGACGCTCGTTCTGCGACATCCGTTTCGGGTCGGCCATGGGATGACCTAGTGCCTCACTGGTTGCCGAGGTAGAACCAGGCGACGCCGGCGGCCGCCGCCATCAGCATCACCGTCAGGGCGATCACCACGCCCGTGGCTCCCTTCTTGGCGGCGGGTGCGGCGGCCGGCGCTGCTGGCGCGGCACTGGCGCGCTTCGGTGCGGCGGCTGCCGCCGCCGGCTTCGCAGCCGCTCGCGCCGTCGGCGCTGCGGCGGGAGCTGGCTTGCGGGCCGCAGCCGGAGCCGCGGCGGGCTTGCCCGCTGCCGTGGGACGCGCGGCCGGAGCCGCGGCCTTGGCCACCGGAGCCGGTGCCGGTGCTGCCGCCACCGGAGCCTTCGCCGCCGGCTTGGCGGCCGGCTTGCGCGGGTTGCGTCCATCGATCTTCTCGATGCTCTCGAGCACCATCGCGGCCAGCGTCTTCAAGGTCGGGAACACACCCTCACCGGTGTAGGCCACGGCCTCGAAGGTCGGCACGCCGAACTTGTTGAGCCGCTTGTCCATCTCGGCGGTCGGCATCGCGTTCGGCAGGTCGCGCTTGTTGTACTGGATCACGTGCGGCAGCTCGCGCACGTCCTTGCCGTACTCGGCGAGGTTCTCGATCAGGTTCGAGTACGACTCGATGTTCTCGTCCATCTTCTCGGGATCCGAGTCGGCGACGAAGATCACGCCGTCCACGCCCTGCAGCACGAGCTTGCGCGTCGAGTTGTAGTAGACTTGGCCCGGCACCGTGTAGAGCTGGAACTTCGTCCGCATGCCGGCGACGTTGCCGAGGTCGAGCGGCATGAAGTCGAAGAAGAGCGTGCGGTCCCCGTCCGTCGAGATGGAGGTCAGCTCCCCCTTGTTCTCCTCAGGGGCCTTCTGATGGACGATCTCGAGGTTGGTGGTCTTGCCACTCATCCCCGGGCCGTAGAAAACGACCTTGCAGTTGACTTCCTTCAGGGCGAAGTTGATCTGGACCATGGTTCGACGCGTTTCCGCTGGTGGCTGCCGCCGCGGCCCGAGGATCGGACTGCGGCCACGTCCGAACATCGGTTGCGACCGCAGGCCTGCTTGAGTCGCTGGCCGAGATTCCAGGAACCGGGGGCTCCGTGGCGTCCTGGACTGGCGGTCGTGGAATCGGCGATCGGGGAATCGGCGGTCGGGGAATCGGCGATCGGGACGCCCGAGGCACCGCACTTCGCCCCCGCGCGGCGCGCAGGACGACCGGACGTCGACCGCCGGCCGAGTGGCCGGCTCAGGCCAGACGCGAGGCGCGGCGGATGCGGGACGCGGCGTCCTGCACCTGGCGCTGCGCGTGGCCGACTTCGGCGAACTGGTCGAACAGCACGACCAGGAAACTGTCGGCGAGGTCGACGAACACCGCCTTGCCGTGGGTCGCGTGCAGCGTGAGCTGCTGGCAACGGCCCATGCCCCCTTCCTCGAGGCTGCGGTTCGTCGTCATCAGCAGGTAGGAGGCCAGGCCCGCCAGCACGTCGCCGCTCAGCGACGAGTCGAGCGAAGCAGCGGCCGTCAGGCCGTCGGTCGTCAGCACGGCGGCCCCGCGCACGCCCGGTGCGCGGCGCAACTCGACCACGGCATCGTGGATCTTGCTCATGTCAGGTCTCCTCCACGGCATGAAGCGCGCTGGCGACGATCTCCTGCAATTCGGTCATCACCTGCGCCAGGTCCGTGCCGGCGTCGCACTGCACCGCGGCCAGGGCCTCGCCATAGACGCAGATGCAGACGTGCCCGAACGGCCCGTCGACCACGGTCTTGTTGGCGCTGCCGATGTCCAGGCGCTTGGCGAACCGGTGGGCCGCCTTCGCGACCACGCGCACGACCCGCAGGAACGGGTCCTTGCCGTCGCGGATCGCACCCTTCACCAGGGCCTTCGAGCCGCGGATGAACGTCGCCTTGCGCACGCCGGCGAGATCGGCGACGTGGGCCAGGCCGTCGCGCACGAGGGCCATCGACTCGTCCCCGGCGGGGCGCGGTGCTGCCGCCAGCGACGGATGGGCCAGCGAGCCGTGTGACTCGACCTCGTCGAGCAGGGCTTCGACGTCGTCGCCACGATCGGCGAGGCCCTGTACGTGCGCCAGCAGCGCTTGCAGCTCGGAGTCCTTGGGATCGAGTGCCTGCAGGTGACCCAGCAGTTCGCGGGCCTTCTTCACCGCACCGATGCGATACAGCAGTTCGCCGAGCAGCCGGCGCGACTCGGTGTCTTCGGGCGCCATCGCCACGGCCCGTTCGAGGCAACGCACCGCTTCGTTCCCTTCGCGCGCCGCGAGGTCACGGTAGAAGGCCAGCAGGCGAGCCTGCCCCATCACCAGCCAGCAACCTGGATCGTCGGGAAAGCGCAGGCTCCACTCCTGACAGGTTGCGTGCAGGGCCGCGGCGTCGCCGAGATCGATCTGCAGCTGCGCCAGTTCGCGATAGAGCGCCGGGTTCGGCGCGCGCGTCAACTTGGCCCGCAGGTCTGCTGCCTGCCGCGTGCGCAGGCCACGCCGCGCGCAGTCGACCAGCTGCCGGAGTTCGGTCGACTTCGGGAACAGGGCGAGACCGTCCTCCGCGATCCGCTCGGCCTTGTCGTGCAGGTCGAGGTTGATGTAGACCTGCCCGAGGTCCACGAACGTGGAAGGGGAAGGAGTCTCGCGGGCCCGCTGCTCGAGCCGCCGCAGTTCCTTCCAGATCTTCATGCGCTGGATCAGGTGCATGGCGATGTTCAGCGGAACAGGACCAGGTCGCCCGCGACCGAAGGCAGACCGATGACGTAGTCGTCGAGACCGGCCGCGCCGGGACTCGCTCCGTCCTGCGAGTACTCCCACAGGAGGTTCATGGCATCCGCCTGCACCGCGACCAGCACGTCGCGCTGCGGCCGGTTGCGCTCCTTCTTGCGGCGAACCTCCGCCAGCAGGCGACTGCCCCGCAGGCGCAGGGCGTGGATCGGTTCGCCTTCGAGCTGCAGCTGGCCAGCGATCTTGCCGGTGGTGCGGGCGATCGCGAGCAGCACGCCGTCGGCGCCGAGCGCGAACACGGTGTCGCGACCGAGCTCGAGTTGCCCGTCGACCGGCGTCCTGCCGAGCGAGACGACCCAGAGCACCCGATCCAGGGCGATGTCGAAGCAGCGCACGTTGCCGTCGCTGCCGCCGAAGAACAGCTGGCCGCGATCGGCGAGCACGCGCGTGGCGAGACCCACCGGACTGCGCAGCACGGCGACCGAGCTGCCGTCCGATGCGTCGAACACGAGCACGCGGCCGTCGACCGTGCCGACGTACACCTGGCGGCGATCGATCGTCGGCGGCCCGCTCGGCTGGCTGTCGAGCGAGACGCTCCAGACCCGATGGCCGGACGCCTGCTCCCAGCAGTGCAGCACACCTTGGCGATCGACGACCGCGATGCGGCCGTCGCCGACCATCAAGTCGGTCGTGGCCCCGTCGGCGATCCGGGCCGACCAGCCTGGCACGCCGCTGCTGCCCTCGAGGGCGATGCACTCGACGGTGTTCTCGTTGGACAGGAAGAACACGCGTCCCCCCTGCACGACGGGCGTCGAGTCGACGGCGCGCAGGCCGGGCAGCTCGCGCACGTGTCGGCTCGTGCCGTCGGTGCGCGCGATGCCGAGCCGGCCACCACGCAGCCCGACCGCGATCCAGCCCTCGGCGATGCCGACGCCGGTCTGCGCCGGCGCGTCGAAGGCGATCCGGCGTTCGGCCACGACCGCCAGGACCGCATCGACGCGGGCGTTCTGGATCGCATCGACGACGAGCTGCTTCGGCTCGAACCCGTCGAGGCGCGCTTCGATCGTCACCGGCGCCCCGGCCTGGCAGAGGATCACCGCCGGCGAGCGCATCGGTTCGGGACCGTTGGCTCCCTTCTGCACCAAGGGCTGGCCCTGCTGCAGCAGCGTGGCACCGGCGGGCCTCGTCACGACCTCGACCGGCAGCCCGGTGCGTCGGGCGGACCGGGTGTTCTCGAACTCCTTGTGCAACCGCAGGGCCGCCGTGCGGGCGGCCTGCCAGTCCGAGGCCTGCAGCAGGCGGTCGAACTCCGCCGCCAGGCGGTCCGCCTCGGCGAGGTAGTCGCGCAGCTTGGTCCAGGTACGTTCGAGCTGCTGCTCGAGCGCCCAGGCCATGTCGTCGGCGGTGCCCGCCTGTTCGACCAGCTCCTTGACGTGCTGCAAGGCGACCATCGACTCCTCGGGTTCCCCGGCGAGGAAGCGCTCGCGGTGCTTCTGCCACTCCGCCTTGTAGACGTCCCGGAGACGCTTCAGCTCGCGGTCGCGCTCGGCGCGCACCGAGTCGCGGCGCGCTTCGAAGCGCTGTTGCGCCGCCTCGACGACCTGCAGCTCGGCCTCGGCCTTCTGCACCGCGGTCGTCAGGGGATGGGCCAGCACGAACGCCTGGTAGGCCTCCTTCGCCGCAGCGAAGTCCTCGCGGGCGACGAGCTCGCGCACGTCGATCCGGGCGAACTCCTCCTCGGCGCGTTCGTTGTAGAACCAGTAGCCGGAGCCGGCGACCAGCAGCAGGCAGAACAGCACCGCCAGCACGCCCAGCGCGCGGCCACGACGGCGCGCCCGCTCGTCGAACTCGTAGAGCTTGCGCACCCGCTCCGACACGTCGGTACGGCTGCGGTCGAGCAGCAGGATCTTCTGCAGGTAGGCGACCGCCTCGAGCGGCTTCTGCTGACGCACCAGGTCGGCCGCGATCGACTCGTAGAGTTCGACGACCCGCTTCTGGTCGCCGGCCTTCACGTGCACGTTGACCAGTGCCTTCTTCAGGTCCGGGTCGCTCGGCTCGACCAGCAACAGCCGCTCGAGCAGCCCGCGCACCCGCGTGATGTCCCCGAACTCGATCAGCAGGTCGACGAGCTCCTTGCCCTCGGCCAGAGGATCGAAGCCCGACACGGCGACGCCGCCAGGTCCGAGCGTGAGCTCGACCAGTCGCTCGCGCGCCTGCAGGTCGGTCGGCACCAGCTGCTTCACCTCGAACAACCGCATCGCCGCACCGGCGCGATCGCCGGCGGTCAGCCGATGTTCGGCCTCGCACTCGAGATGGTAGATCGCGTTCTCGTACTGCTCGGCCGCCTGGTAGGCCTTCGCCACCAGCGAATGCGCCTCGGGCAGGCCGGCCCCGAGGTCGATCGCGCGCTCGTAGAGGCTGATCGCATCGGGCAGCCGCCCTTCGTTCATGCACTCCGCGGCCAGCGGCAGCAGCTCGTCGGTGGCGACCGGCGCCACGGAGCCTGCGTCGAGCAGCTGGCTCAACACCTTGCACACCTGGAACGTGGACAACCCGGTCAGCTCGACGATGCGTGCGACGTTGCGGCGACCGTCGAGCAGCTCGAACACCGCCGGCCCTTCGTTGCCGAACTCGCCGGCGTCGAGGGTGTCGACGGTCGCGACCAGCACCTCGCCGGTCGTCGGCACCCGTTCG
>JAEUHU010000348.1 GCA_016793305.1 Planctomycetota bacterium
CTCGACGCCGAACTGACGCCGCGCTGGCGCGCGCAGGCCGGCTTCACCTACCTGCGCTTCGACCGCACCGACACGATCGAGTTCCTGCTGCAGGCGGCCGACGTCAGCAAGGAGATCGGCACCGAGCTGTTCTTCGGGACCCAGTACCGACCGTTCCTGACCAACAACCTGGTGCTGCAGTTCGGCGCCTCGGCGCTGTTCCCGGACGACGGGTTCACGCGCATCTACGACTCGGACACGACCCGCTACACCGTCTTCACCACCGTCATCACGACCTGGTAGCCATGTTCCTCTCTCGCCGTAGTTTCCTGTTCGCTTCGCTCGGCGGCCTGCTCGCCGTGGTCGGTGCGACCTTCGGCTCGTGCGGTGGCGCCAACGGCACTTCGCGACCGGTCCTGCCGAACTTCGGAGTGGTGGATCCACTCAATGCGGTGGAGGTCGACCTGATCCTGGCCCGCGCCGTCGCGTCCCTCGCCACCAACGACCTGCACGTGGCCGTCGTCGATCGGACCGGTCTGTTGCTCGGTGCCTACAGCACCGCCGGCTCGACCGTCCAGGACGAGGACAACATCGCGCTGAGCTTGGCGAGAACGACCGCGTTCTTCTCCAACAGCCAGGCGCCGTTGTCGTCGCGCACCGTCGAGACGCTGTCGACCTTCCACTTCCCGCCGACGTTCGCGAACGAGTTGATCCCCTCGCCGCTGCCCGAGAGCACTGGCCTCGGCCTGTTCCCGAACAGTGTGATCGCGCCGCAGCGCACGACCACCGGGATCGTCGGCACGCCACAAGGGCCGCTGTGGCAGATCAACTCGACGAATCGTGGTGCTGCGATCGAGAGTGGTCTCACGACGCCGCCGACGACGTTCAATCTCGACGCTGCGTTCAACTTCGCGCAGTTCTTCCCCTCCAGGAACATCGACGGCTCGTTCCCGAGCCCCGGCATCACGCTGCTGCCGGGCGCCGTGCCGCTCTACAAGGCCGGTCGTCTGGTGGGTGGCGTCGGTTGCTACGTGCGGCGTGCTGGCGTGAGGCCACCGGTCGCAGGCGCAGCCGAAGGGGATCCTGACGTCGCTGCGGCCGAGTTCGCCGCCATCAGTGGTGCTTCCGGTTCGGGGGCCCCCGGTGACGAGAACTTCTTCTTGGCCATTCCACCCGAGGGTGCGATCACGATCGTCGGCATCCTGTTACCGTACGTGAAGCAGACGACGCGTCCGGCGGGATACGCACAGGGGGTGTTCCCCGGGCTGCCAGGCTTCGACCCGAACTTCCTCGTGCCCCTGGGCAACGGCCAGATCGACCCGTTCGGTTATCTGATCGGCCCGCGCGCTGCACAGACAGCTTCGGAGAGTGGTGAGTTCCTCAATCTCACCGATGTGACGACGATCATCGACCAGGTGGTCGCCTCGGCGAACATCACGCGGGCGCAGGTCCGCTTGCCGCTCGGCAGCGCCGCCAAGGTGATCGCGACCATCGTCGATCGGCGCGGCTTGATCCTCGCCCACTTCCGGATGGAGGACACGCTGTGCGACGCGGTCGACGTGGTGCCGGCCAAGGCCCGATCCACGGTCTACTTCTGCCAGCCGGGCGGCCCTGCGGCTGCCGACCGAGGCACCGATCCCGCGCTGTTCCCCCTGTTCGACGTTTCGCTCCACCCACGCGGCCTCGCGTTCACGACGCGCACCCTTGGGTTCCTGTCCCAGCCGTTCTTCCCGCCCGGCATCGACGAGAACTCTGGCACGCCGGGGCCCCTCTTTCAGCTGGCGCTGGCCAATCGCCTGCCCGGCCAAGTCGATCGCTGGGGCACCGAGATCCCCGACGACGGCTACCAGAACGGCCTGACGTTCTTCCCCGGCTCGGTGCCGCTCTACAAGAACGGCGAGCTGGTCGGCGCGCTCGGCGTGTCGGGCGACGGTGTCGAGCAGAACGACCTGATCGCCTTCGACGGCGGCCGGGGCTTCGAACCGCCGCCGGAACTGCAGATCGAGAACTTCACCTACCTCGGCGTGCGCCTGCCGTACCTGAAGTTCCCGCAGACGCCGCGCTGATCGCCGCCGGCCGGTTCGTCGGTGGCGCGCCCGGGCCGGGCGCGCTCACGCCGGTGCCGGCCGCCTGCCGATGCAGCCGACGATGTCGTCGCTGCTGCAGGCCGCGTGGTCGCTGCTCCGGGCGCCCGCCAACGAACTCGGGTTCCTGGTGCGCTCGTCGCTGCGCTGGTCGCGCGGTGAGCCGGCCCTGCCGAACGAGAGCAAGCTGGCGTTGTTCGACTTCCTGCCGCCGGCCGAACGGAGCGCCGCCGAACGACGCCTCGCCGGCTGGCGAGCTTGGCCCGAGGTCGAAGCGCTCGCGGCCCACGGCTCGCGCACGACCCTGCTCGACGCCGTGCATCGGCTCGAAGGGCTCGAGCGCCTGTGCGGCGAGCGCCCGGTCCCGTGCGGGGCCGACGGGGTGGTGCGGGCGCTCGACGTCGGCTGTGGCGACTTCCGGTATGCGGCGGCGTTGGCGGGTTGGCTCGGCCGGCATGGAACGGGCCCAAGACGTCCGGTCGTCTTGCGTGGCGTCGAGGTCGACGGCTTCGGGGTCTACCGCGACGGCCACGCCCGCGCCGACCACGCGCGCGCCCACGCGCGCCTCGCTGCGGCGGGAGGTGCCGAGGTGCGCTTCGAAGTGGCCGACTTCGTGCGCAAGCGCTGGCCCGAACAGGACCTCGTGAGCCTGTTCTTCCCGTTCCTCGGCGTGCGCGCGTGCCTCGCCTGGGGTCTGCCGCTGTCGCGGTTGGCGCCGGCTCGGCTGCTGCGCCGCGCGGTCGCCAGCGTGCGTCCTGGCGGCTGGCTGCTGGTCGTCGACCAGACCCGGACGGAGCACCGGCGGCTGCGGCAGCTGCTCGCCGACCAGCCGGTCACGTGCCTCGCCGAGGCGAGCTTCGCCACGACCCTGGTGCCATGGGCGGAACGCACCGCCGACCAGATCGCGAGCCTGTGGCTCCGCCACGAGGGCATGCCCATCGCGCCGAACAGGCGCTAGCATCCCGGCCCCTCTGTGCCAACGGCTCGCCCCGCCCGCGGCTGTGCGTCCGCATGTTCACCCTGCAGATCCTCGACCGCGGCCAGACGCTGCTCTTTCCCCTCGATCGACGCGCCGTGCAGTTCGGCAGCGGTGCCAGTGCCGAACTGGTGCTCGGCGAAGAAGGGGTGGCCGACCTGCACGCCCGGTTCGTGCCGCACGAGAAGGGCGTGCGCCTCGAGCCGCTGGCCGCGACCCGCGTGAACGGCCAGGAGCTGAAGGGCCCCGCCGAGCTGGCCCTCGGGGACCGCATCGAACTCGGCCGCGCCGTGCTGGTCGTCGGCCGCACCGTGGCCCGGGCGGCGACCGCGGACGACGTGCTGGCCGCGCGCCCGCGGACCGGCGAATCGGCGCCGCGTCGGCCGGTCGTGGCGATGCCGACGCGGCGGCGCAACCTGCTGCCTGTGCTGATCCCCGTCGTGTTGCTCGGCGGCATCGGCTACCTGGCCACGCGTCCGTCCACCGACCTCTCGGTGCAAGGGGAGATCGGCACGATCACCGGGTTGCGCAACAAGGGCCGCCTCGACGAAGCGCGCACCGCCATCGTGCGCCTGCAGCGCGCTTGGAGGGACTCGACCGACGGCCGGCTCGCCCGGCTCGACGCCGAGCAGCGGGCGATCGATGCCGTGCAGGCGGCGGCAGAACGACTGACGGAGGCCGTGCTGCTGAGCGATCGGGAACAGGGCGAAGTGCAGTGGATCCTCGAGCTCCGGCGCCTCGAAGCCGAGGGCAAGGAGGACGAACGAGTCGCCGCGTACCTCGTGCGCGCCGACCTCAACCTGATCCTGATGCGTCGCAACGAGCGCTCGCCCAGGTCGGTGGCCGGAAGCCCCAGCCCGGCGGGCTCGGCCGCCGCAGTGCGTTCGCCGGAGCCGACGGCGTCCGTCGAGGATCACGGCGCGGCGGTCGTGCCGCAGGACACCCTCGATCCGGGCGTTCGCGACGAGGTCGCGCGGCTCTGCGCCGCGGGCCAGTTCGCCCAAGCGTTCGAACGGCTCGAGCGAAGTGGCGCCGCGGGGGCTGCCGCGGATCAGGTCCGCAGCTCGGTGCGGGCCGCGGCGCGCGCCGAGATGCAGCGACTGGTCTCGGCCGCACGTGCGTCGATCGAAGCGGGGCGCGCTGGGGAGGCCAAGCAGGCCCTGCAGGCGGCGAGGACGCGGTTCCCTGCCACGGCCGAGTTCGCGGACCTCGACGCGATGCTGGCCAGCGCCGAGGGGCGGCTCGGCGACGCGGTCGCGGTCGCGACGCCGAGCCGCGAAGAATCGCTGCAGTCGGCCGCCGCTCCGTCGTCCGTCGCCGCGCCCACGCCGATGCTGGCCCCTGCTGCCGCCCCGGCCGTCGACGAAGCCGTGCGCATGGCCTCACTGGCGGCGGTGCGTGAGGAGATGGACGCCGTGCGCCGCGCCGAGACTGCCGGCGACTACGCCGATGCCGCCCGCCGGCTCGAGGCCGCAGCGCAGGCGATCGCCGCACGCGACCCGGAGTTCGCCGGGCGCCTGCGGACCCGCGCCGACGAGGCCCGGTTGTGCGTCGCCTGGCACGATGCCATCGCCGCGGCCGCGCCGAAGGGCACCCTGCGCGGCAGCACCGCGGACGGCGAAACGTTCGAACTGCAGCGTTGCGACGGCCCGGCGTTGGTCGTCGTGGTGCGCGGCGAGACCCGGCAGATCGCGTGGCCCGACGTCGGTGCGCCGGGGATCGCCGCCCTCGCCGACACGATCGCAGCGACCGGCGAGCCGGCACTCGGCGCCGCCACGCTGCTCTACCGGCTCGGCGAGAACAAGGCGGCCGAAGCCGTGCTCGCGAAGGCCCTGAAGGCCGATGCCGCGCTGCAGCCGCGGGTCGACGGCGTGATCGCGCGAGGTCGTGGCGAGCCCGTCGACGGGCCGGGCTACCAGCTCGACAAGGATGGCTTCGTGTCGCGCCACGCCCTGGGCGTGCAGAAGTCGGCCGAGGATCTGGCGACGCGCATCGAGGCGGCGCTGCGCAGCAAGGACGCGGCGCTGCGCGAGACGCTGGTCGCCGACGCCCTGGCCAGCGGCCCGGACGGCGCGGCCATCCTGACCGCCGCCATGCAGCGGGAGTTCGACCGTCAGGTGCAGAAGCTCGACAGTGGCACGCTGAAGAAGTCGCTGGCCAAGCTGGAGGCGCAGCGCGAGGCGCTCGATGCGGCCCGCAAGCACGCGAAGGACCTGATCTACGACGAGGTCCGCTACTTCTATCCCTACAAGCCGCCGGCGGTCTCGGCGGCGAAGTTCGCCGAGTACACCAAGGTCCAGAAGGAAGTGACGTCGCGCGTCGAAGCGCTGCGCGTGCTGTGGGACGACAGCACCACGAAGGTGCGGGTGCCGTCCTCGCTGCGCGCCGACCTCGACCGCCTCGACTGGTCGGCGCGGGTGCTGGCGCAGCTCGGCAAGGTCGACGAAACGGCGTTGCAGCGCATCGACTGGGCGCGCGCGTTGCCGAGCGGCGAGTCGGTCGGGCTGCAGCAGTTCTGCAAGACGGCAGCGGAACGCGCCGAACTCGAGGAGTGGCAGCGGATCGAGGCCTACAACGAGCTCGTCACCAAGACCGCGACCTCGGCCCAGAAGGAGCTGCTGCGGATCACCAACGACTACCGCGCGATGTTCCGGCACCGGCCGCTGGCCTGGGTGCCGAACCTCGGCGTGTCGGCGCAGGCGCACGGCGACGAGATGTCGAAGCTCGGCTACTTCTCGCACTTCTCGGAGACACCCGGGCGGCGCACGCCGTTCGAGCGCATGCAACTCGCCGGCTACACCTCCGGCGTCAGCGAGAACATCGCCCTGGTCGACGGGGCACGCGGCGCGCACGAGGCGTGGTGCACGTCGTCCGGGCACCACCGCAACCTGCTCGACCCCGAGAACCTCGAGATCGGCATCGGCGCGAACGGCCGCTACTGGGTCGAGAACTTCGGGGCTGGCCGCCTGCACCGCGAGCAGCCGGCCTGGCTCGAAGCCGGCTCGGCGCGGTGACGAAGCCGCGATGGCCAGAGCTGGCGTCCCGAACCCCTCGGGAACCTGTCAGAGCTTGAATGCTCCGACCGTCGACTGCAGCTCCTGGGCCAGAGTCGCCAGCATCGCACCGGCGGCCGATGCTTCCTCCGCCCCTGCGGCCGTGGACCGGGTTTGGCCGTCGACGTCGGCGATCGCCTT
>JAEUHU010000393.1 GCA_016793305.1 Planctomycetota bacterium
CGGCCGGGTCGCCTGCGCGATGGCTCCGCTCTGGGATCGCCGGCGGGGATCGCCGATACGGGATCGTCTTCCGGCCGGGAAGGTCCGCCCCTGGCCGTTTCTGACCAGGGGCGGGAACTGGTGGAGTCGAGGGGAGTCGAACCCCTGACCTACGCATTGCGAACGCGTCGCTCTACCAACTGAGCTACGACCCCGCAGTGTTGGGGGCAGGCAGGCTAGCGCGCCGGTGAGGCTGCGTAAAGAGCCTGCTCACGCTTTGCTGCGCCGTCGAGCTCGATCTCCCGGAGCCTTCCGGGGCGCGGAAGGCCGCTCGTGGCAATGCCCGGCACCGACTCGCGTTCGACGTCGAAGGTCCAGGCGCCAGTCGGCTGCACCCGACCTTCCGGCGCATTCCGGGTCACGCCTCCACCGAGGACCAGCGGACCGGACACGGCAACCACGGCGCGAAGATGCAACTCGCCCTCCACCACGATGCCGGCATCGCACGAAAGGCGAGCGTTCGCTCCCGGCAAGCCGAAGAACGCTCCACCGCCGCCTTCGATGGGCCCTGAGAACGGCTCGGCCTGATCGCAAATCCGATCCCCGGCCGACCAGCGGCCGTTGCCGTCGCGGTCTGCGAACGCGACGGCATCGGGCCCAGGTTGCACGAGGAACACCAGCCGGCCACCTCCGTAGACGCGCACCGAGTTGCCCAGGTAGAGGTTGCCACGCACCACCACCAGCACATCGCGAGTGAGCCGAATGGTCACGGGCTCGACATGGGGCGGCAACCACAGGTGGCCGGGCACGACGAACACCCCGCCGCTGACGTTCCATGCCTGGCCTGTGAAGGGCCCGAGCACGAAGTCCGGCCCATCGGTACCGACCGACCAGGTCGCCAGCGCCACTCCCGGATCACGCGCGAAGCAGTCCGAACCCTCGCCGCGCTGCGCCGCGGTCATCGCGTCGTCGGAGAGCCGGGGGAAGCCGGCGGGTGCGAGGACGTGGGACATCGGCAACAGCTCGACCAGGCTCGCCGAGCGCACCGAGCACGGACTAGCGAACGCTTCGGGCGCCGCGCCTTCCAGCCGATCGCACCGATAGGCGCGCGGCGGCACGCCGCCGCCGCGCAGGTGGGCCGTCCAACCGTTCGCATCCCCGACCACGTCGACCGCGCGACCACACAGCAGGTCCTGGGCCGTCATCCGCCCCTCGGCTGCGCAACGCAGGATCGAGGCCTCGGCGACGATCTCGTCGGCCGCACGAGCGGTCGCCGCGCCGACCTCCGCGGACCGACGTACGACCCGCGCCGTCTCGTGCAGGATTCCGAGCCCGACGCACACGACCGCGGCCCCGGCGAGAGTCAACGGCGACAAGCAGCCGCGCACGAACGTCCCCCACACCTCGCGCAGCCTCTTCATCGCCGCGCCTCCATGGCAGCGCCCAGCGCGAGGTACCGCCCAGCCGGACCGTCCTCCCAGCAGAGCCGCCGACCGACGAAGAGGGCCTCGAAGCGGCTGGGATCGAGCTGCTTGGCTGCATCAGGCTGTGCACGCTGATGGAGCAGCGTCTGGAGGAGGTGCTCGCGACGGATCGTCTCCGCCTCGGCTGCCGCAGCTTCGTCACGGATCCACAGGGCGCCTGCCGCCACCAACGCCAACAGACCGATGACGAAGAGCCGTTCCCAGCTCTCCAGGGAGTTCCTCGTCACGACTCGCTCTCCTCGTGCTGATCCACCACGACCACCACGTCCCCGCCGGTGCGAGCACCGGCCGGGGGGCAACGATTCAGCCACTCCAGCACTTCGTTGCACTCCTGCGCCAGACCCTGCAGGAGGTCGCCACGACGAAGCGAGACGCGGAACGACAAGTCGCCGCCGCGGATTCGCCGCAGGGTCTGTTGCAGGCGGTGCTCCGGCCCCTCGACCAGGCGCGTCAGCCGAACGACCTGCACCAGGAAGACCACCAACGAGGCGACCAGGAACCCACCGATCGACAGCCACGCCGCCGATTCCCCGAACACCACGTCGCGCCCCCCGGCCGCCGACTGCAGCAGTCCACGACAGTAGAGCAACAACCCGAGGAATCCGACCAGCAACGCGGCAGCTGGCACGCCGATCACGACGACGGACCATCGCGCGCAAGACTGCCCGAAGCGAACGCGGTGCCCCCCAGAACGACCTGCCATCGCGTCCACGTCCACCCTCCGACCGAGAAGGCCATGTCCCGACGCACGCCACCTCGGCTGCGCTCGTTCGACACGGGCCGTGATCGGCACGAACCGAAGTCGCGTTGAGCCCACGGAACAACGGCGTCTCGCAGTTGGACGCAAGAACGGAGCCCCACCCTGCCGATGCTCCGGACACTCCGCATCGCACGGAGTCGATACCAACATGGTCGAGCAACCGAACCCGCCGGAGAAGACCGGCAAGCGAGCCACGATCTTCGCGGTCACCTCCGGCAAGGGCGGCGTCGGCAAGACGTCCCTGTCGGTCAACCTCGCGTGCGAGTTCAGCCGCCGAGGTCACCGGACCATCATCGTCGACACCGACCTCGGGCTCGCGAACGCGCACATCCTCGCCGGCATCAAGCCGACGAAGACGCTGTCCGACTACATCGAAGGCAAGGCAGAGCTCTCCGAGATCATCGAGCCGGGCCCGTGCAAGGTGAAGTTCATCAGCGGCGGCAACGGCGTGAAGGAGATGGCGAATCTCGACGACAACGGCCGAGCCCGCATCTGCGTCGCGATCGAGGAGCTGGCTCCTTTCTGCGACGTCGTCATCCTCGACACCGGCGCCGGCGTGTCGAAGGGCGTCACCGACTTCGTCAGCATGGCGGACCACACAATCGTGGTCACCACGAGCAACTTCGCAGCGATCGCCGACGCGTACGGCATCGTCAAGGTGGTCGTCCAGGACGGCTACCAGCGGCCGATCCACTGCGTCGTGAACCGCGTGCGCTCCCCGGAAGAGGCGGAGCAGGTGTTCTTGAAGCTGAAGGGCTGCACCGAGCGCTTTCTGGGTTTCGACCTCAACTGGCTCGGCCTGCTGCCGGAAGATAGCTCCGTTGAGGGCGCCGTGTTGAAGCGCGCGCCGTTCAGCGAAGTCTTCCCCGGCAGCGTCGCTGCACGCTACCTCGCGAAGCTGGTCTCGGGTCTCGAGCGATACCTCGGGAACACGAAGCCAGCGACGCAGGCGGCGAAGACCTGACGGGGCAAGGGACACACGAGGGAAGGCGGGCGAAGCCCGCAGAGCCAACCGGGAACACAGGGGATATCAGGGATGACCCGCACGACGAAGCAGGATGCGATGGATCGCATGGATCAGGGGACGGACAAGCTCGCGGCCTCGGCCGAGGACGCGTTCGGCCGGCAAGCCAACAAGGGCATCCTCGCCGACAAGGTCGCCGAGGAGCTCAACGTGCCGCGCCGAACGGCGGCTCGTGTGCTCGACGCCGTGCTCGACGCCGTCAGCGATCTGCTGCGAGGTCGCGGCAAGGTCGCGGTGAAGGGCTTCGGCACCTTCGAGCGGCGCATCCGCAAGGGTCGCGCCTACAAGCACCCGCTGACCGGGGAGAGCATCGACGTCGCCAACAAGGAGACGATCATCTTCAAGCCGAGCGATCAGCTGATCGTCGAGACGCGCACCAACGCGGCGCCGCGCCAGAAGCGCCCCGCCGGCCTGCCGACGGACGACATCCTGTTCAAGGGCTGAGCCGCGCCGAGATCGGCACCGACCGGACACGGGGAGGAAGTGCCATGGGCACCTCCTCCCCGTGCCGATTCCGGGCGACTCGGGCCGCTTCGCACCGGATTCGGCAGCGCTCGGCACGTGACCACGCAGCAGGACGGCGGCTATCGTCCCGGTCGTGGTCCAACCTCCCGACGAGTTCCTCGCCGCCTGCGTGCAGTTCGACGTCCGCCCAGGAGACGTGGCCGCCAACCGCGCCTCGATGCGAGCAGGGCTCGAGGAAGCAGTGGCAGCCGGCGCCAGGTTGTGTGTGCTGCCCGAACTCTGGTCCACATCGTTCCTCGGCCAGATCGACGACCGCATCGCGGCCGAGGCCGCGGAGGCCGAACACGAACTCCAGGAGCTGTCAGGCGAGCACGGCCTGGTGGTGGTCGGCAGCACGATCGAAGTCGTTGGCGACCGGGTGTTCAACACGGCCCAGGTGCACCAGCGCGGCGATCGCATCGCGGCGTATCGCAAGGTTCACCTGTTCAGCCCCAACCTGGAGCACCGGATGCACGCCGCTGGGGACGACCCGTGCTTGGTCGACAGCGAGTGCGGCCGTCTCGGCATCCTGATCTGCTACGACCTGCGGTTCCCGGAACTCGCTCGGTACTACTTCCACCGGGGCGCCGACCTGCTGCTCGTGCCCGGCCAATGGCCGGAGGCCCGCGCGCAGCATTGGCGCACGCTGCTGCGCGCGCGGGCGATCGAGAACCAGATGTTCGTGATCGGCTGCAACCGCACCGGCCAGGAGCCCTCCCATCGGAACGGTGAGCCGATGGCGTTCCCAGGCGACGGCCGCATCGTCGACCCGACTGGAGAAGTGCTCGCCGCGGGCGCGGGCGAAGCAGGCGCCGTGGTCGCCACCATCGAACTGCGCAAGAACCGGACGATGCGCCGCATCCTTCCGATCGCGAGAGACCAGCGACCGAGCTTCTACCGACGCCTCTTCGAGGAGACCTATGCCGACTCGCTGGCCCAGAGCTGCGAGTCCGTGCGGCCCGACCAGGACGAGTGAGCCGAACTGGCGAAGGTGCCGCGCTTCGTCGGATCCAGAGCGCTCGGCCGGACGCCCGAGGATCCGACGGTTCGCCTTGGCTCACTCCACGAAGGCCTGCAGCTGGCGCAGCTTGGCCGGCCGCTTGATGCGCCCCAGAGCGGCATTCTGCAGCTGACGAACCCGTTCGGCGGTGATTCCGAGCTCCGTCGCGATCTCACCGAGCGTCTGCGGCTCGGCCCCATCCAGGCCGAAGCGGCGATGCAGGATGCGTCGCTCGCGTTCGGGTAGATCGGCCATCGCGTCCGCCAAGGCTTGTCGCAGATCCCCGGCAGGAATCGACTCCGGTACCGGCGGCAGACTCTCGTCCGGCAGCATCTGCACGAGCGATGCGCCGTCGGTCCCGGCGATTTCCGCATCGAGACTCACCGAGTAGCGGCGCGTCGCGAGGACCCATGCCACCTTTTCGGCACTGACGCCGATTCGCTCGGCGATCTGCGCATGCGTCAACTCGTGACCAGCTCTACGGGCTTCGTCCTGCACGCGACGGATCTTGCCCAGGATCTTCTGCACCCAGATCGGCACTCGGACGGTGCGAGAGCTGTTGTACAGCATCTTCAACACCGCCTGGTGCACCCAATACTGGGCGTAGGTCCGGAAGCGCACGTCGCGGCGCCAATCGAAGCCATCGATGGCCTGGAACAACGAGGAGTTGCCTTCCTGGATCAGGTCGGCGGTGTCGACCCCGAGGTTGCGGTAGCGATTGACGGTACTCAGCACGACCGACAGTGCGCCTTCCACGTAGAGATTGCGCAGCTCCTCGAGCTGTTCCGTCAGCCGGGCGAACCAGGCTCGATCGAGCCGGCGTGGCGTGGCGCGTGACGCGACGCAGGCGAGCACGGCGCGCGAGGTGCCACGCACCAGCTCGGCAGCCTCGGCCTCTTCGACGCCGAACTTCACCAGCCAGCCCTTCACTAGGGTCGACAGGAATTCGTGGCGGCGCGCCATCCGGAACTCCTCCTCACGGTCCATCGGCACGATGCGCCGCAGGTCGCTCTGGTAGAACGTGTCGCGAACGTCAGGGAAATCATGCGAGCCAGCCAGATTGGCAGGAACGCGGCGGTCGGCGCGATAGGCCGCAAGGTCCAGCGTCGCACGCGCCTTGGCGAAATCGGCTCCCAGCTTCACCACTGTGTTCCGGAAGCGGTCCGTGGGCACGTCCAGCCAGCGATCGAGATCCGAAATCGCCACGACCTGGCCAGGCAGGAGGCGGCGGCGACCGGCGGCGGAGAGCAGTTTGGCGAGCACCATGGGGATACCAGAGGGGGAGGTAGCTGTGATACGACGAACGCAGCCAGAGACTTCGTTCGAACGTGCGCTGTGCCCGGAGGCAGCGCCCTCACCGATCCAACTGCTGTGCCAACAAGTCCCAGCCAACTCCACCGGGAGGCCGCGACGCGACGCAAACCTCGACCGGACCGGCAATTCAGCGTTTCTTCACCAACAGGATCACGACCCCGAGCAGCAGAACCGCCCCGCCGAGGATCGGTAGAAGTGGCAGGCCTTCCTCCACCGCCACGGGCAGCGGCAGGCTGCCCGAACTCTCGGTAGCCGCTGGACCGACAGGCTGCTCGTTCGCGACTTCGCCGACCCGACCCGTGAGTGCGGCCGGCCCGTTCGCCTTCACAGGTGCCGCCGCGCTGCCCGGGATCGTAGCCACCGGTTCCGGGCGCACGGGAGCTGCCGCAGAGATGCCGGAGCGTGTCGGCAACGCAACCTTGGGGGCCGGTTGCTGGCCGACCTCGACCTCGCCGATCGCGCGATCGACGAAGCGCCCGATCGGCTGGGCCGAAACCCCGTCGTAGAGGTCGAACTTGAGCTCCACGGAAACCGGTTGCCTCGAGCCGATCGGAGCTTCCCCGGTCAGCGTCACAGGGATCTCGAACACAGCGAAGTTGTCGTAGACCGGGCGGCCGAGGTAGCCAGACGCAAGTCGACCGAGCTCGGCAGGGCGCACGGCCAGGGCTCCCAGTGTCAGCGGGCCATGCCGCGGCCCCGAGATCATTTCGATGGCCGGAGGTGCTGGCAACACCGTGGAGCCATGGAAGGTCATCGTAACCAGCATCGTGCCAGTCTGCCCTGGCATCAGCTTGGCTGGCCGGAACGAGGTGTGGAACCGGCAGTGCGCCGAGGCACCGTTGATGATGTTTCGCGCCAACCGCTCCTCAGGAGTGAGCTTCTCGAACTCCTCCTTCTGACGCCGCGCGTCCTCCTCGCTGTCCACCTTCTCTCCCTTCTCACCTTGCGCCGCTTCCTGGCGCAGCAGCTCTCGGCGGGCCCGATCGAGTTCGACGGAATCCTCGGGCCTGTCCCCACCTCGTTGCGCCGGCAGCACGGCGGCAAGTACCAGGCCAAGGAGGGGCAACAAGCATCGCAGCGGGTTCATGGAGGTTTGCACGCGGTCAGGAATACTAGCCCAGGATGGGGTCGGACCAGCCTTGGACGGTCTCGGTCCTCCGGCCTTCCCGTAGAGCCGCTTGAAAGGGCCCCAGTCCGAGGCTAGTTAGCCTCTTCCGATGCCTGTTCCGCCCGTCGCTCCCACCGATACCACCGTCCTCGAAGCCCTGCGCACCGTGCAGGACCCCGACCTCCACCAGGACATCGTCACATTGGGATTCGTGAAGAACCTGCGCGTGTGCGCGGGCTCGGTGGCCCTCGACATCGAACTGACGACCCCGGCATGTCCGGTGAAGGACCTGATGAAGTCGCAAGCCGAGCGCGCCATCCGGTCGCTGCCCGGCGTCGACGAGGTGCGCATCACCATGACTGCGCGGGTCACCGCGAGCCGGCCGGTGCTCGGCGACAAGGGGATGATCCCGGGCGTCAAGAACGTCATCGCGGTCTCCTCGGGCAAGGGTGGCGTCGGCAAGTCGACGGTCGCAGTCAACTTGGCCTGCGCCCTGTCCCGCGCCGGCGCCAAGGTCGGCATCCTCGACGCCGACGTCTACGGCCCCAACGTGCCGCTGATGCTGGGGCTCAGCGGACAACCCACCACCGCCAACCAGAAGATCGTGCCGTTCGAGAAATACGGCCTGCAGGTCATGTCGATGGCGCTGCTGGTCGCCGAAGATCAGCCGGTGATCTGGCGCGGTCCGATGCTGCATTCGGCCGTTCGACAGTTCCTGTTCGACGTCGCCTGGCACGAACTCGACTACCTGGTCGTCGACCTGCCGCCGGGCACCGGCGACGCACAACTGTCGCTGAGCCAGCAGGCACACCTGATGGGTGCGGTGATCGTCACGACGCCGCAGGACGTTTCGGTCCTCGACGTGAAGAAGGCGATCCGCATGTTCCAGACCGTCAACGTGCCGATCCTGGGCGTGGTCGAGAACATGTCGTGGTTCACGCCACCCGGGTCCACCGAGCGCTACCAGCTGTTCGGCCAGGGCGGCGGCCAACGCATCGAACGCGAATTCGGCGTGCCGCTGCTCGGCCAGATCCCGATCGAACTCGCCGTCCGCGAGGGCGGCGACCGCGGCAAACCCATCACGCTGGCCGAACCGGACTCGGCGAGCGCCGCGGCGATGTTCGCGATCGCCGGCAAGATCGCCCAGCGCATCAGCATCCTCAACGCAGAGTAGAACCAGGAGACCTTCGCCATGAACAACCAGACCAAGAAGAGCCAGTTCACCCCCCAGAGCACGATGCTCGAGTGCCTGACCGCCGACCCATCGCTCGGCATGGTCCTGATGCGCGACTTCCACCTCGGCGGCTGCCGCAACTGCGGCTTCAACCCACACGACTCGATCGAAGCCGTCGCCCAGGCGAACGGCATCCCGACCGAGCGCCTGCTGGCCGCGATGAACCGCGAGAGCTGAGCCAGGTCGCCTGCCGGGAGCCCGGGTCGGCAACTGCGGGGACGCAGCAACGAGAGCCACCAACCACGAGTCGGCGCAGCCAAGCCCGCCGCGTCGCCTACCTGGAAGGCTCAGCCGCAGCTCGCAACGAACTCGCTCAGGCTGCGGCGCCCTCGCCCCGCCGGCGGTGGCACGAGCCCCCACGCTTCGAGCGTCGGGTTGCCAGGCCCATCTGGCCGCAGCAGTGCCTCCGGCACGTGCACGTGCGCGTGGATCGGGACGCTGCCCTGATCCTGGGGGCGCCGAAGCCACTGCATCGAGCCAGGCTTGCGCAGGCTCGACCGCGGGTGGAACGAGAAGTGCCAGAACCACAGGCCGGGCAACCACAGCGTGTGCGGCGACGACTGCACGTAGAGGTCGCCGGTCTCGAGAAACCCGTGTCGCCCCCAGCCGAGCCCATTGCCGCGCAGGTTCGCCAACGCCGTGATCCGAGTCAGGTAGTTGTAGGCGCCATGGTCCGTGTCGGGCTGGAGGTAGTCCGCCGGCCGACACGTGCCCGGGCCCGCGAAGCCAGGACAGATCGGCCGGAGGCCGAGGTTCTTCACCAGCGCCCCCTCGGTCGGCGTCGGGTCGAACGGCCGGCCGTGGTTCTGCGGCGGATCCTGCAGCCGCGGATGGTGCTCGTGCACCTCGAGCAGCCGGCGGCAGAAGCCGAGCACGTCGTCGGCGTAGACCTCGTCGCCGTCGAGCGTCAGCACGTGGGTGGCACCGCGCCGGCGGGCCTCGGCGAGCGTGGCTTCGCGATTCGCCTGCTCGTCGTCGCCCCCGAAGTCCTCGAACAGCACCAACTTGTCACCCAGGTGCGGCATCGACCGGACGATCTCGACGGTGCGATCCCGCGAGTGGTTGTCGAACACCAGGATCTCGTCGACGTGCGGGGCGACGGAGCTGAGGGCGTACCAGATCCAGTACTCCTCGTCCTTCACCATCGAGATCGAGACCAACTTCATGCTGGTGCGTTCGCCGTGCCGTCGTGAAGATCGACAGCCTGGGAAAAGTCACTTGAGCCGAACCCTTGCGCCGGAGCCGCGCACGGTCAAAATCCGCCGCCCGCCCGCGGCCCCGCCCGGGCAGCTAGCCAACATGGTCACCGAACTCACCGACACGAACTTCACGACCACCGTCCGGAACGCCAAGGTCCCGGTCCTGGTCGACTTCTCCGCCAGCTGGTGCCAGCCTTGCAAGGCCCTGGCTCCGACCATCGACAAGGTCGCCGGCGAGTACAAGGGCCGCATGGACGTCTACAAGGTCGACATCGACAACGCCCAGGAGGCGGCCGCGAGCTTCGGGATCCAGAGCGTGCCGACCTGCATCTTCTTCCGCGACGGCAAGGAAGTGGATCGCTTCATGGGCAACGCCGACCTGCGCACCGTGAAGGGCCACGTCGATCGCGTGCTCGGCAAGTGACAGCTCGAACCGAGGGGCCCCGGCTGCCCCTCGCTCGGAGCTCCCCTCCGATCGGACCTGGACGGTCCTGAACCTCAGCGAGCCGACACGGCCCGCCGTTCCAGGGCTCGCCACACGAGCAGCAGCCCGAGCGGCACGGTGACGAACGCCGCCCACCAGCGTCGACGCTCGGGCAGGACTTCGACCGGCGCGAACACGACGTGGTCGTCACGGTGCACTTCGAAGACGTGCCGCCCGCCTTGCTGCACCACGAAGCCCACCAGCCCGTTCGCATCCGTGGCTCCGCACGAACGGCGCTGCCCATCGGGCAGGACGACGACCACCTCGACGCCGGCACGTGGCACCGACCGGGCGTCGACTGCGTCGTGCACCCGCACGGCGACGGGCTCGCCGACCGATGCAGGAGCCGGCTGGACGGAGAGTTGCTGGAGCAGCACACCCAGGAGCATTGCCGACGCACTCACGCGCTAGAGTCTGCCCACTTGGCCACGGAAATCGAGAACCTCGGGCGACGGCCCTACGAGCCCGTGCTCGCCGCGATGCGCGCGCTGCACGGCGAGGTCGCCGCCGGTCGCACACCAGGCCGCGTGCTGCTCGTCGAGCACGAGCCCGTCTACACGGCCGGCCGCGCCACCCCGACGCACGAACTGCGACCCGGCATCGTGCCGATCGAGCGAGGCGGCAAGATCACCTACCACGGCCCCGGCCAGCTGACCGTCTACCCGATCGTGCGCCTGCCGCGCCGCGACGTACGCGACTGGCTGCGGCGCCTAGAGCACTTCGGCATGGCCATCGCCGCCCACTTCGGCCTCGCAGCCGAACCGTCGGTCGACGGCACCGGCGTGTTCGTGGCCGGCCGCAAGTTCGCCTCGATCGGCGTGCACGTGAAGCAGTGGGTCAACCTGCACGGCATCGGCGTCAACGTCGCGATGGACCTGGCCCCATGGCACGAGGTCCGGCCCTGCGGCCTGTCGCCCGACGTGATGACGGACCTGTCGCGCGCCGCCGGGCGGCCGCTGTCGATCGAGGCCGCAGCGACCGCCGCGGCCGCGGCCGTTTCCGTGCTGACCGCCGCGAGCGACCCGCTATGAACGAGGCGCGATGACGGGCACGGTCGAACTCGCTCCGGACGGTCAACACCTGCTGATCCGCTTTCCGTATCGCGAGGACCTTGTGGCCACCGTGAAGGCGCTGCCGGGCCGCCGCTGGGACCCGAAGAACAAGGTCTGGAGCGTGCCCGCGGCCCACGTCGAAGCGGTCTACGCCGCCCTGGCCCAGCACCTGTTCGAGTTCGCCTCGGAGATCCCGTCCCTGCTCGCCGGCACGCTGCGCGCGCCGACACCGGCCGCGGCACCGACGAAGCCGAAGGAGCGCCTGGGCCCTGCGCGCCAGGCCGCACTGCCGATGGCGATGCCCGCCCCCGCCCCTGCGCGCGACGACCTGCCGCCCTGGGAGACCCCGCCGAACGACGGCCCGACCAAGGACGCGCTGTCGGTCCGCGAACTGAACCTGCGCATCCGCGACGGCCTGCGCGAGCTGTTCCCCGACAGCCTGTGGGTCACCGGCGAGATCGTCGACTTCGACAAGAGTGCCGGCCGCCAGCACCGCTTCTTCCAGCTGGTCGAGAAGGCGAACGGCGACAGCCGGCCTACCGCGGTCGTCGAGGTGGCGCTGTTCGGCAGCACCGCCGAACGGCTGCTGCCGGCCCTCGCCCGGCACGAGCCACCGCTGTCGCTGCGCGACGGCCTCGAAGTGCGCGTACTGGTCAAGCTCGACTTCTACCCGGGCACCGGCCGCCTGCAGGTCGTCGTCCAGGACATCGACCCGACCTTCACGCTCGGCAAGCTCGCCCTGTCGCGCGAGCAGGTGCTGCGCGAACTGGTGCAGAAGGGCCTCGCCGAGCGCAACCGCCAGCTCGGCTTCCCGGTGCCGGCCCTGCGCATCGGCGTGCTCACCAGTCCCGACGCCGACGGCTGGAACGACTTCGTGCGCCACCTCGAGGAGTCGCGCTGCGGGTTCCAGGTGACGCTGTTCCCGGTCAAGGTGCAGGGCAAGGAGCTGAAGCCGACGCTGCTGCGCGGCCTGCGCTGGTTCGCCGAACGCGCCGCCGACTTCGACGTGCTGTGCATCGTGCGCGGCGGCGGATCGCGCACCGACCTAGCCTGGTTCGACGACCGCGACGTGGCGCTCGCGGTCGCCACCCACCCGCTGAAGGTCGTCGTCGGCATCGGCCACCAGCGCGACCAGTCGGTGCTCGACCTGATCGCACACTCGGCGAAGACGCCGACCGCGGTGGCCGAGCTGCTGGTGCGCGGCGTCGAGGCGGCCCGCGAGGACGTGCGCGAGTTCGCCGAACGGCTGCTCGCCGCGACCGGGCACCGCCTCGGCACCGCCGGCCACGAACTCGACGCACTGGCGCGCAGCGTGCAGCGCGCGGTCGAACACCGCCTCGCCAGCGCTGGCGAGCGGCTGCGTTCGTTCGCCCGCGACGTGGTCGCGGCCACCAACACCTGCCTGCAACGGCGCAGCGCCGACCTCCGCCACGCAGCGACGCGCATCCAGCACGGCAGCGAACGACGCCTCGACCGAGCCACAGCACGCCTCGACCAGCAGGCGACGCGCCACCGCCTGCTCGACCCACGCGCCGTGCTGCAGCGCGGCTTCGTGCTGGTGCGCGACGCACACGGCAAGGTGCTGCCGAGCAGCCAGCGACTCCAGAAGGACCAGATCGTGCGCGTGCAGTTCCGCGACGGCCACGCCGACACGCGGGTCACGCACGTGCAACAGGACCAGCCATGAGCGACAAGAAGAAGAAGACCGACGGCCCGAGCTACGCCGAAGCCAGCGGCGAACTCGAGCAGATCCTGCAGGACATCGAGTCCGGCGAGATCGACCTCGACGTGCTGACCGAGAAGGTCGAACGCGCCGCCCAGCTGCTGACGATCTGCCGGCAGAAGCTCGCCGCGACCGCGACCAAGGTGAAGAAGGTCACCGACGAACTCGCCGCGTCGCTCGGCGAAGCGCCGGCTGCGGGCGACGACGACCCCACCGACCAGGAGTAGCCGATGGACTGGCAGCTCGCGTTCCAGATGTACGTCACGCTGATCGTCAGCCTGACGTTCCACGAAGCGGCGCACGGCCTGTTCGCCCTGTGGGGCGGCGATCGGACCGCCTACTACTCTGGCCAGGTGACGCTGAACCCGATCCCGCACATGCAGCGTGAACCGTTCGGGACGATCGTGCTGCCGTTGCTCGGCCTGCTGTCGTCGGGCGGTCGCAACCTGCTCGGCTACGCCAGCGCCCCGGTCGACCCGCGCTGGGCGGAACGCAACCCCCGCAAGGCGGCGCTCATGTCCGCGGCCGGCCCGCTCGCCAACCTGCTGCTGGCCTCCATCGCGTTCGCCGTGCTCTACGGGATTGCGCGGCCGGACGACGAGACCGGGCGAACCGTGCGTTCGATCGCGACGCAGTTCCTGCGCCTCAACCTGCTGCTGGCGATCTTCAACCTGATCCCGATGCCGCCACTCGACGGAGCGGGAGTGGTCAGCGGTCTCGTGCCAGCGAGCCGTCCGCTCTATCGCCGGATCCAGGCGGTTCCATACAGCGCCCTGGTCGTGTTCGTGCTCGCCTCCTACTGGCTGCCGGATCTCTACGTGCCGGTCTACCTGGCGATCGACGACCTGTTGCCGTTCTCGACCCTCTGGAAGTGAGTGGCGCGCGGCGGGCCGCCTCGGCCGCGTTCAGCGTCCCGTCAACGCCGCGCGCACGCGCTCGCCGGCATCGCCGCACGCGCTCATCGAACGCTCGTAGGCGAACTCCGGGTCCGCCGCCTCCTGGGCGCGCAGCAGGTAGCCGACCTCGTCGTCGCACAGACCGAACAGCACGAGATCCGGCCGGCGCAGCTCGGCGCGCAGCCGCTCTGCCAACGCCGGCTCGACCTCGCCCGGAACGGCGACCGCTTCGAAGGCGCCGAGGCGCAGCCAGCCGACCGTGCTGCGCGCCGCCCCGTCGTACAGCTCGCGCTGCAGCACCGTGGTCAGCCGACCGATCCGGAAGCCCATCGTCGTCATCGGCAGGTAGACGTCGGCGCGCGCCACCTCGACCGTGTCGACCGGCAACGGCGCGGCCTTCGCCAGCGCCTGTTCACACAGTGTGCACGCCTGCTCGCCGAACACCTGCACGCCGACCTCGTCGCGCGGCTGCACGTCGGGCGAGATCATCGCCCCGAGCGCGCCGTTGACGAACACCGCCTGGCCGTGGCCACGCGCGCGCCACTGGTCGCACAGCACCCCGACGAAGTCGGCGCTGATCGCGGTGTTGCGCCGCGGCATCACTTCGGGATGGCACGCGAGGTGGAGCAGCGAACCGAGCGGACGACCATCGGCCTCTGCGAACGCACTCACCACGTGCACGCGCCGGTCGAACACCTCGGCGCGGTTCGCGTTCTTGACGAGCCCGTGCACCGGCAGCCTTGCTTGTCCGTGCACGAGTCGCGCCGGCGCAGCACCGGCACGCGCCTCGGCGATCGCCTCGGCCATCGCCACCCGCACGCTCGCCAAGTAGTCGCGATCGCGCCCCGACGACAGGAAGTACCACCCCCACAGCCCGATCAGGTCCGGGCCCGCGTGCGTGTGGCTCGCACAGACGAACACGTCGCCGTTGGCGAAGCCGGGCACGCCGGCCTTCAACCAGTCGACGTCCTCGCGCATCACGCCGAGGTTGTCGAGGCCGACGATCGCGAACCAGCGCGCCGCGCTGCCGAACACGAACGCGCGCACCCGCAGCGGCGACGAGACGCGCGTGCTGGTGCGCGCCAGGTCGAAGCCGGCGAGGTAGTCCCCGACCACCGGGGTCACGTCGCGTTCGGCGCTGCCGACCCACAAGGCCCCGTCGACCGGGGCCGTGACCCGGTAGCGAGCTGGCTGCTCGGGGCGTCCGTGCTGGAACACACCAGCGCAGCTCGTCAGCGTCCCCAGCAGCAAGGCAGCGATGCCGAGCCGCCGCACGTCAGTTCGTCTCGAGCAACGACTGCGCCCGGCCGAGTGCCTGCTGCGACTCGACGGCAGGACGATGGCGGGAGGCGCGACGCACGCAGCGCAGGTAGTGGCCCAGCACTTCGCGGTCGCCGAGGTCGCGCAGGTGTTCGCGCACCTGCTCGTGGCCGTTCGCCCGCAGGTGCCGAGCGCAGTCGCTCTTCGGCACGGTGCGGCCCGCGTTGTACGGATCGACCAGCACCGGCCGCACGCCGTGCAGGCGGACCAGGAAGTGGTCGGGCATCGCCACGCCGGACGCCGACAGGCCGGCCCAGCGCGCCACCAGCAGGTAGATCAGCGACAGGCTGACCGGCACGCCGACGCGCCGGTGCAGCACCTGCTCGAGCAGCACGTGGTCGAGGTCGAGCACACTGGCGTCGCCGCCGCGCAGGCCGAGGCGGCCGTGCAACCGTTCGGCGAGCAGCCGCGCACAGGTCGGCAGGCTGCGGCCGGCGCACTCGAGGCGCAGCTCGAGCGCCTCGCGGCGCAGCATCGCCGCCAGCTCGCTCGCCTCGGGCACGAACGTGCGCACCATCTGCGACAGCAGCAGCGCCCCTTCGAGCAGCGGCGGTGCCGGGCTCTTGCCACCCTGGCCAAGCCGCAGGCGACCGAAGCGCCGCAGGCAGTCGGCGACCTCGAGCGAACGCAGGATCGCGCGGCAGCGCGATCGCACGCGCACCGAGTCGCATTCGGCCCCTTCGCGGAGCGGCGGCAGCGCCGCGTCGCCCCAGCGCAGCAGCGACGCACGCGCCGACTGCACGATCGGCCCGTGGTCGTCGCCGAGCAGCGCGATCGTCGCGGCGATCTCTGCCGGAGTCGGGCGCGACGGGGAGCTTCCGGACGGCTGGTTCATCGACGGTCGGGGCGACGTGGGATCCGCAGCAGAAGGTGCGGAGCATAGCCAACGCCACGCGACGTTCCCCTGCTTTCCCGCCCGACTCGACGAGGATTCGCGACTCGACGAGCACCCCGCCGCCGCGCATCCTGCGGCCTCTCCGCGCCGGGCAGCGCGGAACCGCCGATCGCATCGCACGTGCTCGCGATCGGCACTCCACCAAGACGAGCACCGAGTCCCGTGAACCCGACGAACCGCAGCACGAACCTGTCGATGGACCCCGAGGAATTCCGCCGGCTCGGCCACCGCGTCGTCGACTGGATCGCCGACTACCGCGCGACCGTCGCCGGTCGCCCCGTGCAGACGACCGTGCGCCCGGGCGACGTGCTGCGACGGCTGCCGAACAGCCCACCGGAGCAGCCGGAGGGCTTCGACGTGGTGCTGCAGGACCTCGAGCGCATCCTGCTGCCGGCGTCGTCGCACTGGCAGCACCCGGAGTTCTTCGCCTACTTCCCGTCGAACGGCGACCTCGCCGCGGTGCTCGGCGATTTCCTCGGCACCGGCCTCGGCGTGCTCGGCCTCGCCTGGCAGTCCGCCCCTGCGTTGACCGAACTCGAGCAGCGCGCCGTCGACTGGCTGCGGCAGCTCTCCGGACTCGCCGACGACTGGCGAGGCGTGCTGCAGGACACCGCGTCGACCAGCTCGCTGCTGGCGTTGCTGTGTGCGCGCGAACGCACCACCGGCCACGCCGCGACCCGCCAGGGCCTGCAGGACGGCGGCGCGCCGCTGGTCGTCTACACGAGCCGCGACGCGCACAGCTCGGTCGGCAAGGCGGCGCTGCTGGCCGGGTTCGGCCGCAAGCACGTGCGTGCGATCGACGTCGACGACGCACGGGCCATGCGCCCCGAGGCGCTGGCGCACGCGATCGCCGCCGATCGGGCCGCCGGCCGCCGGCCGTGCGCGATCGTCGCCACGTCGGGCACGACCGCGACCACCGCGATGGATCCGCTGGACGCCTGTGCGGACCTGGCCGCGGCCCACGGCTTGTGGCTGCACGTCGACGCGGCGATGGCCGGCTCGGCCCTGCTGCTGCCGGAGTGCCGCCCGGCGTTCGCCGGCATCGACCGCGCCGACTCGCTGGTGGTCAACCCGCACAAGTGGCTCGGCGTGTCGTTCGACTGCTCGGTCTACTACGTGCGCGATCCGCAGCACCTGGTGCGCGTGATGAGCACCGACCCGAGCTACCTGCGCACCGCCGTCGACGCCGAGGTGTGCAACTTCCGCGACTGGGGCATCGCACTCGGGCGGCGGTTCCGCGCGCTGAAGCTGTGGGCGCTGCTGCGCACGCACGGCGCCGAGCGGTTGCGCGAACGCATGCGCCGCGACCTAGCCAACGCTCGCTGGCTCGCCGGCGAGGTCGCGGCGACCCCGCCATGGCGGGTGCTGACGCCGGTCGCGTTGCAGACGGTGTGCGTGCGCCACGAACCGCCCGGGCTCACCGGCGCGGAGCTCGATCGCCACACGCTCGCCTGGCTCGAACGACTGCACCGCACCGGCCACGCCTGGCTGACGCCGGCCCAGCTCGACGGCCGCTGGATGGTGCGCGTGTCGATCGGCGCGCTGACGACCGAACGGCAGCACGTGGCCGACCTGTGGCGCCGCATGCAGGACGCGGCGAACGGCTGAGCGGTTCAGGTCGAAGCGACGCAGGTCGCACCGACCGGCGCCGCGGCCCCCTGCACAGCCGGCAGCACGACACGGAACACCGACCCACGCCCCAGCTCGCTGTCGAGTTCGATGCGCCCCTGATGCCGCTCGACGATGCTGCGCGCGAGCGTCAGGCCGAGCCCGGTGCCGTTCGCCTTGTCGGTCATCTGGTCGCGGCCGACCTGGCAGAACGGTTCGAAGATGCGTTCGCGATCGGCCTCCGCGATGCCGGGGCCTTGGTCCTCGATCTCGACCACCACCGAGCCGGAAGTCGCCGTGGCTCGCAACGCGACCCCACGATCGGGTGGACTGAACTTCGTCGCGTTGTCGACGAGTCGCCCCCAGACCTCGACCAGCCTGGATGCGCAGCCGAGCACGATCGGCAACCCGTCGGCGATCGACAGGTCGAGCCGAGCCCGCTGCGGCAGCGGCAGCCCGTCGACCGCATGGCGCAGCGTCTCGGCGACGTCGACCGGCTCGAGCGGCCAGGTCGCGGTCGAACCGAGCTCGAGCACGTCGTCGACCAGGGCCGCGAGGCGCAGGGCCCCGCGGTGCGCGATCGCGGCGAACTCGGTGCGCGCCGCGTCGTCGACCCCTTCGCGTTGCGCCAGGATCTCGGCGGCGCCGAGGATCTCGGTCATCGGCGTGCGGAACTCGTGCGATACGTTGGTGACGAACTCGGCCTTCGCCTGGGCCGCGGCCAGCGCCGCGTCGCGCGACGCCACCAGCTCCCGTTCGGCCTGTTCGCGCCGCAGCCGGCTCTCGCGCAGCTGTCCGGTCATGTGGTCGAACGCGGCCCCGAGTTCGCCGAACTCGTCGCGGTTCCGCAGCTCCACGCGCGCCTCCAGATCGCCACCGGCGACCCGATGCGTCGCGTCGCGGAGCCGCACGATCGGCTCGATCGTGCGCTGCATCTGCCGCAGGCTCGCGAACAGCACCAGCAGCAGCGTGCAGGCAGCGGTCAGCAGGAACGTGCGGGCGAACGACTCGCCGACCGCCAAGGCCTCGTGCGCCGGACGCGACTGCACGACCAACAGGTCGAGGCGGTACTGCGGACGCAGGAACACGTGCCAGGAACGCGCCAGGTGCGCGATGCCGTCGACCTGCCAGGCGATCGTGCGCGCGGCGGACCGCAGCGAAGCCCCGGTTCGCAGCGGTGCTGGGTCCGGCGGCGTGCGCATCGTCGAGAACAGCTGCCGCCACTCGGCGTCGAACACGGCGACCTCGCAGCCGGCCCCACGCAGCTCCTCGGGATCGAACAGCCAGTTGGCGCGGATCGTCGCCGCCACCTGAGCCCGCTCCGGCGCGTTCGTGTCGAGGGCTCGCACCATCACCAACGCCCCGGCCGCGTGCACCACGCGCACGATCGGCCGACCCGACCGGAGGTGCTCCAGCTCGGCGCCGTCCCACGGCGACAACGGCACCGGCAGGCCACCGGCCAGCGATTGCACGCGCTCGCCCTCGAGCAGCCACACGGCAGCACACCGGTCGCCGACGTGCCGATCGAGCGTGCGGTCGACGCCGGTGCCGGAGGCAGTCCAACGCTGCGTCCACTCGGCCGCCAGCGTCAGGTCGCCCGCCACCTGGCTCAGCCGCGCGGCGAGCCCCATGCCGGCGGTCTTCGCCCCTTCGTGCAACGACGCTTCGAGGTCGGCATGGGTCTGTTGGTGGACCGCGTGCAGCACGAGCCACGCGAACAGCAGCAACGGCAACAGCGCACAGCCGGTGAACAGCAGCACGAGCCGGCGACCGATGCGCGTCGTCAGCACACCGCTCGCGGTGATCACCGGCACCGGCCCGGGACCGTTCATGCCCGACCCTCCCCCGGTCCGACCAGCGCCGTCTCACCAGCCGGCAGCAACACGAGCTCGTCGCCCGCGTCGATCGGCCGGAACGCGTCCACGGCCTGTTCGAGCTCCTGGCTCGCCGAGCGAAGCCCCTGCAAGGCGACCGCCGGCACGACCGTGCCGAGTGCCTCCAGCTCGCGCCGCAGGTCCCGTTGCGCCCTGCGGATCGCCTCGACTCGTTCGCCGACCCCGGCGACCGCCGCGTTCAGACAAGCGACCTCCTCCTGCAGGTAGTCGCCGTCGCGTGTGCGCAGCGCGTTCGGCAGGCGCCCGGCCGCCAACCAGCGCAGGTTGCGCTTGTAGCGCACCAACGGGCCGGCGATGCGATGCGAGAAACGGATCGCACCGAACACCACGATCACCGCGCACGCGAGCGCCAGCACCCAGAAGCGCTCGTGCATGTAGAGCATCACGATCGCCTGCTCTTCGAAGCCGACGGCGCCGCTGCGATCGCCGAGGTCCCACAGCAGCGGCACGAAGATGCCCCCGCTGATCGTCACCAGCAGCAACAGCCCGTAGAGCAGCCCGTGCAGACACAGGCTGCCCTGGAGCTTCCAGTCGACGATGTAGCGGCGGCGAAGGAAGGTGCGGCGCATCTCAGTACTCCGAGGCCACTCCGAAGTAGCCGCCGTTGTTCGCCCGGATCACGTCGTCGTTGCCCAGCTTGTCGCCGAGCGACACCGCGGTGGCGACATCGGGCCCGAGGCTGAACAGGTCGTAGTCGGTGTTCAGCGGGAACAGGTAGCGATCGCGGCGCCTGGTCGTCTCGACCGGGACCTCGGTGAACAGGCTCGACGGGCCCTCGGTCACGGGAGCGTCGACGAAGCCACGCACCTGGTTGGTCACCATGCGCACCATCTCGTCGTAGCCGTAGCGTTCCTCCCACGAGGAGAGCGTGCCGGCGCCGAGCATCTTCAAGCCCATGGCCATCACGTCGGGGTCCGCCTCGGGCTTGGCCGGCTTGACCGCGTCGGGGTCGACGAGCCCCGCCTCGACCGCCCAGGTCAGGCCGTCGCCGGTGCCCGCGGCGTAGTTGAGGAAGCAGTACGGCGTGCCCCACGGGTCGCGCTTGCCGCCGAACCCGACCTGCACGAGGCTCAACGGGAGCTGGCCGGAGTTCGCCGCCGAGAAGGTGGCGATCGCGTTGGCGATGGTGACCAGCTCGTGGCGGGCCTTGCCGACCCGCGCGGTGCGCAGGGCCGCCTGGTAGTTGGGCACGCCGATGGTCGCGACGATCGCCAGGATGGCGACGACGATCATCAGCTCCAGCAGCGTGAAGCCACTGTCGCCACCAACACCTCCTCGACCGCGCATGGGCTGGCTATCGAGCGCGGCACGGCCCTGGGCTTTAGGGAAGATCCCCTGCCAAGGGCGCCATCACGACCCTGCCCGAGGAACGAGCAATTCGGGCGGCCGGGCGGCAGTCGGGCGGTCGTCGCCGGGATCGGCGCGGCCCGTCGAACCAGCCTCCGAGAAGCGTTCCACCTCCGAGGAAGTGGTGCCCAGGACAGGATTTGAACCTGCAAGCCCTTTTGGGGCGCTAGCACCTCAAGCTAGTGCGTCTGCCAATTCCGCCACCTGGGCGTTCTCGGGGGCGGGGACAGTAGCAGCCGGCCCGTCGATTTCAACCCTCGGCCCTGGGCCAGCTCACCGCAGCATCGGCACGATCCGCGCCTGGAAGCGGATGTAGTTGTTCTCGAGCTCGAGCTGCAGGCACGCCGAACGCAGCATCTGGGCGAAGCTGCGCAACTGCTGCATCTGCGCCCGGTCTTCGGCGGTGAAGCTGGTGCGGGCCTGGAGCCACTGCTGGCGCAGGTAGTTGGTCACCGCCACCTCGAACTCACCGCCGGGTTCGGTCATCGACCGTTCCATGCTGGCCTTGCTCGGATACCGCGCGAACTGCGTCCGCCGCACCGTCTCCTCCGCCGCCGGCCGGTTCTCCATCATCCACACCGGATCGGCCTGCTCGCTCGACGAGTCGGCGAAGCCGATGTAGTCGTCGACCAACGGCAGCACCTTCTGGCCGTCGACCCAGACCAGGCCGTTCAGCGAGCTGGCCAGCTCGCTGCGGTCGGGGTCGCCTTCGAACGCCCGCCACTCGTCGGAGTCGCGCAGGGAGCGGGCGCCGGTCACCTGTGAGTACTTGGTGCGCAGGATGTCGCGCACCAGCGGCCCCGAGTTGGACAGCACGAAGAAGTCGTTGAAGACGATCATCGCCAGCTCGCCGGTGCCGGGGATCAGCGGCTGGGTGAACTCGGTGACCGGTTCCTGCAGGCGCTGGTTGCCGAACCGGACCGGCAGGTGCCAGACGTTCTGGAAGCGGAACGTCTGGTAGTTGGTGCGCAACATCGTCACCAGTTCCTCGAGCAGCGGCTGGGCGCGCGGCTGCAACCAGAACACCCACGCGACCTGCGGCACGGGCGACTTCGCGGTCACCGGCACCATCAACCGGCCGTTCTCGTCGCGCGACATGTCGGGCTCGTTCTTGCGGAACACGAAGCCGGTGCGCGGCAGGAGTGCCAGCTGCAGGCGACCGATCAGGTCGCGCATGTCGGTCAGCTGGGTGCCCTGGAAGGTCACGCGCCGCATCGCATCGTCGATCAGCGTCTTCTCGTCCTCCTCGAGCGCATCGAACATCGCGTGCAGGAACTCGCCGGCCGGCATGCGCAGCGCCGCCGCCGCACACGCCGACTCGGGAACCATGCCGAGGAACGGATCGAGCCAGCGCTGCCGCGGCGCCTGCTCGGCCTTGTAGAAGCTGCTCTGGAAGGCGCTGTGCTCCTTGCTGTTCAGCTCGACCTGACCGGTCGCGACCAGGCTGTCCTTGCCGAACAGGAAGGCGCCGGTCAGCACCTGCCAGCCGCGCAGGTTCAGGAAGCTGGCGAGCACCCGCTCGTTCATGCTGTCCTTGGCGTTGCGATTCGGCCAGCCGGCGGCGAACCGGCGGAAGCCGTCGAAGGCGTTCGGCTCGAGCACGAAGTCGATCGCGTTCGCCTGTTCGAGGCCGTGCACGTCGACCCAACGGGCGATGCGCTTCTGCGCGCCGTCGACGTAGGCGGCCATCACGCCGATCGGTTCCTCGTCGCGGCTGCCGAGCAGCAGCTGCCGCCCCTGGTCGAGCAGTCGCGGGTGGTTTCCGACCATCAGCAGGTCGAGGTGGCGGTCGATGTAGAGCGGCGACTGCAGCCCCGGCAGCTTGACCACGAGGCGCTCGCCGTCGTTGCTCACGTCGACGCCGTTCTTCTGCAGCTGCCCCTGGACGAGCCCGAACCCGGCGAGGCCGTGCAGGGCCTTCACCCGCCAGCTGACGCGCGCGTAGAAGCACCACCACGGCTCGGCGAGCGGTCGCGCCGGTTGCTGGCCGTAGTCCTGCTCGTAGCCGGCGAACATGACCTCCTTGCCGAGCACGTCGCGCAACAGGTCGAGGTAGCCGCCAGACTGGTCGCGCAGCTGCGCCACGGCCTCGCGGGCCTGCTGCACCGAGCGGTCGAGGCCCTCACGCTTCCAGCGCTGGCCGAGCGCCCCTTCCTGCAGACCGCGGAAGCCGGGCGCCTCGGCCAGTTCGGCCCAGAACCGCGGCTCGGGGAACTCGGCGAAGTCGTCGGCGAGCCGCTCCTTGTGCACGAAGAAGTTGACGCCGCGCGGCACCACGTCGCGCAGTTCGACCACGCTGCCCTCGAACGGGTTGAACACGAACGCGGAGACGAACATGAACAGCAGCAGCCCGACGACGAGCACGCTGATCCCCAGGGTCCGCCAGATCCGGCGCCTCGGCTTGGACTTCGACTTGGCCATTCGCGGTGCAACGTAGCGGGTCGAGCCCGGCGTTTCCGTGCGCGGATGCGACGGAGTGCACGCGTTTGCCTTCCCGCGGACGGCGCGTTCTACTGCGCGGCCCATGGCCGGCCTCGCTCCCAACGCCCGTTCGCGCCGCATCGAAGAATCGGCGACCCTCGCCATCACGGCGAAGGCGGCGAAGCTGAAGGCCGCCGGGGCCGACGTGGTGTCGCTCGGGGCCGGCGAGCCGGACTTCGTGACCCCGGCTCCGATCGCCCGATCCGGCATCCGGGCCATCGAGCAGGGCGACACCCGCTACACCGCGGCCCCGGGCACGCCGCAGCTGCGCGCCGCCGGGGCGAAGTGGCTCAACACGACGTTCGGCCTCGGCTACAGCTCCGACGAGGTGATGGTGTGTGCTGGCGCCAAGGGGGCCTTGCACATGGCGCTCGACGCGATCGTCGAGCCCGGCCAGAAGGTGCTGGTACTCGCCCCCTACTGGGTCAGCTACCCAGCCCTGGTGACGATGGCCGACGGCGTGCCGGTGATCGTGGAACCGGCGATCGAGCGCGGCTTCGTGCACGACGCGGCGACCATCGACGCGGCGATCCGCCAGCACCGCGCCGCCGGACTGATCGTCAACTACCCGAACAATCCCTCGGGGGCCGTGCCGACCCGGGCCCAGGTGCAGGCGCTGGTCGACGTCGTCGAGGCGAACGACGTGTGGCTGCTGTCCGACGAGATCTACGCGACGCTGCTCTACGACGGCGCCGAGCACGTCTCGCCCGCGTCGCTGCCCGGCGGCCGCGACCGCACGATCGTCGTCAACGGCTTCACCAAGTCGCACACGTTGACCGGCTGGCGCACCAGCTTCCTCGCCGGACCGCGCCCGGTCGTCGACGCCGCCTGCCGGATCCAGAGCCAGGTGCTCGGCAACCCGTGCACGATCAGCCAGGCCGCCACGCTGACGGCGTGCGAACTGCCGCTGCCCGACGAACAGAAGCGTCGGATGAGCGCGTTCGACGAGCGCCGCCGCTATCTGGTCGCCGAGATCAACAGGATCCCGGGGCTGCGCCTCACCGCCCCACGCGGCGCGTTCTACGCGCTGGTCGACGTGCGCGAGCTGTGCACGAAGAAGGGCCTCGACGACGTGCGGCTGTGCGAGCGCCTGTTGGACGAACAGCTGCTCGCCGCAGTGCCCGGCAGCGCGTTCGCGATCCCCGGGTTCGTGCGGCTCAGCTACGCCGCGGCGATGGACCAGCTGCACAAGGCCGTGGCGCGCCTGCGCGCGTTCGCGGAGGCGAAGTGAACGGCGACGAGGGCCGGGTGCGCGTGCTGCCGGCGGCGAACCTCGCCGCGCTCGAGCCGGCCGAGCACGACTGGGACGTGTTCGCCCAGCTGCGCTCGGTGAAGGAGCTGCAGACCAAGGACAAGAAGCCCTACCTCGTGCTCGAACTCGCCGACGTGCACGCGGTCGTCGAGGGCAAGATCTGGGACAACGCGCCCGACGCGATGGCGGCGGCGAAGGACGCCCCGCCGCGGGCGCTGGTGAAGCTGCGCGGCCGCGTGCGCGACTGGCAGGGCAAGGCCCAGCTGGTGATCGAACGGCTCAAGGTGGTCGCCGACGGCGAGCGCCCCGAGGGCTTCGATCCCGACCAGGTGGTCGATCCGGCGCTGGGCCTGGTCGAGGACCTGTGCTGCCGCACGCTGGTGTTCGACATCGAGACGGTGCCGGCGTTCGACCGCCGCGAGCTGCCGCCTACCGTCGCCGAGGCGTTGTCCGACAACGCGACGCGCAAGGAGATGGAGCCGGCTGCGGTGATGGGCATGTCGCCGTTCTTCGGCAAGGTCGTGTCGCTGGCGGTCGGCGACGGCGACGCCGAGCCGGGCCAGGATCCGGTCACGGTGCTGGCGGTGCCACCCGACGGCGTCACGCTGACCGACTGCCCGGGCTGGCTGCGGCCGATGGACGAAGCGACGCTGCTGCGTTCGTTCTGGGCCCTGTGCAGCCGCGCCGAGACCGTCGTGTCGTTCAATGGCCGCGGCTTCGACATCCCGTTCCTGGTCACGCGCAGCCTGATCCACGGCATCCCCGCCCGCGTCGACCTGATGTCGCAGCGCTTCGCGTTGCGCCCGAACCTCGACCTGTTCGAGCTGGTCACGCAGCGTGGCCGCGGGCCCAGCAAGCTCGACGTGGTCTGCTGGGCGCTCGGCATCGAGAGCCCGAAGGAAGTGATGGACGGCTCGATGGTCGCCCCGGCCTACGAGCGCGGCGAGATCGTCAAGATCGCCGAGTACAACGCCCACGACGTACGAGCGACCAGCGCCGTCTACCGCAAGGTGCGCGACCTGATCCTGCGCTACCGCGCGGACTGGCAACCGTCGAAGAAGTGAGGCGAGGAGGCACGATGGGCAAGAAGGGCAAGCCGGAGGGCGGCGCGAACGGAGCCGGCGGCCAGCTGCTGCTGGTCGGGGCGCTGCTGTTCGTCGTCGCGTGGTTCGTGCCGGTCTACAAGGGCCAGGACGTGTTCGGGGCGCTGCCCGGCTGGCTGCACGGCCTCGGGGCGCCAGCC
>JAEUHU010000418.1 GCA_016793305.1 Planctomycetota bacterium
CCCGCCCCGACATAGGCAGGAGCCCGAACCGGGCACGAAGACCATGAACCTGCTGATCCAGACGTTCCTTTCCCTGTTCCTCTGCGCCTCGTTCGGTGGCTCGGCCATCACCCCGGCTGCGGAATGCTGCCCGTGCTGCCCGCCGGCCTGCTGCGAAGCGGGCTGCGACGACTGCTGCGACCTGCCGTGCTGCGAGGTCGGGGCCTGTGAGGCCGAAGGCTGCGGCGACTGCTGCGACGCGGCCGGCTGCTGCGAAGCCGAGGCCAAGGCGCCGGCACCGGCTCCGGCGGCACCCGCCTCGGGCTGCTGCGGCAGCAGCTGCGGTACCGGCTGCCGCTGAGCCGCTACCGTTGCCGACGGCATGACGACAGCACCGCTCGCCGCCGACGAGTTCACCGCCGCGTTCGCCCGCCACGGGCGCCCGCTGTGGTTGCTCGCGGCTGCGTGGGTCGGGCGCGGCGACGCGCAGGACCTGGTGCAGGAAGCCGCGCGCATCGCCTGGCAGAAGCGCGCGTCCTTCACGGCCGGCAGTGACCTCGGCGCGTGGCTCGCACAGATCGTGCGCCACACCGGGGCCAACTGGCGGCGCAAGCGTCGTCCGCTGGTGAGCGGCGACTGTCCGGAGCCGCTGGCAAAGGCCGAGCGGCCTCATCTCGCGTCGCTCGGCACGATCCCTTCCGACCTGCCCGACGAGTTGCACCGAGCCTTGCAGAACCTGCCCGAAGTCGCGCGCGCCGCGCTGCTGTTGCACGTCGTGCTCGACCTGCCGTTCGCGACCATCGCCACCATGCTCGACATTCCCGAGAACACCGCCCAGAGCCACGCCCGCCGCGCGCGTCTCGCGTTGCGTGAGGCCCTGGCCCCGGCGCATGGTCTGCCGGCGGCGGGTGCCGGCCTGGGGCTACGGAGGAACCGATGAACCACGAACACGATCCCGCGAACGATCGCCTGGACGATCCGCGCGACGCGCAGCTCGACGCGCTGCTGCGTGGGGCCTATGCCCCGCCGCCTGCGGACGCGTTCGTTGCTGCCGCGACCGCTGCCACACGCACGCCGCCGAGCGTGGCCTGGCAGGGGTGGCTCGCCGCCGCAGCGCTGCTGCTGACCGTTCTCACGTGGTTCCTGCTGCGCCACGACCAGGGCCACGAGGCGAAGCGGCACGACGGCCCGGAACTCGGGGCGATGTGGGCGGCGGCCTACCAGCACGCGGTGGCGAACCGCGACGGCGCGGACGGCAAGCGCTTCTGCTGCGACCCGAGTCTCGACTTCTGCCGGTCCTGCGAGCAGCGCTTCGCGGTGCGGCTCGGCTTCGCCGGTCAGGCGAGCGTGCAGCTGCGCGGCTGCTACTGCGGCCTGCCGACCGGTGCTTCGGTGGCGGCCCTGGTCGAGACCCAGCACGGCCCGGTCGGCGTGTTCGTGCTGTCGCGGGACCAGGATCCCGGTGCGTGCCTGCCGGCCGGATGTTCGCTGCAACTCGCCCGGCGCGAACTCGGCTCCCTGGTGCTCTACGGCCTCGCCGACGCCCGCCAGCCCGATCCGAGCGAGCCGCTGGAGCAGTTCGCGCTGGCGCCGTAGGCGCGGGGCCCGTTCGTGGCGCTGGCGCGCTCGGCGTCCGCCTGCTCCGCTGTCGCGTGCGCGTGCCGACGTCCCGTTCGATTCTGCTGTTCCGCCCCGAGGTGCCTGGTGTGCGCACCGGCAATCGCCTGGCGTCGCTGCGTTGGGCGCAGCTGTGGCGGCAGCTCGGCCATCGCGTGCGCATCCGTCCTGTCGACGACGGCGGGCCTGCCGACCTGATCGTGGCGCTCCACGCCGAGAAGTGTGCCGCGCCGCTGCTGGCTGCATTGGCGCGACTGCCGCGGACTCGTTCGCTGCTGGTGCTCGGCGGCACCGATTGGCTCGGCCCCGAGGCCGGGCCGCGGCCCGGCTTGTCGGCGGCGGCCGAGCGGGTGCTCGGTGCGGTCGATCGCGTGGTCGTGCGCCAGGTGCATCAGGGCGACGGACTGCCGGAGTCGGTGGCGGCGCGCACCGTGCTGATCGAGCCGTCGGCGGCACCGGCCGGTCCGCGAGCGCAGGGCGAGGAGCTGCGCGACGAAGTCCTGTCGTTGGCGCATCTGCGCGCCGTCAAGGAACCGTTCCTGCTCGCCGAGGCGATGGCGCGGCTGCCTCAAGAGGTTGCGTTGACGGCGCTGCACCTCGGTGCTGCCCTCGACGACGACGTGCGCGCGGCAGCCGAGCGCGTGATGCAGCGAGAGCTGCGTTGGCGTTGGCTCGGGCCCTGGCCGAGGGCTGCCGCGCGCGAACGGCTGCGCACGGCCCGTGGTCTCGTGCTCGCCTCGCGCAGCGAAGGTGCCCCCGGCGCCGTCGTCGAGGCGATCGTGCAACACGTGCCGGTGCTGGCCAGCGACATCGC
>JAEUHU010000159.1 GCA_016793305.1 Planctomycetota bacterium
CATCGTGCTGCCGCACGCCGGCGTGATCACCGGCATCGTGCTCGACGACAACGGCGACCCGATGCCCGGCGCCCTGGTGCGCTGCGCCGACCTGCCGGGTGCGTTGGCCGCGTTCTTCCCGATCGAGCGCTTCGATCCGAAGGGGGCGCTGCTGGTGCGCGAGCGGCAGTTCCCGATGCGCGTGATCGAGGCTCCTGCCTGGGTCGAGCCGGCGTTCGAGCAGCTGCCGTTCCCGCGGGCGATCAGCGACGCCGAGGGCCGCTTCCGGCTGGTCGGTGTGGTGCCCGGCAGCAACATGCTGGCGACCACCGCGCCGGAGTACTTGTCCGACGTGCGACCGAGCGTGGTCGTGCGGCCGGGTCAGGTGAAGGACGTCGGCTCGATCCGGATGAAGCGCGGCGAAGAACTGCTCGGCGTGGTCGAGGACGCGGCGGGCAAGCCGGTCGCCGACGCCGAGGTGTTCGCCGGTTCGGTGCTGGCGTTCGGCCCCGTCGACCTGGCGCAGCGGCTCGGCCGCACCGACGCCCAGGGGCGCTTCAGCGGGCAGGGCTTCTCGGCCGGCAACGTGTCGGTCGCCGCACGACGCGGCCGTGGCCACGCGTGGGTGCTGGCCGAACCGCAGTCGATCCTCGGCGAAGTGAAGGTCGTGCTGCCGGCCAGCTTCGGCGTCGAGGTCGACGTGCTGCTCGCGGACGGCAAGCCGGCGAAGGCGCCGCGCTTCCAGCTGCTGCAGGGCAAGGCGGGCCAGGGCGCGGCGGAGATGTTCCTGCTCGGCGTGGCGCCGCCGCTCGACCTGCGCGAGCGCAAGCGCGACGTCGCCGAAGGGCGCTGGCGCATCGAGAACCTCAACGCCGGGGCCTACACGCTGATCGTGGACGCACCGGGGCACGCCAACGCGTTCGCGTCGTTCGAGATCGTCGACCAGGACAGCAAGGTCTCGGTGCAGCTGGGAGCACCGATGCTGTTCACGGTGCAGGTGATCGACTTCGAGGACAAGCCGGTGCGCAACGCGGCGATCTACGCGCAGGCTCGCGGCAAGAGCATGATCGACATGCCGGTGCGCTGCGGCCGCACCGACGCGGAGGGCAAGTTGGTGGTCGACGAGCTGGTCGCGGAGACGCTGCGCGTCAGCGCCGAGCACCCGAAGTTCGGCACCGTGCACGGCGAGGTGAAGGCCGGCGAGACCGTCGTGATGCGCATGCTGGCGCCGGGCGCCATGCACGTCGTGCTGACCGAGAACCGCAAGCCGCCGGAGCCGGGCAAGTGGTCGGTCGGCGTGATGCGGCGCCGCGGCAACGACGTGCGCGGCCCGCTCGAGAACATGCCGGCCCTGCACACCGCGAACCTCGCCGGCGAACTGCACCTGAAGGGCCTGCAGCCCGGCGAGTACGAGGTCAACGTCGTGAAGGCGCTCGACGCGCTGCGTTCGCCGGGCGGCGTGATGGCCTTGGCGCAGGAGATGTTCTTGAACCGCAACCTGCCGAGCCAGCGCACCGAGGTGCAGAGTGGTGCGGTCGCCGAGCTGGCGCTCGAGCTCGGCGAGCAACCGCTCGAAGGACCGAAGGCGCGGCTGTCCGGATCGGTCACGGTCGACGGCAAGGTGGCCGCCGGCTACGCGCTGACGACGAGCGGCTTCGTCGGCAAGGACGACCGGCGCGAGTGGCGCCGCTTCTCGACGCGCGTCGACCAACGCGGCCGCTTCGACTTCGGCGACGTGCCGGCCGGCGAGCTGCAGATCAGCCTGCTGCCGACCGCCGAAGGGATGATCTTCGCCGGGCCCGGCCAGAGCCTGTGGGGCAACGCGATCAAGCTCGAGGAGAACGAATCGCGCGAGCTGACCATCGACGTGCTGACCACGTCGATCCGCGGTGTCTGCTACCTGCCGGACGGCAAGCCGGCGGCGGGCGTGTTCGTCACCGGGGTCGGTCAACCGAAGAACTCGATCGGCGAGAACATGCGCGTCAATTCGCCGACGGATTCGCGTGGTGAGTTCCACTTCCCGCAGGTGGTCGAGGGCACGTGGAGCATCTCGGCGCGTGGCACCGGCCAGTTGTCGGCCAGCGGCGAACTGAAGGAACTCGAAGTGGCCGCCGGCGTGCCGCTCACCGGGTTGCGCATCGACCTGCAGGCACTGGCCACGGTCGCCGGCAAGGTCGAGCTGGCGGTGCTCGGCACCACGAAGCCTCGTTGGTCCTGGCTGTCCTTCGAACGGATCGAAGCCGACGACAATCCGAGGCGGGGGTCCGGCCCGCGCCGCAGCGGAGGTTCCAGCGTCGACTCGGACACCGGGACGTTCCGCGCGACGAGCCTCACACCGGGTCGATACAAGGTGGTGCTCTACGCCACCTTCGACGGGGAAGGTCGCCGTGGGGAGCAGCAGGAATACTCGTGCGGCGAGCTCGAGGTCACCATCGCCGGCGGCGAGAACGTCGTGCTGCGGCCGGGCGAGCGCGTGCAGCGCTGACCGGCGCTCGCGTCGCCGGCAGGGATCGGTCTCAGGCCAGCTCGCTGGCGACCTTCGACGACAGCGCGAAGCGCAGCGTCGCGACCAGGGCGGTCGGCGTCTCGATGTCGACGGCCACCAGCATGCCCTTCTTCAACGGCACGCTCTGCTGGGGCCGTCCCGTCAGCAAGCTGCCGAGCAGGTAGCCCAGGTGGGGCTCGTGGCCGATCAGCGCGACACTCGGCGTCTGTGACAGGGCCTCGATCTCGAGCAGGCTGAGGGCCGTGCTCGGCTGGGCGTTCGGCTCGAGGCTCGCCTCGGTGCGTCGTTCGCCGCGGAAACCGACGGCCTCGGCGAACACGTGCGCCGTCTCCTGGGCTCGGCGCAGCGGGCTCACCAGGAGCACCTTCGGGGTGTCGACCAGTCGCCGCCAGGTCGGCGCGCAGCGCTCGAGCCGGCGCCAGCCTTCGTCGGTCAGCGCCCGGGCTTGGTCGGTGACGCCGGGGCGCGCGTCCTCGGCCAGGCCGTGCCGGAGCAGGTAGATGCGCATCGCCGGAGCGTCGCCGGGCTGCTGGTCCGGTGCAATCGCGCCGCTGCATCGCCCACCCGGTATGGTCCGCGCCCGGACATGCCAGGACCCCGCAGCCAGCGAGCGCTCGCCGATCGTCGCATCGAGCGTCGGCGACGACGACGTTGGCTCGTCGCCGCGGGCCTTGCCGTCGCCCTGCTCGGGATCGCCGGCCTGACCTGGAAGCTCGGTCTGTGGCGGCCTCTGCCGCAGGCCACGCTGCGCGTGCGCACGAGCAACGGCGAGCCGCCGGCGGCCGTCGAGATGACGTTCTATCCGGCGGGCTTCGGCGCCTCGCAACCGTCGCCACCGCCGGCCCTCGGCCAGCGCACCTTGGCGACGGCCGAGCTCGTGCTGCGCGCAGCCGACTTCGGCCCGCACGTGGGCCGCGTGCGCTACCAGGCGCCCGGCTTCGGCATCGGCTTCGCGAGCTTCGCCTTCGGGGCTGCTGCCACCGAGATCGTGCTGCGGCCGGCGCAGACGCTGCGCGGGCGGGTCGGCGAACCGCTGTGGACGTGGCTGCACGGCTGGCGCTGCACGGGGTTCACGCCGGTGGCCGGGGCGGAGGTCGTGCTGATGGGCGGCGGCGAGCACGGGCTGGCACTGGCTCACGCGATGACCGGCCCCGACGGTTCGTTCGTGCTCGAAGGCGTCGACGGCGAACTCGACGGCCTGGCTCTGCGCGTGCGTGCACCCGGTTTCGCCCTGGCACACCGGGAGGTGCCGCGGTTCTCGACCGCAGGATCGAACGAGCCGATCGTCGCCGTGGTGCGCGGGGTCGTGGTCGACGGCGAACTGCACACGCCGCCCGGTCTCTCACCGAAGGGCTTGCGCGTGCTCGCGCGGGGTCTGCCCGGGGTCGAAGCCGTGCCCGCCGAGGACGGCACGTTCACGCTCGACCACGTGCCGGTCGGCGTCGGCGTGCGGCTGCACGTGCACGGCCTGCCCAAGACCACGGCCCAGCTGCCGGCGATGGCCAAGCTCGGCGAACGGACCACCGTGACGATCGTACCGGCCGGAGTCGTGCGCGGGCGGGTCGTCGACGGGGTGGCGCGGCAGCCGATCGCCGAGGCGCTGGTGTTCTGCGGGTCCGGGGACGCGGTTCGCGCCGACGCCGACGGCTGCTTCGAGCTGCCGCACGTGTTGCCGGGGGCCCAGGAAGTGCGTGCCCAGCACGACTTCCGCGACGGCCGGCGGCGCAGTCACCAGCGCACCGGCAGCGCCACCGTGACCGTGCTCGGTGGCGAGGTGCAGGAAGGCATCGTGGTCGACGTGTCCGCGAAGTGACGCGCGCGACAGCTGGTTGTGCGACACTGCCGGCATGTCCCCACGCCTGCGGACCGTCACGCTGCCGTTCGTCTTCGGGGCCGGCCTCGTCGCCGGCCGGTTCGTCCAGGACCCACAACCGGTCCCGGCCGGCAAGCCAGCAGCTGCTCTGCCGGCATCCGCCAGCGAGGCGAAGCCCGGCGCGCCGAAGCCGCATCCGTTCCAAGGCGTGTTCCGGTTGACGGCGCGCTGCAGCGCCGGCGAGGTCGCTCTCGAACCGGGCATCGGCCACCTGGCGATCACCGGTCGCCATCTGTTCCTGATCGCGGGGGCCCCGAGTTCGACGCCGAACGTGCTGCTGCTGCGCAGCAGTGTGCGCACCTTGCGGGTCAAGGACGACACGATGACGACGCGCATCGTCGCCGGTTGGCTCGTCGACGACGACCGCCATGTGGTGCTCGAGGACGAGGGCAAGGAGGAGCCGCGCCGCGTCCTGCTCGTGCAGGGTGGTCTCCGCATCGAGGAGGACCAACGCAACTGGCTCGAGTTCGAACGCGTCGAGTGACGCCGTTCAGCGGGCTGCCGCGGCAGCGCCCTTCTTGCGGCGGCGCAGCGCACCGAGTTCTGGCGAGCGCAGCAGCACGTGCACCGCGAGGTAGATCGCGATGCCGACCAGGATCGGGAACGCGACGTTGCCCAGCGCCCGGTGCAGCAGGGGGGCGTCGCCGTCGAACAGCCGCAGGAACGGCAGGGCCAGGGCCATCGCCGCGGTCGCCAGCGCCGAGCGCCGCCACGCTCCGCCGAGGTCGTGCGCCGCCGGCGCGTGACGACGGAATCGCAGGCCGAGCACGGTCGCGTTCGCCAGGGCACAAACGCTGCTCGACGTCGTCAGGCCCGCGGTGCCGAGGTCGGTGGTCGTCAGCAGCAGCAGGTTGATCGCCACGTTGGCGAGCATCAGCCGGATCGCGAGGCGCGCCGGCGTACCCGTGTCGCCGACCGCGTAGAAGGCCCGCGCGTAGAGCTGGGCCAGGCCGATGAACGGCAGCCCGGCGACGAGGCAGCTCGACGTCAGCATCGTCGGCCACACGTCGTCTTCCTGGAACTGCCCGCCGAGGAACAGCACACGCACGACGTCGTCGCCGAGCACGATCATCCCGACCGCCGCGGGCAGCGTCACCAGGATCGTCGCCGCCGCGGCGAGATCGAGCGTGCGTCGCATCTGCTGGCGATCGACGTCACCGGCCTCGTGCGCGAGCTTCGGGAACACCGCGACCGCGACCGACATCGCCGTCAGCGCGTGCGGGAACAGCAGCAGCCGGTTCGCCAGGTAGACGTAGGTGACGGCCCCTTCGCCGACCAGGTAGAGCGCCATGCCCTGGTCGAGCAGCGAGCTGACCTGGTTGAGCGACATGCCGACCACGGTCGGGCCCATCGCC
>JAEUHU010000441.1 GCA_016793305.1 Planctomycetota bacterium
CTGACGCGCGCCGCGGCTGGTGCCGTTCGTCTAGTGCCGTTCGTCGCGGTCGAGGAAGCGCGCGCGCAGCGCCGCGGTCGGCACCCAGCACGCCTGCCGCTTGCCGAACCAGCGGTAGCGATGGCGGGCGACGAACGCGTAGACGAGGTCGCGCAGCGGGCTCGGCACCAGCCAGAACACGAAGGCGAGCGGCCACGGGAACGGCAGCAGCTTCGCCACGCGCAGCGCCGCCCCGGACTTCACGTGCAGCCGGCCGCGATGGATCAGCACCATGCTGTCGGGCAGCGGGCCTTCGACCCCGGCGGCGGCGATCGCCTGCTGGCCGGCGGCCGAACGCAGCGCCGCGAAACGGAAGCGCTGGGCGCGGTCGCGCCGCAGCACGAACTGCACGGCGCCGTGGCACAGGTTGCACTCGCCGTCGAACAGCAGCAGCGGGACGTCTTGGGACAGCTCGGACACCCCGCGACTGTAGCGCGTCAGCTATCGTCCCGGCCCATGTCGGCCCGCACGTTCGCCCTCGTCGTCGCCATGTCGCTGTCGCCCACCTTCGCCCAGTCGCCGCAACAGCCACCCGCGCCAGCAGCGCCAGCCGCTGCGGCGAACGCACCGACACCGGCGGGCACGACGGTCGCACCGCCGAGCACCGCAGCGATCGATCCCGCCGGCCTGCCGGGCACGCGCATGCTCGGCGGCGGCGGCAAGCTGCCGCCGCGCGTCTACGAGCACTTCCTGCAGCTCGCCGGCGGGCCGGAGAAGGCGCGCATCGTGTTGATCCCGACCGCCAGCGCCAGCGTCGACGACGAGGCCGGCCGGCAGAAGGTGCTGCAGCGCTGGCAGCAAGAGCACCCGGGCTACCGGTTCGAGGTCCTGCACACGCGCGATCGCGCGACGGCCGACGACGAAGCGCTCACCGCGCCGCTGCGCACCGCGACCGGCGTTTGGCTCGGCGGCGGCGTGCAGAAGAAGCTCGCCGAGGCCTACCTCGGCACCCGCGTCGAACGCGAACTGCAGGCGCTGCTGGCCCGCGGCGGCGTCGTCGGCGGCACCAGTGCCGGCACCGCGATCCAGACGCGCACGATGATCCAGGAAGGCAAGGAGGACCCGGTGGTCGCCACCGGCTTCGACTTCGTGCCGTTCGCGATCAGCGACCAGCACTTCCTGAAGCGCCAGCGTCTGCCGCGCCTGCTGCAGGTGCTCGGCGAACACCCCGGCCACTTCGGCATCGGCGTCGACGAAGGCACCGCCGTGGTCGTCAGCGGACGTTCGCTGCAGGTGCTCGGCGACAGCAAGGCGCTGCTGGTGCTGCCGGACGCGGCCGGCCGCGCACAGCAGGTCGTCGAGCTGGCCGAAGGCCAAGGCGTCGATCTGGTCGCCTGGCAGCGCAGTGCGCGCGCGCGCACCGGCACGCCGTGGCCGCCGACGCCGATGGCGACGCCGCAGGTGGCGAACGGCACGCTGCTGCTCGCCGGCGGCGGCCCGCTGCCGCCGGAACTGGTCGCGCGCTTCGTCGAGCGCGCCGGCGGCAAGGCCGCGAAGGTCGTCGTGGTCGGCGGGGCGATGCCGCCCGGCGAGCGCGACGACGAGCCGTTCGTGCGCCTGCTGCAGCAGCACGGCGTCGCCGACGTGCGCACGCTGGTGCTGCGCCATCCGCGCGAGGTCACTGCGAGCGAACTGGCGAAGATCGCTTCTGCCACCGGCGTGTGGTTCGGCGGCGGCCGACAGTGGCGCTTCGTCGATGCCTACGACGGCACCGAAGCACTCGCGGCGTTCCACGCGGTGCTGGCGCGCGGCGGCGTGATCGGCGGCACGTCGGCGGGTGCGACCATCCAGGGCGAGTTCCTGGTGCGCGGCAACCCGCTCGGCAACACCGAGGTCTGGTGCGAAGGCTACGAACGCGGCTTCGGCTTCCTGCCGGGTTGCGCCGTCGACCAGCACTTCGTCGTGCGCAACCGCGAAGGCGACCTGCGCGCGCTGGTCGAGAAGCTGCCGCAGCTGCTCGGCCTCGGCATCGACGAAGGCACGGCGCTGGAGGTGCGCGGCTCGTTGGCGACCGTGCTCGGCACCGGCAAGGTGGCGGTGTTCGACGCGCGGCGCGAGCGCAGCAAGCTGGCCGCGCAGTGGCTCGCCGCCGGCGATACGTTCGACCTCGCCGCCGGCGCGCTCACTTCGCGCTGACGAACGCGCGCAGCTCGGCGGCCACCGGCGCTTGCACCGACAGGTAGAGGTTGTTGTGGCCGGCGCCGGGCACGCCGACGAAACGACCGTGCGGCAGCAGCGCCGCCAGTTCGCGGCCGAGTGCTTGCGGCACGATGCCGTCGCGATCGCCGTGCAGCACCAGCACCGGGCAGGTCACGCGCGGTGCGAGCGTCGCGTTGTCGAAGCGGTGGCGCAGCAGCAGATCGACCGGCAGGAAGCCAAAGCGCGCCTTCGCCGCGGCGGCCAGCGTCGTCGGCGGTGCGCGCAGCACCAGGCGATCGACGACGGCGGGCCCGCCACTCGTCGGCGCAGCTCCGCCCCGCGCCGCCACGTGCACGGCGCAGAACGTGCCGAGCGAACTGCCGATGACGACCAGCGGCACGCCGAGTTCGCGCGCGCGCAGGGCCGCCGCGTCGACGGTGCGTTCCGCGGCGGCCAGAAAGGACGCGACCGACGGTGAGCCCGGGCTCGCGCCATAGCCTGGATGCTCGTGCGCGAACGTCTCGAGGCCGTAGTCGGCGAGTTCGCCGGCGGCGAACGCGGCCGCATAGAGGTCTTCGCCGTTGCCGCCGAAGTAGACGGCGACCGCGATCGGTGCGGTGCGCGGCGTCACCGTGGCGATGCGGCCACGTTCGCCGCCCTCGCCGAGCCAGCGCACGAGCACCGGCGTCGGCAGGATCGGCACGCCGCGGTCGGGGAAGCCAGCACCGGCGAACACCATGCCGTCCTGCTTCAGCCAGACCAGTGCGGTGATCGCGACGTAGCCACCACCGAGCACGAGCAGCAGGGCGAGCAAGAGCCTCCGGATCGCGTGCTTCACGACGACAGCCCGCGCGCCGCGAGCATGCGTTCCACATACTTCGCGATCACGTCGACCTCGACGTGCAACGAATCGCCGACGCGCTTCCTGCCGAGCGTCGTGTGCGCGGCGGTGTGCGGGATCACGGCGATGCCGACCTGGTGGTCGCGCTGGCCGGCGATCGTCAGCGACACGCCGTCGAGCGTGATCGAGCCCTTGGCCACGCAGTAGCGCGCCAGCTCCGCCGGGATGGCCGCCCACAGCTCGCCGCCGTGCTGCGGGTCGATCGCCCCGACCACCGAGCCGGTGCCGTCGACGTGCCCCTGCACCAGGTGGCCGCCGAGAGGATCGCCGGCGCGCAGGGCCCCTTCGAGGTTCAGAAGGTCGCCGACAGCAGCCCGGCCGAGCCAGGTCCGGCGCAGGGTCTCGGTGCTGAGGTGGAACTCGGCGACTCCGTCGAACAGGGCGATGACCGTGCAGCAGACCCCGGACAACGCGATCGAGTCGCCGATGCGGTGGAGGCCCGGCAGCCCGGCCACGTCGACCCGCAACCGCAGTTCGTCGCCCACCCGGGTGCGGGCACGCACCGTTCCGACCGCCGCCACCAGGCCCGTGAACATGCTCCGAACGTAGCGAACGCCGCCGCGGGTGCACCTGTCGTCTTGACCGACCCGGTCTCCCCCCCTAGTCTCCCCGCCCCTTGTTCGCGGCAGGGGCACCTTGCACTGCGCCATCCTGACACTCTTTCCGGCGGCCATCCGGCCCTACCTGGACGAGAGCATCCTCGGGATTGCACAGGCGCAAGGCAACCTCCGGGTCGACCTGATCGACTTCCGGAACCACGCTCTGGACCCGCACCGCACGGTCGACGATCGACCGTTCGGCGGCGGCCCGGGGATGGTGCTCAAGCCCGAACCGATCTTTGCAGCCATCGAGGACATGGAGCGCACGCACGGTGCGTTCCACAAGATCCTGCTCTGTCCGCGCGGTCGCACCTTCGACCAGACGCGCGCCCGCCAGCTCAGCCGCATCGATCGGCTGATGTTCCTGTGCGGCCGCTACGAAGGGTACGACGAGCGCATCCGGACCGGCTTCGCCTGGGAGGAGATCTCGCTCGGCGACTTCGTGCTGGCCGGCGGCGAACTCGCCGCCCTGGTCGTGCTCGAGGCCGCAGTGCGCCTGATCCCGGGCGTGCTCGGATGCGCGCAGTCGGCGGAACTCGAGTCGTTCGAAGGCGAACTGCTCGACTATCCGCAGTACACGCGTCCGCGCGAGTTCCGCTCCGAGAAGGTGCCCGACGTGCTGATGTCGGGCGACCACAAGGCGGTCGCCAAGTGGCGGCTCGAGCAGGCTCGGCTCCTCACCGCGCGGAAACGCGCGGCGGCGTCTTCTCCGTCTTCCCCGTTGGAATCCCCGTTGGAATCTCCTGATCGCGCCAGTGAGCGCGAGCCTTTCTGATCATGAACCTCCTGCGCCAGCTCGAACTCGAGCACATGAAGGCTTCGGTCCCGGACTTCGGGATCGGCGACTCCGTCGACGTCCACTACCTGATCAAGGAAGGTGACAAGGAGCGCGTGCAGCTCTTCTCCGGCACGGTGATCTCGCTGCAGGGCGGCGGCACCCGCCGCAGCGCCACCATCCGTCGCCTCGTCGCCGGCGAAGGCGTCGAGCGCACGTTCCCGCTGCACAGCCCGCGCGTCGCCGACATCCAGGTCCGCGAGCGCGGTGTCATCCGTCGCGCCAAGCTGTTCTACCTGCGCGACCGCGAGGGCAAGGCCACCCGCCTCGACCCGAACCTCGGCAAGCTGCAGTACCCGCGCTCGCGCAAGGGCAGCGGCAAACCCGCGAAGTGACCGCGAAGTGATCGGCGGCGACGCGGTCGCCAGCACCTCCGGCATGCAGCCGTGTCTCAGTGCCAGCACTGACGACGGACTGCGGTGCCGGCGGGCGGTGGCCGCAGCGACCGTCCCGAAGCGAGGGCCGATGCCGGTTTGCGGCACCGGCCCCGATTCGTTTGGTTCCGTCCCCTCCGACCCCGATTTCCCTGCAGACTGATCCTGCTCGGATCGTCGGGCCGTATCCTCCGCGCCCCCGTGCGAGCCGCGCTCGCGCGTTCGCGCACCGAATCGCCATGCTCGAGAACGCCAGTCGTCAGTTGTTCCTGGTCCTGCTGACCATCGCCGTCGGCCTCGTCTGCGTGCTCACCCTGAACATCCCGTGGGGCATCGACCTCAAGGGTGGCACCCAGCTGGTCTACGAGCTGCCCCGCGACGTGCTGGAGAAGCTGCGCGAGCGCGAGAACGTGCAGATCGACCAGGTCGTCGACCAGGCGATCAAGGTCATCGCCGAGCGCATCGACCCGACCGGCACGCTGGACCCGCTGATCACCCGCAGCGGCGAGACCGGCATCCTGATCGAGCTGCCGTTCTTCAAGGACCCGGCGGAACTCAAGCGCGTGCTCGAGCGCGTCGGCAACCTCGGCCGCTTGGAGCTGCGCATCGTCGCCGACAAGGACTACGACCTGCAGCCGGGCCGCTTCAACCTGCAGGTCGAGCGCCAGAAGCTCGAGGCGTGGCTGAAGGTCCCGGAGAACGCCGCCCGCCTGCGCGAGGACGCGCGCTACATCCGCACCTTCAACGAGAACCAGATCGACGGCCCGGCGGCGTTCGGCAAGCTCGCGTGGTACGCGCACGAGATCCTGCCGACCGGCAAGGAAGGCGACACGTGGGACTACACGTTCGCGATGCGCGGCAGCGAGGACCTGAAGGCGGCGGCGGTCAAGTTCTTCGAGGACGCCGACTTCAACGGCGGCAAGCTGACCGAGGCGATGCGCAAGAAGGAGCCGCGCGAGCAGAAGCTGATCGAGTTCCTGGCGCTGAACATGGTCGAGGAGAGCTTCACCGGTGAGGACCTGAACCCGGCCGAAGTGCACCCGGACATCGACCCGCGCACCGGCGGCCAGGCCGTCGCCTACGCGGTGCAGCCGAACAAGATGCAGGCCTACGCCGACTGGTCTGGCCGCTTCGTCAACAAGCACAGCGCGATCGTGCTGAACGGCATCGTCAAGTCGGCGCCGGTGTTCCAGGGCCGCATCCCGGGCCGCGGCATCATCAGCGGCGGCTTCACCAAGGCCGAGGTCGAGGACCTGGTCAAGGTGCTGCGAACCGGCTCGCTGCGCGTCGAGCCCGACCTGCAGAGCAACCTCAGCATCGGCCCGAACCTCGGTGAGGCGGCGACCCAGCGCGGCATGCTGTCGCTGGCGATCGGCGCCGTGCTCGTGTTCGTGTTCATGCTCTGGTACTACGGCGTCGCCGGCAGCATCGCCTGCGTCACGCTGGTGCTGAACATCTTCCTGCTGTGGGCCGGCATGGTGCTGCTGCAGGCGACGGTGACGCTGCCCGGCCTCGCCGGCATCGTGCTGACGATGGGCATGGCCGTCGACGCCAACGTGCTCATCTACGAGCGCATCCGCGAGGAGCTCGAGCGCGGCAAGGACATGCTGCGCGCGGTTCGCGCCGGCTTCGAGCGCGCGATGTCGGCGATCCTGGACTCGAACATCACGACGTTCCTGGTCGGCCTCGTGCTCTACAACGTCGGCGTCGGCCCGGTGCGCGGCTTCGCCGTGACGCTGATGGTCGGCATCGTGACCACGGTGTTCACGCAGTTCTTCGTCACGCGCCTGCTGTTCCACTTCGCGCTCGAGAAGAACAAGCTGTCGACCTACAAGCCGCGCCGCCTGTGGGCCGACCTGAAGCTCGACTACGTCAAGTGGATCAAGCCGGCGTTCGCCACCAGCTTGGCGGTGATCGTCGTCGGCCTCGTGCTGGTGCTGATGGCCCCGCGCGAAACCGTGCTCGGCATCGACTTCACCGGCGGCGCCAACCTGCAGATGGTGCTGGCCACCCCGATGCACTACGAGGCCGTGCAGAAGCGCCTCGCCGACGACCCGGCGTTCGCCAAGGACTATCCGAACGTCTCGGTGAACTCGGTCGGTGAAGTGCTCGCCGACGAGACGGCGCACCAGTTCAACCTGCGCCTCAAGCTGCGCGACAGCCAGCGCGAGGTGATCGACACGGGCCGTCGCCTGCACCGGGAAGCCCGGCAGAAGGCGCTGGAAGACGGCACCGAGCCGCCCTCGGCCTACGAGCCGCCCTACGTCACCGAGCTGCGGCGCATCTTCGGCAAGGAACTCGTGCAGGCCGCATTCGCCGATCCGCGTACCCTGCCATCGGCCCAGGAAGGCCAGAACACCCAATACGCCCAGATCGACGTGAACTTCGTCGACGCGGTCGACGTGCAGATGGTGCGCGAGCGCATCGCCAAGACGCTCACCCGCGGCCTCGTGACGCCGCGCGACAATCCGACCGCTGCCACCTCGAAGCAGCTCCGCATCGAGTGGGTCGCCCCCAACTCCCTGAAGCCCTGGCAGCTCGCCGAGACCGTCGGCAAGGAGCTCGACGACCTGAAGCGACCGGACGGCGAGTCGGTGCTGCTGTCGGAGCCGTTCCCGAGCGCCCAGGAGATGCAGGGGCGCCTCGTCAACGAGCTGCGCAACGCCGCCATCGGTGCGTTGCTGCTGTCGTGGGGCCTGATCGTGCTCTACCTGCGCGTGCGCTTCCACGAGTACAAGTACGGCATCGCCGCGGTCGTGGCCCTCGTGCACGACGTGCTGATCGCGTTGATCGCCGTGGTGCTCGCCAACCGTTTCGGCCTGATCAACGGCGAGATCAACCTGGCGATGATCGCCTGCTTCCTGACGATCATCGGCTACTCGGTCAACGACACGATCGTCATCTTCGACCGCATCCGCGAGAACGCCCAGGAGAACGTGCGCCAGGGCATCCAGGAGCCGTTCCGGGCGCTGATCAACCGAGCGCTCAACCAGACGATGTCGCGCACGCTGCTGACCAGCGGCCTGACCTTGCTGGTGGTGATCGCGCAGTTCGCCGTCAACTACAACAGCGGCTCGGACCTCGAGGGCTTCGCGTTCGCGATGATCATCGGCATGGTGTCGGGCGTCTATTCGACGATCTACATCGCCGCCCCGATCCTGATCTGGCTCGACAAGGGCGACCTCGCCAACCCGACGCTGCGCGAAGCGATCGTCGACGTCGACGTGCAGGCCGAACGAGAGGCGCAGGCCGCCGCCGCCGCCGAAGCCGCGGCCGCGGCCAAGACCGGCCAGGCCGGCAGCTGAGCCAGCACGGAAAGGAACGGCGCATGCACCTCACCCAGGCTTCGCCGTCCTTCCCGGCCCGGCTCGCACCGTTCGCACTGCGCACGACGCCGTTGCTGCGCACCGACGTGCTGGTGATCGGCAGCGGCATCGCGGGTGCGTGCACCGCACTGCACGCCGCCGACGCCGGCGCGCACGTGCTGCTGCTCGCCAAGAGCGCGCTCGACGACACCAACACCGCCTGGGCCCAGGGCGGCATCGCCGTCGCCCAGCTGCCCGAGGACAGCGAGGCGATGCACGTCGCCGACACGCTGCGCGTCGGGGCCGGCGTCGCCGACCCGGCGGTGGTGCGCAACGTCGTCGCCAACGCGCGTGAAGCGGTGCGCTGGCTCGAAGCGCTCGGCACCCGGTTCGATCGCGACCAGGACGATCCCGACGGCGCGCTCGAGCTGTCGCGCGAAGGCGGCCACAGCCACGCCCGTGTCGTGCACAGCCACGGCGACGCGACCGGCCACGAGATCCAACGGGCCCTGGCCAGCGCGCTGCAGCACCACCCGCGCATCACCGTGCGCGAACACGCCTTCGTGCGCGACCTGGTGCTCGCCGACGGCCGCTGCGTCGGCGCGATCGGCCAGCAGGCCAACCTCGACTTCGCGGTCGAGGCCGGAGCCGTGGTCGTCGCGACGGGCGGCACCGGCCAGATCTACCGCGAGACGACCAACCCGACCGGTGCGTCGGGCGACGGCCACGCGCTGTGCTTCCGCGCCGGCGCACGGCTTGCCGACTGCGAATTCGTGCAGTTCCACCCCACCACGCTCTACATCGCCGGCGCGTCGCGCTTCCTGATCAGCGAAGTGGTCCGCGGGGCCGGTGCGGTGCTGCGCGACCGCAACGGCGACCCGGTGATGGCCGGGGTGCACCCGATGCGCGACCTGGCGCCGCGCGACGTCGTCAGCCGGGCGATCCTCGATCGCATGGTGGCGACCAACGACACCCACGTCTACCTCGACCTGAGCCAGGTCCAGGGCGACCCGCACAAGCTGTTCCCGTCGATCGCGCGGATCTGCTCGACGTTCGACCTGGACCTCGCCAAGGACCCGATCCCGGTGCGGCCCGGGGCCCACTACTTCGTCGGTGGTGCAGTCACCGACAGCGACGGTCGCACCAGCGTGCCGGGCCTGTTCGCCGTCGGCGAAGCAGCGGCCTCGGGGTTGCACGGCGCCAACCGCCTGGCCTCGAACTCGCTGCTCGAAGGCGCCGTGCTCGGCCGTTCCGCCGGGCTCGCCGCGGCCGCACTGGCCAGGAACCCGCATCCGGGCCTGCCGCGCAGCGCCCCTGGCCCCGAGCTCGCGGTCGACCCGCCGCGCCTCTTGCACGACGACCTGCTCTACTCGCTGAAGAGCCTGATGTGGCGCCAGGTCGGCCTGCGGCGCCACGCCGACGGCCTGCAGGACGCCCGTTCGCGCATCGCCTACTGGCACCACTACCTGGTGAAGGCGCCGCTGCCGCTGCGCGCGAACTGCGAACTGGCCAACATGCTGACGGTGTCGGCCCTGGTCGCCGAGGCGGCGCTGCGCCGGGCGGAGTCGCGCGGCACCCACTTCCGCGACGACCATCCGCAGCGCGACGACCGCGCATTCTGCCGGCGCATCTTCCTCGAACGGGCCGGAGATGGTTCGATCCGGACCGAACTCGGCCCAGCCCACGCGCCGACCGACCAGCCATCCGCGTGAGAAACGACACTCCGATCGACACCAACCAGGGCCACTCCACCGAGGCCATCCTGTTCGGCATCGTGCCGATGGGCGACCCGCGCACCGGCGCCGAAGCGCTGCACGAGTTGCAGCTGCTGGCGGAGACCGCCGACTTCGTGCCCGCCGGCTGCATGGTCCAGCACCGCCGCCACGCCGACCCGCACAGCTACCTCGGCAGTGGCAAGCTCGAGGAGCTCGCCGAGGTCGTGAAGCTCGCCCACAGCGGGGCGGTGATCTGCGACGACTCGCTGACGCCGAACCAGGCGAAGAACATCGAGACCGCGGTCGGTGTGCCGGTGATCGACCGCAGCGAGCTGATCCTGCAGATCTTCGGCATGCACGCCCGCACGCCGCAGGCGAAGATGCAGGTCGAGCTGGCCGCCCTGCAGTACGAGATGCCGCGCCTGCGCCGGCGCTGGACCCACCTCGAACGCCAACGCGGTGGCATCGGCGTGCGCGGCGGTGCCGGCGAGAAGCAGATCGACGTCGACCGCAACCTGCTGCGCACCCGGATCGCGGCGATCCAGAAGGAGCTGAAGAAGGTCGAGGAGCACAAGGTCCGCGAAGTGCAGGCCCGGCCGGACCTCTTCACGATCGCCCTGGTCGGCTACACGAACGCCGGCAAGTCTTCGCTGATGAACAAGCTGACCGACGCCGGGGTGCTGGCGGAGAACCGGCTGTTCAGCACGCTCGACACGCGCACGCGGCCCTGGCGCCTGCCCGGCGGCCGCACGGTGCTGCTGACCGACACGGTCGGGTTCCTGCGCAAGCTCCCCCACCAGCTGGTCGCGAGCTTCCACGCCACACTGGAGGAAGCGCTGCACGCCGACCTGCTGCTGGTGCTGATCGACGGCAGCTCGCCGGAGGCAGTCGACCAGCTGCACACCGTCGACGAGGTGCTCGACACGCTCGGCAGCGCCAACCTGCCGCGCATCACGGTGCTGAACAAGATCGACCTGCTGGCCGACCGCGCCGACCTGACGCCGCTCTACCAGATCGACGCGCGCGCCGTCGCGGTGTCGGTGCGCACCGGCGACGGGCTCGGCGAACTGTTCCAGGCCATCCAGGCGCACCTCGCCTCGGTCGAGCAGCGCGTCGAGCTGCTGCTGCCGCACCACGCCGGCGCCCTGCACGGCGAGATCCGCGCCAAGGCCACCGTGCTCGGCGAGTTCTACACCGAAGCCGGCTGCCTGATGACGCTGCAGGCGTCCCCCGCTCTGCTGGGCCGCCTGCTCGCCGAAGGCGCACGCATGGCGGAACCCGGCGACCGGCCACCGGTCGAACCGGCGCCCGAAGCAACCGAACCGGCCGACGGCGACGAACCGGCGAACGGCAGCTGACGGGCGTCGTGCAAGGACGCGCCGGCGGCGACCGTCACTTCTTGCCGTCGAGCACCACCAGCAGGTCCTGCGCCTTGACCGCGGCCTTGACGTCGGTGCACAGCTCGCGCACCACGCCGGCGATCGGCGCTCGCACGATGGTCTCCATCTTCATCGCCTCGAGCGTCAGCAACGGCTCGCCTTCGACGACCGCCTGGCCCTCGCGCACGTGCAGCACGATCACGCGACCAGGCATCGGCGCCCCCACTTCCCCTGCCAGCGCTGGATCGGCCCGTCGCCGCTGCTCGCCTTCCTTCTGCAGCGACTTGTCGGCGACCACGACCTGACGGTTCTGGCCGTTCAACCGGAAGTAGACCGTGACGTTGCCCTCCTCGTCCGGCTCGCTCTTCGCCTCCAGCGACACGACGAGCGTCTTGCCCGGCTCGATCTCGATCCACACTTCCTGACCCATGTCGAGGCCGTAGAGGTAGACCGGCGTCGGCAGCATCGAGACGTCGCCGAAGCGGTTCTGGAAGGCGAAGAACTCGTCCATCACGCGCGGGTAGAGCGCGTAGCTGATCACGTCGCGTTGGGCCGGCTCACGCTCCATGCGCCCCGCCACGTGCTCGCGCGCCTTCGTGAAGTCGAACGGCGGCATGCCGTCGCTCGGGCGGCCGTGCAGCACCGGCAGGCCCTTCAGCACTGCGGCGCGCAGGTCCTCGGGAAAGCCGCCGGGCGGATGGCCGAGGAAGCCCTGGAAGTACTGCACGACGCTCTGCGGGAAGTCGAGCCGCTTGCTCTCGAGCAGCAGCTTCTGCTTGGTGGCGGCGGTCGACGTCGGCAGGTCGCCGCGCATCACCAGCAGGTCGTTCTGGACCAGGAAGATCGCGAAGTCGCCGACCATCTTGCTCGACGGGGTGACCTTCGGGATGTCGCCGCACAGCTGGTTCACCACCGCGAACGCGTGCCGCACGTCGGCCCAGCGGTGCAAGAGGCCGAGCGACGCCACCTGCGGGCGCAGGTTGCTGTACTGGCCGCCAGGGATCTCGTGGTAGTAGACCTCGCTGGTGCTGCTCTTCAGGCCGCACTCGAACGGCGCGTAGAACTCGCGCACCGCCTCCCAGTAGTCGGCGAGAGGCTGCATCGCCTTGTTGGTGAGCCCGGTCTCGCGCGAAGCGCCTCGCAGCGCGGCGATCAGTGCGTTCATGCTCGGCTGCGAGGTCAGCCCCGCCATCGGCGACAGCGCCGTGTCGACGATGTGCACGCCGCTCTCGATCGCCGCCATGTAGGTGGCGACGCCGTTGCCCGAGGTGTCGTGGGTGTGCAGGTGGATCGGCAGTTGGCTGACCGCGCGCAGCCGCGTGATCAGCATGCGCGCCGCCTGCGGCCGCAGCAGCCCGGCCATGTCCTTGATGCACAGCAGGTGGGCACCCATGCCCTCGATGCGCCGCGCCAGTTCGGCGTAGTACTCGAGCCCGTACTTGGTGCGGGCCGGGTTGTCGACGTCGCCGGTGTAGCACATCGCCACCTCGGCGATCTTGCCGGTGCGCAGCACGCGCTGCACCGCGACCTCCATCGAGTCGAGGTCGTTGAGGCTGTCGAACACGCGGAACACGTCGATGCCGTGCTCGGCCGCCTCGTCGATGAAGCCCTCGACCACGTTCTGCGGGTAGCTCGTGTAGCCGACCGCGTTGGCGCCGCGCAGCAGCATCTGGTGCAGCACGTTCGGGATCGCCTTCTTCAGCTGCACGAGCCGGTCCCACGGATCCTCGTTGAGGAACCGGTAGGCGACGTCGAACGTGGCGCCGCCCCACGTCTCCAGCGAGAACAGCTGGTGCTGCACGTGCGCCGTCGCCGCGGCGATCGCCAGCATGTCCTTGGTGCGCACACGCGTCGCCAGCAGCGACTGGTGCGCGTCGCGCATCGTCGTGTCGGTGAGCAGCGGCTTCTTCTGCCGCTTGATCCACTCGACGACCTTGCCCGGACCACCCTCGGCGAGGATGTGCGCCGTGCCCGGCGGCGGCGAACCGACCGGCACCGGCGGCACCAGGGCCGGATGGCACGCAGCCGGCGACAGCCGCTGCTCCTTCTTGAACGTCGGGTGGCCGTTCACCACCAGGTCGCCGAGGTAGGCGAGCACCTTGGTCGCGCGGTCCTTGCCCGGCTTGATGTCGAACAGCTCCGGCGTCTCGTCGAGGAAGCGCGTCCACGTCTCGCCGCGCACGAACGAACCGTGCTGCAGGACGTTCTGCAGGAACGCGAGGTTGGTCTTCACGCCGCGGATGCGGAACTCGCGCAGCGCGCGCACGCCCTTCTGCGCCGCCTGGGCGAGGCTCTGGCCGAACGTGATGCTCTTCACCAGCAGCGAGTCGTAGTGGCCGCTGACCACCGTGCCGGCGAGGCCGTCGCCGCCGTCGAGGCGCAGCCCGAAGCCACCGGG
>JAEUHU010000166.1 GCA_016793305.1 Planctomycetota bacterium
TGGCTCGTCACCTGCGCTTCTTCGAGGAAGCGCCCGAGCAGCTGGTGGGCGCGACGATGGTCGGCTTCGGTCTGCGGCTCGCCTCGTTCGCGCAGCACCTTGATCGCCAGTCGGCGGTTCAGGAACTGGTCGTGGATGCGTCGGACGACCCCCATGCCGCCCTTGCCGAGGTCCCCTTCGGCGGGGTAGCGCTGCGGGTCGAGGCGCGGGGCTTCGCGAAGGCGGCGCAGCAGGTCGGCGGTGGCCGTCGGTCGCACCTGGTCGGAGCCAGGCTCGGTGGGGGCGGCGATGGAGGGGGCTGCGCCGTCGAGCGCCTGCCGCACGGCAGCTCCGAGATCGACCGTGTCGGCGTGGCGCAGGCCCAGCAGCTCCAGCACGTCATCGGCGAACGCCGTGTCCGCGCCGGCCTCTGCTCGCACGAACGCTTCCTGCTGCCCTGGGGGCAGGGCGAGCGCCTGCTCGAACAGGGCGCGGATGCGGTCCATCCGGGCGGCCGAAGGATCCGGGGTGGGGTCGGGCATCACGAGGCTCGGGCGGAGGGCCCGGGCAGTGTGCGCGTGGACCGGGGGTGGCGGCAAGCGGCGGCAGCCGACTTGGAACCGGGATCGCCGGAGCGGTCTCCGGAAACGCCACCGGCGGCCACTGGGGCCGCCGGTTCGCATCGTTCCCGCGGTCTCGCGCGCCTACTTCTTCTTGCCGTCGCCGCTCTTCGCGGTCTCCGGCTTGGGCTCGACCGGCCGCGCCGTCATCTCGAACTTGACCTCGCCGTCGACGACGAGCGCCCGGATCGTGTAGGGCGTCTCGAGCGCGCCGCGCAGCACCTGCTCGGAGAGCGGGTCCTCGAGGTGCTTCTCGATGCCGCGCTTCAGCGGCCGCGCGCCGAAGTCCTCGTGGAACGACTTCTCGATCAGCCAGTCGATCACCGTCTGGTCGACCTCGAGCACGTGGCCCTTCTGCTTCAGGCGCGAGTTCACCTTGCGCAGCTCGTTCTCGACGATGTTCTGCATGTCGTCGCGGCCGAGCTGGTTGAAGATCACGATCTCGTCGAGGCGGTTGATGAACTCGGGTCGGAAGTGGCGTTCCACCTCGCCCATGATCATGTCGCGCATCTTGTCGGTGCCGCTCTGCGCGCCCTTGCCGAAGCCGAGCCCGGTGCTGTTCTTGATCAGGTTGGCGCCGATGTTCGACGTCATGATCAGGATCACGTTGCGGAAGTCGATGTGCCGCCCGAACGAGTCGGTGAGGCGCCCTTCCTCCATGATCTGCAGCAGCATGTTGAAGATGTCGGGGTGGGCCTTCTCGATCTCGTCGAGCAGCACCACCGAGTAGGGGCGACGGCGGACCTTCTCGGTCAGCTGGCCGCCTTCCTCGTAGCCGACGAAGCCCGGCGGCGCGCCGACGAGGCGCGACGCGTTGTGCTTCTCCATGTACTCGGACATGTCGATCTGGATGATCGCGTCCTCGCTGCCGAACATGAACCGCGCGAGGCACTTGCTGAGCCAGGTCTTGCCGACGCCGGACGGACCGAGGAACACGAACGAGCCCATCGGCCGGTTCGGGTCCTTGAGGCCGGCGCGCGAGCGGCGCACCGCCTTGGCGATTGCGGTGATCGCGCGCTCCTGGTTGATGACGTCCTTGCCCAGCTCCTTCTCCATGTTGATCAGGCGCTCCGCCTCCGCCTGGTCGAGGCGGTTCAGCGGGATGCCGGTCATCTTGGAGACGGTCTCGGCGATCACGTCCTCGTCGACGAGACCGCCCGATTCGCGCGAGTTCTCGCGGTCGCGCCACTCGCGCTGGATCTCTTCCTTCTTCTTGCCGAGCTTGAACGCCTGGTCGCGCAGGTCCGCAGCGCGTTCGAAGTCCTGGCCGGCGACCGCTTCCTCCTTCTCCTTGTTGAGGCGGGCGATCTCACCGTCCATGTCGCGCAGGTCCGGCGGCGCCGTCATCGACTTGATGCGGATGCGCGCACCGGCCTCGTCGATCACGTCGATCGCCTTGTCCGGCAGGAAACGGCCGGTGATGTAGCGGGTGCTCATCTCGACCGCCGCCTGGAACGCACCGTCGGTGTAGGTGACGCGGTGGTGCGCCTCGTACTTGTCGCGCAGGCCCTTCAGGATCTCGATCGTCTGCTCGGGGCTCGGCGGCTCGACGTTGACGGTCTGGAAGCGGCGTTCGAGGGCCCCGTCCTTCTCGATGTACTTGCGGTACTCGTCGAGCGTGGTGGCGCCGATGCACTGCACCTCGCCGCGCGACAGCGCCGGCTTCAGCACGTTGCTGGCGTCGATCGCGCCTTCAGCACCGCCGGCACCGACCAGTGTGTGCAGTTCGTCGATGAACAGCATCACGTCCTTGGCGCGACGCACCTCGGTCATCACCGCCTTGATGCGCTCCTCGAACTGGCCGCGGTACTTGGTGCCGGCGACCATCATCGCGAGGTCGAGCACGACCAGACGCTTCCGGCGCAGGATCTCGGGCACGGTGCCCTTCACGACCCGCTGCGCCAGGCCTTCGACGATCGCGGTCTTGCCGACGCCGGCTTCGCCGAGCAGCACCGGGTTGTTCTTGGTGCGGCGCGACAGGATCTGGATGACGCGCTCGATCTCCTGGTCGCGGCCGATCACCGGGTCGAGCTTGCCTTCGCGGGCGAGCTCGGTCAGGTCGCGGCCGAACGAGTCGAGGGCTGGCGTCTTGCTCTTGCTGTTGCCCTGCGGCGCGCCGGACGAACCGCCCGATTGGCTGCCGCCCTGGTTGCCGCCGGACGACTCGCTGTTCTCGCCGTCCTCTTCGCTGTTGTTCTCCGACGCGCCGAGGAACTCGAGGACCTCTTCCCGGACCTCCTCGAGCTTGACCCCGAGGTTCATCAGCACCTGGGCGGCGATGCCCTCGTTCTCGCGGATCAGGCCGAGCAGCAAGTGCTCGGTGCCGATGTAGTTGTGGCTCAGTTGGCTGGCCTCTTCGAGCGACAGCTCGAGCACCTTCTTGGCCCGCGGGGTGAACGGCAGCTGGCCCATCGTGACCATCGAGGGGCCGGTCTTGACGATCTTCTCGACCTCGTGCCGGATCTTGTCGAGGTCGACGGTCATGTTCTTCAGGACGTTCGCGGCGACACCGCTGCCTTCCTGGACCAGCCCGAGCAGGATGTGCTCGGTGCCGATGTACTCGTGGTTGAACTTCATCGCCTCCTGGCGGGCGAAGCTCATGACCTTCTTGGCGCGGTCGGTGAATCGATCGAACATGCGCGGTGGACCTCGGGGGCTGTGCTGTACCCGACCCTAGATCGGATGCCAGTTGTTTAGGATTTACCTCACTTGCACTTCCAGCCCAGGCTGAGGC
>JAEUHU010000475.1 GCA_016793305.1 Planctomycetota bacterium
TGCCCGAGCCGGCTCCAGTAGCCGGCCAGGTGCAGCGGGTCCGCCTGGTTGGCGCGTTCGGCGACCGCCGGCAGCAGCCAGCGCAGCCGCAGCAGCAGAGCGGCCGACGGCAGCGGCGGCATCTGCAGGTGGAACGGCACCGGGGCCCCGCTGCGCGGCATCGCCAACACCTTCGCGACGTCGTCGCCGGCGACCTCGAACGCGCCGGCCGCCAGTGCTGGCGCCATCGCACTCGACCACAGCCGGACCCCGCGTCGGGTCGCTTCCTGCACCAGTTTGTCGAGGTCCGCCGGCTCGAGCCCCGACGGCGACGCGTGGTCCCCGGCGAACACCAGTTCGTCCACACCGAACCACCAGGCCTCGCGCAGGATCGCCAGGGCCTCGCCGTAGCTCCACCGGGCGTCACCCAGCGCGAACGTGACGCGGCCGCCCGGCGGCAGCGATCCTGGGGCCAGCCGCGCACGCGGGCACGCGAACCCCGGCCCCGTGTGCAGCGCCTGGGCCGCGAACGCCGCCCCGCGCGTCAACAGTCCGAGGTCGCGGGCCACGACCCGCAGGTCGCTGTCGATCGTGATCGCGAGCGGGGTCGGCAGCTCGGGATCGATGGTGAACACCACGTCGCCGGCCGTCGGTTCGCCGCGAGAGGTCAGCCCCGGCCGCAGCGACGACCGCGCCCCGAGCGCCTCGAGGAACAACGCCGCCGCCGACTGTTCGGCGGGCCCCGCGAAGCAGCGGCTGCCCGGCTGCAGCGCGAACCAACCGTGCTGCAGGTGCACGCCGTCGGGGAACGGGACCAGGGCCGGCACCGCGAACGCGCCGCGCCGCTGCTGCCGCTGGTCCTGGGCGAACAACCACCCGAGCCCGCCGTCGTCGCCGTAGGCATGGCGCCACGCGTCGTGCTGCACGCCGGGGAGTTCGCGGTAGACCACGGGCGCCCCGAACGTGCGCAGCGCCTGGGCCAGTTCCCGCGAACGGGTCACCGGCACCACCGGGTCGGCAGCGCCGTGCCACAGCGCCACCGGCACGCCGACCAGCGCGGCCATCGCCTGCGGATCGCCGCCGCCGCAGACCGCCAGCAGCCCCGCGAAGCGATCGGGCTGGCGGCAGACCAGGTCGATCGCCCCGAACCCACCCATCGACAGCCCGGTCGCGTAGATGCGCGCCGGGTCGATGCCGGGCAGCGCCAGCACCGTGTCGATGGCCTGCGTCACGGCCGCCAGGGCGCGGGTCGGATGCGGCGCCATCGCCGAGCTCGTGCGCTCGTGCCACGCGACCTCGGACCACTTCTCGTCCGGCGGACACTGCACGGCCAGCACGAAGCACGGCATGGCCTGCCGGGCCTCGGCGGTCGCCAGCCGTTCGGGCAGCCAGCGCAACTGCAGTTCGTTGTCGCGGCCGCGCTCGCCGGCCCCGTGCAAGAACACCACCAGCGGCCGCGGCACGTCGCGCAGCTCGGCCAGCGGTTCGAGCAGCCGGTACGGATAGGCCTGCTCCCCGACCGTGACCTGGCCACGGATGAAGGGCTCGTCGGACGACGGATCCTGGGCTGCTGCGGAACCGAGCACGGCAGGGAGCACGGACAGCATGCGGACGAGGCGAGCCACGGGCGCTCCGATCTACGGGCCGGCATGGCCCGACGCAACCGCTCAACGGCTGCTGGCGGCGTTTCCGTCGACCACCGCCGCCGCGGTGCCGGCGAGGCACGAACGCAGCAACGGCGCATCGACCGTGTGGCCGGTGAAGTGCCGCACCTGCGCCCGCGCCTGGCCGAGGAACATCGCCGCCCCGGGCACGGCCACGCCGCCCGCCTCGCGGGCCTCGCGCAGGAAGCGCGTCCACGGCGGCTGGTAGACCATGTCCAGCACCACGCAGCCCGCCGGCACCCGGTAGTCCGGCACGAGCCGTTCCTCCGGATCGCGCCCAAGGCCGCCGACCGGCGTCGCCTGCAGCAGCACCGCCGGCTGCAGGTCCTGCAGCACCGTGGCCGTCAGGCTGCCGAGCTGCACTGCGGCACTGCGCGCGAAGTCGCGCACTGCGTCGAGCGAACGGCCGAGCATCGTCACGGCGAAGCCGAGCCGCTGCAGCGCCAGCGCCCCGGCCCTGGCCGCCCCGCCGGTGCCGAGCACCACGCCCGCCCGGCCCGCCCCGTTGCCGACCCCGGCCCCGGCGAGCGCCGTGACGACGCCTTCGACGTCGGTGTTGTGGCCCGCTAGGTGCCCGTGCGGCTCGACCACCACGGTGTTGACCACCGAGGTCGCCGCCGCGTCCTGCGCCAGCTGGTGGCACGCGGCCGCGACCACCGCCTTGTAGGGTGCGGTCACCGACAAGCCGCGCAGGCGGCACGGCAGCAGCATCGCCAAGGCCGCTTCGGGCCGCGACGTCTCGAACGGCAGGTAGACCCCGTCGAAGCCGAGCCGGCGGAACACACGGTTGTGCAGCCACGGCCCGAGCGACGACAACGCGGGGTTGCCGAGCACGCCGAACAGCTGCGTCGCTTCGCCGAGCTCGTGCACGCGGTAGAGCTGGCGCAGCCACGCCACCGGCACCTGGCCTGGTGCAGTCTCCTGACCCGGTTCGAGGCAGCCGTAGACGAACGGTGCGCCGAGCATCGCCGCGATCACACGCACCGGCCACGCCGTGCGCCCCATCGCGAACGCGACGGTCGGCTGCCGCCGCTGGTCGCAGTGCGTCAGCAGCTCGAGCACCGGGGCCGCGTCGGCGAGGTCGTGGGCGGTGACGACCAGCTTGGCGACGGTTCCGGCACTGGCGTGCAGGCGGGCGTGGATCGCCGGCAGTTCGCGCGGCACGCCGGTGAAGCTGTGGAACGAACGGATCCGCAATCGCAGCCGGGTGCGGCCGGCCGGCGGGGCCCACGGATCGGCCGCGTCGAGGTCGAGCCCTTCGGCGCCGCCGTCGAGGGCCGCCGACAGCAATTCACGCCGTTCGCCGAGCGTGCCGCGGAAGTGGCCGCCGTCCTCGGGCGTGCGGCACGCCACCAGCACCGGCAGCCGCGACGAGCCGATCGCCGCAGCGAGGTCGTGGCCGGCGGGCCAACGATCGAGCCGCAGTTCGAGCCAGTCGGCACCCGCCATCGCCGCGTTGCGCGCTGCGTGCGCGACCTGCTCGCGCGACGTCGCGAACACACTGGCGATGATCTGGGCCATGGGCGCCGCACAAGCGTCGCCGTCGGCGACCCTGGCTGCAACAGCGGGCCGTTCGTGCGAGCCCGGCCGTCAGGGCTGCAGCAGGGCCTTGCGCACGGCCGCCGCGCGTTCCTCGGGCAACCCGGCGCTGCTGGCCAGCTGCAGCGCCGCGAGCATCAGCGCCTGGTAGCTCGGCTGCACCGACGGCACGGCGCTGGCGAGCCGCTGTCGATGCGCCGTCACGGTGCCCGCGTCGCCGCGCCGCACCGGACCGGACAGGGCCTCGGCGGGACCGAGGGCCTGGCACAACGTGGCCGCGGCCGGAACGAGGCTCGCGCAGAGCCGGCGCGCCGCGACCGGCGGCAGCCCCGCCGCGACGAACACCGCTTCGACCTGCGCCCACAGCGCGGTGGTGCCGTTCGCCGCCAGCGCACACGCGGCGTGGTAGAGCGTGCGGTCGCCGCCCGGCCAGTCGATCGCCTGCATCGCCAGCAGCTCGCACAGCACGTGCAGCAGCCGGCGGCTGCCGGGCCCACTCTCGACCAGCGCCACAGCCCCGCGACCGGCCGACGCCGCGGCGACCGGATCGACGAACGGAGCCACCGGGTGCAGCGCGCCGCGCCGGCAGCCGGGCACGCCGTCGAACACTTCGAGCCCGAACCGGCCGCTGGTGTGCAACCACAGGCTGCATGGGCGCGGCGGTGCGGCCGCCGCGAACGCGCGCACCGCGGCGGGGAGTTCGCCGTCGCCGACCGCGAACACCACCACGTGGGCCCGCCCGAGCTCGGCCGGAGTCAGCGCTGTCCCGACCCCGACCTGCTGCAGCGCACGCTGCACGTGGGCCGGATCGCGCCCGACGAAGCCGAGGAACGCGGCCCGCCCGCTGGCGAACTGCCTGGCGAACGCGGTGCCGACGCGTCCCGGTCCGACGATGGCGATGCGCAGGGCCACGGCCCGATCCATACTCTCCGGGATCCTGCAGCGCGAGAGCCATCGCGCGACCGGGCCTGGCACGGCAGCACTCTCGCGGATCGACGGGCGTGCGGCCGGTCAGTGCGCTGCAGCAGCGGTCGCTTCGCCTCCGCCCTGCTCGCGCCGCCGGCGTTCGCGCTCTTCTTGGCGCCGTTCGAGCTCGTCGATGTACTCCGCGTCGAGGATCTCGTTGAGCTCGTCGAGGTCGTCGAAGGTCTTGGGCCGGTAGTTCGCACCCGCCTTCTGGGCCGCTTCGGCCTCTTCGGCATAGGCTCGCACCACCGCCTTGTGCAGCTCGATGCGCGTCGTGCTGTTGATCGGGTGGGCAAGGTCGGCATGCAGCCGGGCGCGACCTCGCTCGTCCTTGGTGGCGCGGTCTGGATCCAGCCGATGGCCGCACTGGTTGCAGTAGCCGGCCCGCAGGTGGTTCTTGTGGTGGCAGCGAGGGCAATGGTCGGCGAGCTTGCGGCTCGGCATCGCCACGAACGGTCCCTTGCTGCCGTCGATGATCTTCAGGTCGCGCACCACGAACGCGTCGTCGATGGTGACGCTCGCATAGGCGCGCAACTTGTTGCGTGGATCGTCGGTGAGCTTGATCCGCACCTCCGTGATCTGGAACCGAGCTGCGTGTTGCTCCCCGTTGTGTTCGCCCTGCATCCGCCCCTCCCAGGGTCGTGCTAGCGGCTCCAGGCCCCTTTCCCGTCCGGCCTGTCCGGAGGGTGAGGGACGTCGACGCCGGGAGGAGCACTGCAGGTCACGAGCAACCGCACGCCCTGGGTGCACAGCGGCTGCAAGGCCGCGGCGCTGGCTCGGGCGCTGCTCTCGTCGTCGCCAGCGACAAAGAGCGTCGAGCCACTGCCCGTCATGCGCACGGTGCGACACCCCAGCTCGACGACTCGCCGCCGGAGCTCGGCCAGTTCGGGCCGAACTCGCTCCGCCGCGGACTCGAGGTCGTTGTGGAAAGCGTTGCGCACTGCAGGA
>JAEUHU010000479.1 GCA_016793305.1 Planctomycetota bacterium
GTGAGGCCGGGCGCCGCGAAGCCCATCGCAGCATCCGCCAAGACCGCAGGCGACGCCGACCTGGCGCCGTGGAACCCCGACCGCTATCTCATTCCAAACTCAGCAGCCGGCGGAGGCTTTCTCTCTCAGGCTCTGAGGCGCGGTCGGCTCCGAGTCGAAGGACTTCACCAACGCCACCGTGCCCGCCCGCGGACGCGGGGCGCGAACTCGCCTCCCGCGTCCCAGGCTCCTAGAGTGCGGGCGTGAGCTTCCGACCGACCCGCTGGAGCCTCGTGCTGCGCGCCGCCGACTCCGGCGACGAAGGCCAGCGCGCGCTGGCGGAGCTGTGCGCCACCTACTGGCCGCCGGTCTACCACTACTTCCGCCGCACCACCGGCGACCGGCATCGCGCCGAGGACCTGACCCAGGGCCTGTTCGAACGGCTGCTGGCGAAGCAGTCGCTCGCCGAGGTCGACCCCGCGCGCGGCCGCTTCCGCAGCTGGTTGCTCGCCTGTGCGAGCCATCATCTGGCGAACACGCACGAGGCCGAGCGCGCGCAGAAGCGCGGCGGCGGGGCGCTGACGTTCGCGCTCGACGCCGGTCCGGAGGAAGCCCGCCTCGCCGAGCAGGTGCCCGACCCGGCCGACAGCCCCGATCAGGCGTTCACGCGCCGCTGGATCGCCGCGGTGGTCGACCGCACGCTGCAGGTGCTGCAGCAGGAGTTCGCGCGGCGCGGCCGCGACCGCCTGTTCGCCGCGGCTCGGCCGTTCGTCGACCTCGACCTCGACCCGGGCCCGATGCGGGAGGCCGCCGCGGCGGCCGGCGTGCCCGAGGGCGCCTTCAAGGTCGCGGTGCACCGCCTGCGCGAACGCTTCCACGAAGCGCTGCGCGCCGAGCTCGCCAGCACCGTCGATGCCGACGGCGACGTAGACGACGAACTGGCCCACCTGCTGGCCGTGCTGCGCCGCCCGTGACGCCCCCGCCGCACGATTTTCCCGCAGCCGATGTAACCGCGGTGCGGCCCCTCCTGCAGAGGGAAGCATGAGCCCCAACGACGCCATCCCCGATCCGACCCGCCTGCTGCAACAGGCCCGGCAGAACGCCCCCGCCCCGACCGACCCCGAGGTGCTGGCCGCCCTGCAGGCGCGCTTCCCGGAACTCCGCCTCGAACGCCGCATCGGCGAAGGCGGCATGTCGACCGTCTACCGCGCCGTGCAGACGAAGCTGCAGCGGCCGGTGGCGCTCAAGGTGCTGCGCCAGGAACTGGCGGCGCAGCCGGAGTTCCGCGCCCGCTTCGAGCGCGAGGCCCAGGCGATGGCCGCCCTCGACCATCCGCGCATCCTGCGGGTGCTCGAGTTCGGCGAGCGCGACGGCGTCTACTTCCTGCTGACCGACTTCGTCGACGGCGTCGACCTGCGCCGGCTGATGGAGCTCGGCCAGGTGTCGCCCGACGAGGCCCTGCGGCTGGTCCCGCAGATCTGCGAGGCGCTGCGCTACGCGCACATGCACGGCGTCGTGCACCGCGACGTCAAGCCGGAGAACATCCTGATCGACCTCGAGGGCAACGTGCGCATGGCCGACTTCGGCCTGGCCCGCATGGCCCGCGGCGACGAACCACCCGCGGCACTGACGCGCACCAGCCAGATCCTCGGCACGCCGCACTACATGGCCCCCGAGCAGTGGCGCAGCGGCCAGGTCGACCACCGCGCCGACATCTTCTCGCTCGGCGTCGTGCTCTACGAACTGCTGACCGGCAAGCTGCCGATCGGCGACTTCGCGCCGCCGTC
>JAEUHU010000183.1 GCA_016793305.1 Planctomycetota bacterium
GGGCGCCCGCTGGCTCGACCAGGTGGCCGTGTGGCAGCCGGACGATCCGGACCAGCTGGTCACCGGCGCGCACGAAGTGCTGGTGGTGCTGCTCGGCGGCACCTTCGACCTGGTCGGCGGCGGCACCGCATGGCCGGCCCGCGGCGCCCGGTCCGAGCCGTTCGGCGGCCGGCCGATGGCGGTGTTCCTGCCGCCGAACACGCCCTTCCGGGTCGGCAACGGCCGCGGCTCGATTTTGATGGTCGCCGCACGCCAACCGGACCTGCGCCAAGAACCGACCGGCAAGCAGCTGCTGGCGCAGAAGCCGCTGCTGCCGCTCGCCGGCAGTGGCAAGGCGTTCGATCCGAACAGCGGCGAGTGGCGGCCGGCGGAGACGTTCCCGACCGCGCCCGAGTCGCTGCCGCCGCGCCGCTTCGAACGCATCCCGATCGGCGACCTGGTGCTCGAGCGCGTGTTCGCGCCCGACTACAAGGCCGCGACGCTCGCGCTCGACGAAGTGGTGCTGCCCGCCGGTGCCTCGCTGCGCCTCGCCGACGTGCCGGGCCACCAGCACGCGGACGAACTGGTCCTGTTCGTCCGCGCCGAGGCCAGCGCACGCGTCGGCGAGCACACGCTGGCCGCGGGCGACCACGCCCTGTACGGCCGCCTCGCGGAGGCCGCGACGACCCGCATCGACGCGGTCGGTGGTCGCGTCTACCTGGCCCTCGCCTACGCCGGCAAGGCGCCGCAGTGAGCGCGGCGACGGCCCCGCTCAGGCACCGCCGACGGCGAGCACGGTGACGGCACTGCCGTCGGCGAGCCGCAGCCTGGTGCCGGGCGCCTGGAAGTCCTTCGGCAGGTAGCCGAAGCCGAGCCGCGCCGAGCCGTCGGGCAGGGACACGGCGTGCATCACGCGCCCGACCGGCAGGTCGTCGTCGTCGTGCACGGGCACCGGGGCGCTCACCGCGGAGCCGGCGGCGAGCTCCAACAGGCACAGGCGGCGGTTCACGTGCCCGTAGGTGTGGATGCGCGCGACGATCTCCTGCCCGGTGTAGCAGCCCTTGGTCGACGAGCAGTGGTCGTCGAGGTCGGCTTCGAGCGCCAACGTGGTCGGCTCGGTGTCGACGCCGACCCGCACGAGGCCGGCGGCCATGCGCAGGCACTCGGCCCGCGCCGGTTCGAGTTCGTGGGCCACGGGCCACGGCGATCCCGCGCCGTGCCGCCGCTCGAACCGCACGCCGCGCCGCGCGAACGCCACGACGCAGCCGGCCTCGTCTCCCTGGATCGAACCGCCGCCGCCCAGGTCGGCGCCGATCCGTTCCCAGCACGGTCCGGCCGGGGCGAGGCGCAACGTCAGCTTCTCGGTGAAGTGGTAGCGATCGAGCAGTGCTACGAGCCGTTCGGCCTGCTCGGCCTGCGTCTCGAGCACGAAGCGATCGGCGGCGAGTCGGCCGACGAGGCAGGTGACCTGCAGCTTGCCCTTGCCGTCGAGCAGCGCCGCCGGGGCCACGCCCCCCACCGGCACCGCGAGCACGTCCTGGGTGCACAGTCGCTGCAGGAACTCGGCGGCGTCGGGCCCGGCGACGGTGAGCAGGCGGTAGGGCGCGGCTTCACGCCCGAAGGGGCCGTTGGCAAGGAGCGTTCGGAGCAGGTCGGCAGGTTGCATGCAGGAGGGGCGAGCAGGCCAGAGCCTTTGGGTCGGCGGACGGGCCGTAGAATGTGCCCAAGTCTGGGGCTTTTTCGAGGCGATCGTTGAATGAGCCCCAAATCGGATCTAGTTTCGCGGCCCGACCCGAACGACCACTCCTCATGCTGCGCATCTCGAAGAAGGCCGACTACGCGGTGTTCCTGCTGGGCGCGATCGCCCGCCAGGGCGCCTTCCCCGGCGGCAGCGCCGGCGACGCGGTGGTCAGCGCCCACGAGATCGCGCGGCAGGCCGGCCTGAACAAGTCGGTGGTCGCGAACCTGCTGAAGGAGTTCGCCAAGCACGGCCTGCTCGAGTCGACCCGCGGCCTGAAGGGCGGCTACCGCCTCGGCCGGCCACCCCAGGAGATCTCGCTCGGCGACATCCTGGAGATCGTCGAAGGCCGCTTCGTGCTGGTCGACTGCGTCGCCCACGGCCGCGAGGCGGCTGCCAGCGGGGCCAAGCCCACGAGCCTGCTGGCGCTCGCCCCCAGCATGCGGAGCGACACGAAGAGCTCCGTTCGGCCGACGGCCGACACTCCCGACTGCGCGCTGATGTCGTTCTGCCCGAGCAAGCGCCCGATGCGGCTCGTGCACGAGCGCATCTCCCAACTCTTCCACGAGATCCGCCTCGACGATCTGTGCGCGATGCCCGCTGCATCCGCCGCTCCGAGCGGCTCCGTCGCCTCCACCCGCACCCGATGAAGACCCCGATCTACCTCGACTACAGCGCGACCACGCCGTGCGATCCGCGCGTCGTGCAGCGCATGCTGCCGTTCTTCACCGACACGTTCGGCAACGCGGCGAGCCGCAGCCACGCGTTCGGCTGGACCGCGGAGGCCGCCGTCGAGGAAGCACGCAGCCAGGTCGCCCAGCTGCTCGGCGCGCACCCGAAGGAGATCCTCTGGACCAGCGGCTCGACCGAAGCGAACAACCTCGCCATCAAGGGCGTGGCAGCGATGTACCGCCAGAAGGGCAACCACCTGATCACGGCGGCGACCGAGCACAAGGCCGTGCTCGACCCGATGAAGTGGCTCGAGACGCAGGGCTTCGAGGTCACCTTCCTGCCGGTCGACGGCAAGGGCCACGTCGACCTCGCCCAGCTCGAGGCGGCGATCACCGAGCGCACCATCCTGGTGTCGCTGATGGCCGCAAACAACGAAGTCGGCACGCTGCACCCGCTCGAGCGCATCGGCGCCCTCTGCAAGGCGAAGGGCACCCTGTTCCACACCGACGCGACGCAGGCCGCCGGCAAGATCCGGCTCGACGTCGAAGCCCAGCACATCGACCTGCTGTCGCTGTCCGCGCACAAGATGTACGGCCCGAAGGGAGTCGGCTGCCTCTACGTGCGGCGCAAGAACCCGCGGGTGCGCCTGGTCGGGCAGATGGACGGCGGCGGCCACGAGCGCGGCATGCGTTCGGGCACGCTGAACGTCACCGGCATCGTCGGCATGGGCGAAGCCGCGCGCATCTGCCGCGAGGAGTGGACCACCGAGGTCGCCCGGCTGCGCACGCTGCGCGACCGGCTCGAGCAGCGGATCCTGAAGGCGCTGCCCGACGCGGTGGTGAACGGCGACCCGGCAGCGCGCCTGCCGCACCTCTGCAACGTGTCGTTCCCGTACGTCGAGGGCGAGTCGCTGATCATGGGCGTCAAGGAGCTGGCGGTCTCGTCGGGCTCCGCGTGCACGTCGGCGAGCCTCGAGCCGAGCTACGTGCTGAAGAGCCTCGGCCTCGGCGACGAGCTCGCGCACAGTTCGATCCGCTTCTCGCTCGGACGCTTCACCACCGAGCAGGAAGTCGACTTCGCCGCCGATCGCGTGATCGCCGAGGTGCAGCGCCTGCGCGCCATGTCCCCGCTGTGGGAGATGGTCCAGGAGGGCGTCGACCTGTCCAAGGTCAAGTGGACGGTCCACTGACCACGACGCGCCCCACGACCAACGATCGTCCGAACCACCGAACACCACCACCGACACTTCCGCCCACCGGCCCGAAACCAACCACCATGGCCTACAGCGACAAGGTCCTCGACCACTACCAGAACCCGCGCAACGTCGGCTCGCTCGACAAGAACGACCCGAACGTCGGCACCGGCGTCGTCGGCGCACCCGAGTGCGGCGACGTGATGAAGCTGCAGATCAAGGTCGACGACGACGGCCGCATCGTCGACGCCAAGTTCAAGACCTACGGCTGTGGCTCGGCGATCGCCTCGTCGTCGCTGGCCACCGAATGGCTGAAGGGCAGCAGCGTCGAAGCGGCCGCCCAGATCAAGAACACGCAGATCGTGCAGGAACTGTCGCTGCCGCCGGTCAAGATCCACTGCTCGGTGCTCGCCGAGGATGCGATCAAGGCCGCGATCGACGACTGGCGGCAGAAGCGCCAGGCGCAGCAGCAGACCCAGCAGGGCAAGCCGGAAGGAGCGAACCCGTGAGCGCCTCGCCGAGCCAACCCGCGACCGGCACCACGCCGGCCACCGACGCGACCACGAAGCCTGCCCGTGGCGTCGTGCTGACCGAGCGCGCCGCGAAGGAGATCCTGCGCGTGATCGCCGAACAGCAGTTCCCGGCCACCACCTGGGTGCGCATCGGCGCCAAGGGCGGCGGCTGTTCGGGCTTCACCTACGTGCTCGACTTCGACCAGAACGGGCCGACCGAGTTCGACCTGACGTACCCGCAGCACGGCGTCAACGTGGTGGTCGACAAGAAGAGCGAGTTCTTCATGGGCGGCACGATGCTGGACTTCAACGACGGCCTGCTCGACCGCGGCTTCGTGTTCAAGAACCCGCAAGCGACCGGCTCCTGCGGCTGCGGCACCTCGTTCTCGGCGTGAGCCACGTCCCCGCACCCGATCCGTTCGCGGTGTTCGGACTGCCCCGCAGCCTGGACGTCGACGAGCGCGACCTCGAACGCCGCTACCTGCGGCTGTCGCGCGAGTGCCACCCCGATCGCCACCGCGAGCAGGAGGTCGGCGACTGCCTCGCCGTGCTGCAGCGCTCCGCCGAGATCAACGACGCGTGGAAGGTGCTGCGCGACCCCTGGCAGCGCGCCAAGGCGCTGCTCGAACGGCTGCAGCCGGGCGTGCTCGACGAGAACAAGAAGCTGGACCCGATGTTCCTCGCCGACGCGCTCGAACTCGCCGAAGAGGCTGCGTTCGCCAGCGGTGCGGCCGCCGCGGCCCTGCGCCAGCGGCTCGAAGCGACCGTCCAGGCCGACCTGCAGACCCTGCGCGAACTGGTCGCGCGCGGCGATCTCGACGCCGCAGCACGCCAGCTGCACGCGTCGCACTACCATCGCAAGGCCCTGCAGGACCTCGAAGCCAAGTCGTGAGAGAGAACCAGTCGTGAGTGCTGCCCCGGCCGCACAAGGCCAACCATCCCGCCTCGTCGTCGGCATCGACCTCGGCACCACCAACAGCCTCGCGGCGATCCGCGCCGGCAAGGGGGCCCGGGTGCTGCGCGGCCCCGACGCCGAGCCGCTGATCCCGTCCGTGGTGTGCTTCCATCCCGACGGCCGGACCCTGGTCGGGCGCGACGCGAAGGCCGAGCGCCTCGCCCACCCCGAGCGCACCGTGTTCTCCGTGAAGCGCCTGATCGGCCGCTCGCTGCAGGACCTCGGCGACGAACCGCAGCGCTTGCCCTACCCGATCGTCGCCGGCGAACGTGGGCTGCCGCGCATCCGCGTCGGCGACCGCCCGTGGTCGCCCGAGGCGATCTCGGCGCTGGTGCTCGGCCGCGTCAAGCAGGTCGCCGAGCAGGCCCTGGGTCAGCCGGTGCGTGAAGCGGTGATCACGGTTCCGGCCTGGTTCGACGACGCGCAACGCCAGGCGACCAAGGACGCCGCGACGCTCGCCGGCCTCGACTGCCTGCGCATCCTCAACGAACCGACCGCGGCGGCGCTCGCCTACGGCATCGACGGCAAGCGGGACGGCACGGCGCTGGTCTACGACCTCGGCGGTGGCACGTTCGACGTGTCGATCCTGCGCATCGACGACGGCGTGTTCCGGGTGCTGGCGACCGCCGGCGACACCCACCTCGGCGGCGACGACTTCGACGAACTGCTCGGCCAGCGCATCCTCGCGGCGCTGCCGAAGGTCGCGGGCCAACCGCCGGCCGCGCAGGACCCGTATGTGCTGCAGGCGGTGCGCCAGGCCGCCGAGGGCCTGAAGATCCGCCTCAGCGACCACGAACGCGCCGAGCTGCAGCTCGACCTCGGCACGCGCGGCACGGTGACGATGACCGTCACCCGCGCCGAATTCGAGGCAGCGATCGCACCGCTGGTGCAGCGCACCCTCGACTGCGTGCAGCGCGCCACCAGGGACGCAGGCCTGCGGCTCGACCAGCTCGACGACATCGTGCTGGTCGGCGGGAGCACGCGCGTGCCGCTGGTGCGCGCCCGCCTGCAGGCGCTGTGCGGCAAGCCGCCGCACACCTCGGTCGATCCGGACCTCGCCGTCGCCCTCGGCGCGGCGATCCAGGCCGACGTGCTGGCCGGCAACGACCGCTCGCTGCTGCTGCTCGACGTGATCCCACTGTCGCTCGGCATCGAGACGCTCGGTGGCGCCGTGCAGAAGCTGATCCTGCGCAACAGCACGATCCCGACCAGCGTCACCGAGGAGTTCTCGACCGGCGTCGACGGCCAGACCGCGGTCGACCTGACCGTCTACCAGGGGGAACGCGAACTCGCCAAGGACTGCCGCAAGCTCGGCCACTTCCAGCTGCGTGGCATCCCGCCGTTGCCGGCCGGGCTGCCGCGCATCGCGGTGACCTTCCTGGTCGACGCCGACGGGGTGCTGCGGGTCACGGCCCGCGAACAACGCACCGGCGCCGAGGCCAGCATCCAGATCGTGCCGTCGTTCGGCCTGACCCGCGACGAGGTGCGCCGGATGATGCTCGACTCGATCGAGAACGCGCAGCACGACTACCTGGCCCGTGAGGCGATCGACGTGCGCATCAAGGCCGAGGCGATGGTGCGTGGCACGCAGAAGGCGCTGGCGCTGGCCGAGCTGCCACCGGATCAGACCTACGCGGTGCAGAAGGCCTGCAAGGCCCTCGCCAAGCTGCTGGCGAACGGTGCCGCGGCGGCCGCCCTGAAGCAGGGCTGCGACGACCTCACCAAGGTCACCGCGACGATCGCCGACGACGTGATCAGCGCCGCGGTGGCGAAGGCGCTGCGCGAGGAGCAGCAAGGACCATGAACAAGGTGACGTGCACGGTGCGGTCGAGCGGCCGCACGTTCCAGCTCGCCGTCGGCGAGACGATCCTCCACGCCGCGATGGCACAGGGCGTCGAGCTCGACCACGCCTGCGGCGGCGTCTGCGCCTGCTCGACCTGCCACGTGAAGATCGCGGTCGGCAAGGAGTGCTTCTCCGAGCCGAGCGACGACGAACTCGACCAGCTCGACGAAGCGCGCGACGTCGATCTCGATTCGCGCCTGGGCTGTCAGGCGAAGCTGCTGCGGGCGCCGAGCGGCGGCGTGGTCGAGATCACGATCCCGACCTGGAACGTCAACGCGGTCCGCGAAGGGCACTGAGCCACGCCCCTGCTCGAGCTCGCCAGCGCACGTTTCCCTCGCCCGCATCGCACCGCTAGAGTCCGGCGGCCATGACCGCCGCCAAGGACCTCTCTCTCGTCGCCAACACGATCCGCGGGCTCGCCATCGACGCCGTGCAGAAGGCCGACTCCGGCCACCCGGGCATGCCGATGGGCATGGCCGAGGTCGCCAGCGTGCTGTGGACCGAGTTCCTGCGCTGGAGCCCGCAGGAACCCGACTGGGCCGGTCGCGACCGCTTCGTCCTGTCCGGTGGCCACGGCTCGATGCTGCTCTACTCGCTGCTGCACCTCGCCGGCTTCCCGGTCTCGCTCGACGACCTGAAGAAGTTCCGCCAGCTGCACAGCAAGACCCCGGGCCACCCCGAGTACGGCGAGACGGTCGGCGTCGAGACCACCACCGGCCCGCTTGGCCAGGGCTTCGCCAACGCGGTCGGCTTCGCGATCGGCGCGCAGATGGAAGCGGCCCGCTTCCAGAACCCGCAGCTGCTGACGCGGGTCTACGTGACCGCCGGCGACGGCGACCTGATGGAGGGCATCAGCTACGAAGCGGCGACGCTCGCCGGCCACCTGCAGCTCGGCAACCTCGTCTGCCTGTGGGACGACAACGGCATCACGATCGAAGGCCACACCGACCTCGCCACCAGCGAGGACATCGGCAAGCGCTTCGAGGCGCAGGGCTGGTCGGTCCAGCACGTCGACGGCCACGACGTCGAGCAGGTGCGCAAGGCCCTGGCCTGCGCGTCGGCGGCGCCCACCACCGGCAAGCCGCAGCTGATCTGCTGCAAGACGACGATCGGCAAGGGCAGTCCGAACAAGGCGAACACCCACGAAGTGCACGGCGCCCCGCTCGGCAAGGACGAGGTCGCCGCGACCAAGAAGGGCCTCGGCATGCCGGCCGACGACTTCTTCGTGGCCCCCGAGGCGAAGGCCGTGTTCGCCGCCGCGGCCGCGCGCAACGAACAGCTGCGCCAGCAGTGGCACGCCGGCCTTACGGCCTGGGAGCAGAAGAACGGCGACCTCGCCAAGGCCTGGCGCAGCTTCCGCAGCCGCGCCGTGCCGAAGGACCTGCTCGAGCAGCTGGTCGCCGCCGCCGGTGCCGAGCCCGCGGCGACGCGCGCGCTGTCGGGCAACGTGCTGAACAAGGCCGCCGAGCTGGTGCCGGGGTTCGTCTCCGGCAGCGCCGACCTCGACCCGTCGACCAAGACGCGCATCAAGAAGAGCGGCTCGTTCACCGCCAAGGACCGCACCGGCCGCACGCTGCACTACGGCATCCGCGAGCACGGCATGGGCGCCATCCTGAACGGCCTCACGCTGCACAGCGCCTTCCTGCCGGCGGGCAGCACGTTCCTGGTGTTCGCCGACTACATGCGCACGCCGATCCGGCTGGCGTCGCTGATGAAGATCCCGACCACGTTCGTGTTCACGCACGACAGCCTGATGGTCGGCGAGGACGGCCCGACCCACCAGCCGGTCGAGCACCTGGCGACCTTGCGCGTGATCCCGAACGTGCACGTGTTCCGCCCCGCCGACGGTGCCGAGACGGCGGCGGCGTGGACGCACGCGCTGTCGCGCCGCGACGGCCCGGTGGTGCTGGCGTTGACGCGCCAGAACCTGAACAAGCTGCCGCACGCGGCCGGCTGGAGCCCGCGCGAAGCGCTGCGTGGCGGCTACGTGCTGGTCGACACGCCCGGTGCGAAGGCGACCATCGTCGCCACCGGTGCCGAGGTGTCGCTCGCGGTCGAAGCGGCGACGCTGCTCGGCTCGCAGGGTGTGCCGACGCGCGTGGTGTCGATGCCGTGCGTCGAACTGTTCCTGCAGCAGGACGCCGGCTACCGCGGAACGGTGCTCGGCAAGGCCGCGGTGTTCGCCGTGGAGATGGGCCGCCCCGAGCTGTGGTGCCAGTTCACCGGCCGCCTCGACCGCTGCATCGGCCAGACCACGTTCGGCGCGTCTGCGCCGGCGAAGCACGTCGCCGAGCACTTCGGCTTCACCGCCGCGAAGGTCGCGGAGCGCGTCAAGCAGGCGCTGTGAGGGACGCCGCGGCCGGCGGCACGCCCGTCACGGCGTGCTCGCCCCGTTCGCCCAACGATCGCAGGTGGCGATCAGCTGCTGGCGGTCGATCGGCTTGCTGAGGGTCGCTGCAGCCGACCCGCAGGCAACGTTCGCGGTCGTCGGTCATGGCGTTCGCCGTCAGCGCCACGACCGGCAGCGCAGCCCCGCGCTCGCGCAGCAGCTCCGTGGCCCGGTAGCCGTCGAGCTCCGGCATCTGCATGTCCATCAGCACGAGGTCGAACGGATTCGCCGCCGCGGCGAGCGCGTCCAGCGCCTGACGACCGTCGCCGACCACGACCACGTCGGCCCCTTCACGGCCGAGGATCCACTGCACGAGCCGCTGGTTGTCTGGGCCGTCCTCCGCCAGCAGGATGCGCCGGCCGCGCAGTCGCCCGGTGGCCGGCGTCGGCACCGCGGCCCGCGGTGCACGTGGCCCCGCTTCGGGGCGCCACAGTTCGCTCGCCCCGGCGACCGCGGGCAGCCACAGCGTGAACGTGCTGCCGCGGCCCGGCTCGCTCTGCACGTCGATGTCGCCGCCGAGCATCACCGCGAGCTTCCGGCTCAGGGCCAGTCCGAGCCCCGTGCCGAGGCTGCGGCGCGCCACGTCCTCGTCGACCTGGGCGAACTCGGCGAACAGGCGCCCCACCTGCTCGCGCGACATGCCGATGCCCTGGTCGACCACCGCGAAGGTCATGCGTCCGGCCTCCGGAACGAAGCCGACGACGATGCGCACCAGACCGCACTCGGTGAACTTCACCGCGTTGCCGACCAGGTTGACGAGGATCTGGCGCAGACGCAGCGCCTCCGTCGGGATCGACCGGGGCACGCTGGTCGCGAACGCGACGTCGAGCTGCAGGCCCTTGGCCCGCGCCCGGACCCGCATCAGCGACGCGACGTCCTCGACGACCACGACCGGGTCGGTCGGCGCCAGCGCC
>JAEUHU010000192.1 GCA_016793305.1 Planctomycetota bacterium
CGCCGCACCTCGGCGAGGATCTGGAAGCCGTCGCGCTTGGGCAACATCACGTCGAGCACGGCGAGGTCGAGCTCGGCCGTGGTGGCGATGTCGAGCCCTTCCTGCCCGCAGCCGGTGGCGATCACCGTGTAGCCGGCGAACTGCAGCGTGTCGGTCAGGCCACGCCGGATCGCGGCGTCGTCCTCGACGACGAGCAAGGTCTTCTTCGGACTCACGGACGCAGGGACGATCACGGCGGTCAGCGTAGCCCGAACCGGCGGTCTTCGGTCGCATCGAGGTGGCAACGCATGCACGCCGCGACGGCGCCGGCCGACGTCACCACGCCGTTCGGGTCGATGGTGCCGTAGATCCAGCCCTGGTCGGTGCCGGGCGTGTCGGCGGCCAGCTTGTGCATGACGAACAGGCCGGTCGCTTCCCCGCCGAAGACGGTCCGATCGCCGATCACGTAGCCCGCGACGCTGCGGTCCTCCGGCGCCTTGGCCAGCGCGGTGAAGGTCTCCTTGACCAGCGTCTCGCCGATGCGCGCCGGCTGCCCGGCAACGACGTACTGCTGGCCGACCGCGAAGCGGGCGTGCAGCCAGTAGAGCTTCTCGCCGTGGGCCGCGGTCGCGTTCGACAGCGCCGGCTGCGCAGACGGCCGCCGACAGTCGGTCGGAGCCACCTTCGGTGTGACGCCAAGGCGCGGGAACTTGCGGTACTCCGCCGCGGCCGTACGCAGCGTCTCGACGAAGCGCTCGTCGAGCACGACCTTGCCGTCGCCCTTCGGCTGCGCCGCGGCGTCGACCGCCGCCTCGACCTTGCGGGTGAAGCCCTTGGCCGCGGCCTGCGCCCGCACGCTCTCGAGCACCGCCTTCTCGAAGCGCTGCTCGCCGGAAGCACCGAGCTTCTTCAGCTCCTCGGCCAGGAACGCGTCGCGCTGCTTGCCGACCGCTTCGACCTTCGCCTTGATCTCGACGCGCTGCGCCTTCTTCGCCGCGATGTGCGCCTTGAGCTCGGCGAGCGACAGCTTGCGCAGCGCTTCGTCGAGGTCCTCCTTCTTGACCGAGGCGAGATCGAACTTCGGGTCCTCGCAGGCGTCGACCAGGTCCCAGCCCGCACAGTTGTACAGGCCGCTGGCCTTGGTCTGGCAGCGCTGCGCCGCCGCCGCGACGTTCAGCACCGAGGCGTTGTTGTCCTGCGCCACCTGGTTGTCGGCCCACGTGCCACGCTGGGCACCGTACGGCACATAGGTCGGGTTCATCGCGGCACTGAGATCCTGCAGCTGCTTGTCGAACGGCGTCGCGATCGCCACCGAGTTGTCCTGCTGGATCGCCGCGAACTGCCCGTCGGCGAGCTTCGCGACCTCGCGCCAGGCCGGCGCCAGCTGGTCCATCGGGTCGCCGCAGTAGATCGTGTTGACGACGATGCCGCGGGTGATCGCCGCCTTGCTCATCGCCGCGGTCTCGACCTTCGGGTCCTGCGTCGCGGCCTCGTTGCCGGCGACGAACAGCAGCTGCAGCGAACCGGGCTCCTTGGTCCACTGCAGTTCGCCCAGCGCCGCCTGCACGACGCGCGCGACGTACTCGTCGCCGCCGTTGGTGGTCAGCGCGAACAGCTTCAGCGACACCATGTCGAGGTCGGTGGTGAAGTCGGTCTCGACCTTGACCCAGCCGCGCTCGGCGTCGTGCGTCGAGCAACCGAACGTCAGCAGCGCCACGCGCAGCTGCGGCGTCGGCTGCAGCCGGGCGAGGTCGTTGACCACCGCCCAGAGGTTCTGGCGCGCGCTGTCGATCAGGCCGTCCATGCTGCCGCTGATGTCGAGGCAGATGGCGAGGTCGATCGTCTTGCTGCCGGCGGGCACGAGCGGCGCCACGGCGGGAGCCGGGTTGGTCGCCGGGGCGGGCACGATCGGCGTGGTGACGGGGCCTTGCGCCGCGAGCAGCGAGGCGAGGGCCAGGACGGACGACGAGAAGCGGATCATCGGACGGTCTCCTGCGGTTGGGTGGTCGGGTTCGGGGTCGGGTTCGGGGTGGGAGTCGGAGCGGGAATCGGGTTCGGGGTGCTCGGGGCGCTCGGCGCGCCCGAGGTCACGATCAGCACGTTCTGGCCGTCGACCTCGAGCAGCACGTCGCCGGCCAGGGCCAGCACGCCGTTCCGGCGTTCGCCCTCGAGGCGACGCAGCAGCGCGAAGTAGCCCTGGCTGCCGATCTCGACGCGGCGGTCGGGTTCGAGCCGCTGGCGCAGCACGCTGTTGCCGTCGATCCAGCGGTCGCCGCGGCGGAAGAACGCGCGGTCGCCGATCTGCTGGACCGCCGCGGTCTCGACGACCTGCATCGACTGGTCGAAGTAGACGTTGCGCGGGTTGGCGACGGCCTGCTGCTTCTGCGCCCACAGGTTGCAGCCCTGGTTGACGGCGGCAAGCCCGCTGCGCGTCGCGACGGCGCGCCCCTGCAGGGCCGCCTGGCACGCGGAGGTGAGCTCGCGCCAGTCGTCGAGGCGGCTGCCCTCGGTGGCGAGGAACGCGGTGTACTCGCCGAGCACGCCGTAGCGCGTCGACAGGCGCAGGATCTCGTCGCGCAGCTCGCGCAGGCGCGGGTCGGCGAACGGGTCGCGGCCGCCGGACGCCAACGGCCCGCCGAGGTCGCCGCCCTGCTGGCGCAGCTCGTCGACCAGGAAGGCGATCTGCCGGCTCGCCCACAACCGCGGCACGAACGCGTGCGCGGTCGAAGCGCTCTGCACCGGCAGCGTGAAGCGGAAGTCGCGCGCACCACCCGGCGTGCCGCCGCGCAGCACGAACTGCAGGTCCTGTTCACCGCGGTACTGGCCGAGCACGACCAGCTGCTCGCCGACGAACAGGTCCGGCAAGGCCCGCGGCAGCACTTCGCGCAACCGCGCGGGCTCGTCGACGAGGCCGAGCGACGGCAGCGCCAGCACCGGCTGGCCGAGCCGCGCGAACGTGCGCGCGACCTGCACCTCGACGTCCTCGTCGGGCAGCACGTAAGCGGTCACGGCCCGCGTCGTCTCGGCGATGCGATCGAGCAGCGGCGCGTTCACGTCGGCGCCGACACCGAAGCAGAACACGCGCCGCGCGTGCGGATTGCCGGCGGCGACCATCGCCTTCAGTTCCTTCTCGCTGGTCGGGCCGACGGTCGGCAGGCCGTCGGTCAGGAACAGCACCAGCGGCACGGTGCCGGGCAGGGTCGGGGCGCGCAGGGCGGTCAGCAGCGCATCGTGGATGTTGGTGCC
>JAEUHU010000582.1 GCA_016793305.1 Planctomycetota bacterium
CTCCTGCGTCAGGTCGCGCAGCACGATGTTCTGCATCGAGATCCACGGGTTCTGCGCCAGGATCATCGGCTTCGGCTTGTACCAGGCGACGTTCTCGAACAGGATGCGGCCGTCGGCGCACACCGTGTCGTAGGTCAGCTCCTCGCCCTCGATGAACTCCTCGACCGACAGCTCCTCGATGTGCCGCACCTTCGCCAACGCCGCCTCGAACTCCTGCTTGTCGTTGCAGCGGTAGGTGTCCTTGCTGCCGGCCCCGTCGATCGGCTTCACGATCGCCGGGAAGCCGCAGCGCTCGACCGCGGCCCAGGCTTCCTGCGCGCTGCGCGCCCGGCCGTGCCGCGGCACGCGCAGGCCGGCCTTCTCGACCGCCTGCTTCATCGCTTCCTTGTCGCGGAAGATCGCCGTCTGGGCGCGCGACATGCCCGGCACCGAGAACGCCTCGCGCAAGCGCGCTGCCAGGTACATCAGGCGTTCCCACAGGCATTCGACGCGATCGATCGACTTGCCGCGCAGCCACTGGCGCACTTCCTCGACGACGCGGGGCTCGTCGCCGAACCCGGACACCTGCAGGTAGTCGGTCAGCGCTTCGCGCGCTTCCGGCGGCAGCGCCCCGACCGGCTGGTCGCCGACGCCGAACACCTTGGCGCCGACCTGGGCGAGGCCGCGCACGAACAGCGGCATCTCGGCGGGAAAACCTGGACTGAGGTAGACGACGTTCATGGGCGGCGGAGCAGGCAGAGTGGACGGAAGGAGAAGGTGGACGGCGAGCCGGTCAGCCGAGTTCGACGTGCACGGTGCGCACGATGCGCTGCACGGCTTCGGTGACGACGCGTGTGTCGGGGTGGCGGACGATGACGAAGCCGTCCCCTTCGTAGCTGGGATTCGGCGCCTTGCCGAGCGTCGGCAGGCGCGCCTCGACGATCAGCTCCCCGACCTGCTGCTGCATCGCCTCGAGGCCGTGCACGGCCCGGATCGTGCCGCCCGCGGCCGTGCCCTTGCCACCCTGCGCGCGCAGGTAGGCCGCCCCGACCGCGAAGCGCCGCTCGGGCGCCTGGAACGTCTCCTCGACCATCAGCTGCGCGAACGCGCGGTAGAGGTCGGTGTCGGTGACGTAGCTCATCAGCGTCATGAACTGGGCACCCGGCGGCCGCGCCGCGACCTCGCCGATCGCGATCCGCCCGTCCGGCCGGCGGAACCACTCGAGGTGGCTCATGCCGTTCCACATGCCGAGCGTGCTCAGCGCGCGCGGGCCGATCCGGTGGATGTCGCGGAACTCGGGCCCGGTGAGGTCGCGCGGCAGCACGACACACCACTGGATCCACGGGTTGTCCATCACCTCGAGCGGCGTCGGGTAGTAGCAGCAGACGTTGTGGAACACGTGCTGGCCGTGCAGGGTCACCGAGTCGAACGAGAACTCGCGGCCGAGCACGAACTCCTCGAGCAGCACTTCGCGGCCGCGGCCCGGCGAGTGCTGGCGCAGGAACACGTTCAGCTGGTCCATCG
>JAEUHU010000036.1 GCA_016793305.1 Planctomycetota bacterium
GCATGGGCCGGGCTCGCGTTCTCGACCGAGCACGTGGGGCGCATCATGCACTTCCCCGACCTCGAGCTGCTGCGCGACCGGCTGCTCGAGACCGTGTGGCACCTGCACGGCCAGCCGCCGCTGCCGAGCCTCGTGCTCGGCCTCGTCCAGAAGTCCGCCGGCGACCACTGGCCGCTGCTGCTCGCCGGCCTGTTCCATCTGCTCGCCGCGTGGCTCGGGGTCGCGATGCTGCGCACACTGGTCCGCCTCGGTGTGCGCCCCGTGGCGGCGCTCGGCGCGTCGTTCGCCTTCACGATGCTGCCGGCGGTGCTCGCCTACGAGCACTACGCGTTCACGACGCTGCCGGTCGCGGCCCTGCTGGTCGGTGCGTGCAACGCGCTGGCGAACGTGGGCTCCGGCCGCCTGCGCGCTGCGGTCGCGTTCCTCGTGCTGACCGCGCTGGTGCTCTGGGTGCGCAACGTCTTCCACCTCGCGTTCTGGGCTGCGGGCTGGTTGCTGCTGTGGCGCAGCTGGCCGGGTTCCCGCCGGGCGCTGCTGCTCGCGTCGTTGCTGCCGGCGCTGCTCGCGGTCGCTCCCTACGCCAAGAACATGGTCGTGCACGGACGCTGCGAGGCGTCGTCGTGGGTGGGGTTCGGGCTCGCCCGCAAGACCTGGCACAGCGAGGATCTGGCGACGCGGCAGGCCGAAGTGCTGCGCGGCGAGCGGCCGCGCATCGAAGCGGTGCCGCTGTTCGCCTCGGTCGAGGACTACGCGAGGGTCGTGCCGATGCCGGCCCCGACCGGGGTGCCGGTGCTCGACGAGCCCCGCAAGCGGAACGGCGAGGTCAACTACCACCACGCGATCACAGCGGCGGTGTCGGCGGCGATGCGCGACAGCGCGCTGGCGCACATCCGGCGGTTCCCCGAGCGCTACCTGGCGAACGTGCTGGCGACGCTGCGCCAGTTCTTCGCGCCGTCGACGGCGTGGGCGCCGGTCGCCACGCCGCGGGCGCAGCTCGGCGGCTACGGGGCCTCGATCGACGCGCTGCTGCACACGCCGTGGCTCGGCCCGTGCAACACGTGGGCGCTGTTCTGTGGCGTGGTGCTGCTCATGTCGCTCGGCGCGGTGTGGCGCGTGCTGCGGCGTGGGGCGAGCGCCGAGACCATCGACGTCGTGGTCGCGTTCGCCGCGCTGACCTTCGTCTACGTGTTGGTGGTCGCGGTGGCCCTCGACACCGTCGAGGTGATGCGCCATCGACTGAAGGTCGACGCCTTGGTGTGGCTGACCGCCGCACTGCGCTGGTTGCCGAAGTCCGAGCCCCGCTCCGCCTGTTCGCCAGGAACGACCGCATGACTGCCGACCCGTCCAGCCAGCTCGTGTCCGCTCGCCTGCCGACACGCTTCGGAGAGTTCACCATCCACGCGCTCGCCACCGCTGCCGCCGACGACGAACGGGCGCCCGTCGCGATCGGCATGGGCGACGTCGGTGCGGCGGCCGCCCCGTTGGTGCGCCTGCACTCGGAGTGCCTGACAGGGGACGCGCTGCACAGCCTGCGCTGCGATTGTGGGTTCCAGCTCGAAGCGGCGTTGGCGATGATCGCCGCCGAACAGGTCGGGCTCGTGGTCTACCTGCGCCAGGAGGGCCGCGGCATCGGCATCGTCAACAAGATCCGCGCCTATGCGCTGCAGGACGCAGGTGCCGACACCGTCGAGGCGAACGAACGGCTCGGCTTCGCCGCCGACCAGCGCGACTACCACGACGGCATCGTGCTGCTGCGCGCGTTCGGGATCGCCCGGCTGCGGTTGATGAGCAACAACCCGCGCAAGGTCGACGCCCTGGCCGCCGCCGGCATCCAGGTGGTGGAACGGGTGCCGATGCGCTTTGGTCGCAATCCGCACAACGAGCACTACCTCAGCACCAAGTCCGGCAAGCTCGGCCACTGGCTGTGACGATCCAGGCCGACGCGTGCGGCGTCGGCCAGCCAGGTTCGGGACCGGACGACACGCTCCGGCGGGATTTTCCGTAGCGTCTCGGCGGTTGCTGGGAAGCAACCCGTGTCGATGAACCCCGAAGACACCGCCTTCGCCGAATACTGCCGCAGCGGCAGCCCGCACCAGCTGAGCACGGTGTTCGAGGCGACCGTGGGCGAGCTGCTGCGGGTCGCGCACTACCTGGCGCCGGAGCGGTCCGTGGCGGAGGACCTGGTGCAGTCGACGTTCCTGATCGCCATCGAACGGCGCGCGCACTACGACCCCACCCAGCCGGTCCTGCCCTGGCTGCTCGGCATCCTCGCCAACACCGCGCGGCACGAACGGCGCCGGCGCGCGCGACCGTCGCCGCTCGCCGAGCCCGCTGCGACGGAGGATCCGGCCGCGGCGGCGATCGGCGCCGAGTTGCTGGCGAGCTGCGCCGCAGCGCTGCGTGGGCTGCCTCAGCCGTACCGGCAGGTGTTGCTGCTGCGGCTCGAGCACGGCCTCGACACGGCGGCCATCGCGGAAGTGACCGGCAGCAAGCCGGCGACCGTGCGCACCTGGATCGCGCGCGGCATGGACCTGCTGCGGCGGGCGTTGCCGGTCGGCGTCGCCGGTGGGCTCGCGATGTCCGCGTCCGCGGCGACCGTCGGGGCCGCGTCGATCGCTCGTCTGCGCACCGCTGTGTTCGCCGCCCTTCCCCAGGTTCCCGTCACCACCGCGGCCACGTCCGCCCTGCTCACGATCGCCATGAAGAAGCTGCTCGCCGCCGCCGTCGCGTGTGCCTTGTTGGTCGTCGGCTGGAGCCTGGTAGCAGCGGACGCACCGCTGACGAATCCGCCGTCGCTCGGGGGCGGGGCGGTGCGCGCCGATCGCGTCAACGAGGCCGTTCCGGCCGCGGCCAGCGGCGCGGGGCAGGTCGTCGCCGAGGAGGCTGGCCGGGTCGCGGGAACCGTGGACCGCTGCGCGCTGCGCGTCCAGCTCGTGCGCGCGAACGGGGCGCCGTTCGCCGTGGCGCTGGTGGCGGTGCTCGTCGATGGGCGGGACGAGGTGCGGCACGCCCACACCGACGGGAACGGCTGGGCCGTGTTCGCCGAACTGCCGGTCGAGACTGTGCGCGTGCAGACCGGGCGTGCCGCGGCGACGTCGGTCCCCTTGCAGCCGGGCGACAACGTGCTGCAGCTGACCCTGCCCTCGTTCGTCGCCGTGCACGGCCGGGTGGTGGAACGCGAGGGCGCACCCGTCGCCGATGCCGACGTGTTCGTGGTGCGCGGCGACCTGCGCGACGGCGCGCACTGGCTCGCCCGCAGCGATGCCGACGGGCGGTTCGTGGTCGACGACGTCGAGACCGGCAGCGTGCTGATGGCGCGTGCGGCGGGCTGGCAGCCGAGCAACGTGGTGCGGGGCAGCACGGTGCCGCCCGCCCGCGGCGACAAGGCCGAGATGACCCTGGTGCTCGGGGATCGCGCTGCGCTCGTGCGCGGTCGAGTGCTGGGGCCGGACGGGCAGCCGTCGCCCGGTGCGGAGTTGGTGTTCGCAGTCGACGAAGACCGGCGCAAGCAGTCGGCGGAGTCGGCCGGGTCGCGGGCCGAGTCAGGCCGGCGGCGTGGGCCGGATCGCGAACCGCTGCTGGTCCGCGCCGATGCCGACGGCCGCTTCACCGTGCACGAACTGCCGAGCGGCGAAGTCGTGGTGCTCGCACGCAGTGCTGGGGGGCAGCCGAAGGTTGCTGCCGTGGATCGCTTCGAAGTCGCCGCGCGTGGCCCGACCGACCACGACGTGGTGCTGGTACCGGCGGCTGCGGTCGTGGGCACGCTGCGCGACGAACAGGGCCAACCCTACGCCGGGGTCACGTTGCGCGGCGAGTGGCGCGGGGACGCGACGTTCGGCCGCCTCGAGGGTGCGTGGGCCGAAGCGCTGGTGCCGACGGTACGCACCGACGCGCGGGGCGAGTTCGTGATGGAGCCGCTGTGGCCCGGGCAGGTGCAGTTCGGCGACGACCAGGGGCGCACGCGTCCGCGCGACAATCTCCAGCTGCTCGCCGGCGAACGGCGGCACGTCGATCTCGTGATGCCGCGCCGCCAGGACGTCGTCGTGCGACTGCTCGGCCCCGACGGTGCACCGCTGCGTGGCCATGGGGTGTGGATCGACCGCGATCCGGCGCCAAGTCCACGGCGCACCATGTTGCTGGCCCAGCGCACCGGCGAAGACGGCCGGTGCACTGTGCGTGGCGTGACCGCCGAGGGGCCGTGGCACGTGGTCGTGTTCGCCCCGATCGTGGCGGGCGAGGACGACCCGTTGGATCGGTTCCCTGCGCACGTGTTCGTCGCGCGTCCGACGACCGACGAGTTGCTCGTCCAGCTCGACGCGAACGACCTGCCGACCGCTGCCATCGTCGCGCGGTTCACCGATGGGAACGGCGCGCCGGTGGTGGTGCCGGCGGTGACGCTGCGTCGCGCCGGCTGGCGCGAAGTGCGCCGCGTGCCCGCTGGTGGCGATGCGCTCGTCGCCGCCGCACTGCCGGCGGGGACCTACTGGCTCGACCTGGGCAGTGACCTCGCGTTCGGGCCGTTCGAGCTGGTGTCGGGGCAGCGCCTCGACGTCGGCAGCCTGAATGTGGGGGCGTTCGGCCGACTGCGCCTTTCGTTGCGCTCCCCGAACGGTGCCTCGATCGCGGCGGCGGCCGGCGTGCTGCTCGGCGACGAGGTGCGTTCCGAACGGGAGCTGCGCTTCGTCGACGGGGCGCTGGTCCACGATCGCGTGGCCGCTGGCCGAAGGCGCGTGTTGGTGTTCGCGGAAGGCCTCGCCGCCAGCGAGCACACGATCGACGTGCAGATCGGCGTCGAGGCCGTGCGCGAGATCCAGGTCGACGCGGGCTACCTGCAGGAGTTCGTGCTGGCACCGGACGTGCTCGTCGGCGCCGAACGCATCGAGTTCGAGCTCTACCGTGGCGGTGTCACCCGGGTCGCGTCGGGCACGACGAACACGCGGCGCTTCCAGGTGCCGATGCGCGAAGGCACGTGGACGGTGCGCTTCGGGGTCCCCGACAAGGGCAAGACGCCGCAGGCGATCACGGCCGGGCCCGTCGCCGCTCCGCCGATCGTGCTGCGCGGGCGCTGAACTCAGCGCGGCAGCACGACCAGCTCGTATTCGCGTCGCGGCGGACCGTTCGGTGCCGCACCCTCCGCCGGCACGGCTTCGTAGACGGCGACCACGTCGTCGCCGGGGACCTCGTCGAGCGGCCCGGCCAGCAGCTCGACCAGGCGCCATCGCGCGGGATCGCGCAGCGGCAGCGTCGCCCCGCGCTTCGCCTCGCCGACGAGCCCGCTCGACAGCTCGTCGAACAGGCCCGAGACCAGCTGGAACAGGCGTTCGAGGTCGAACAGCGGATTCGGGTCCTCGAACAGCAGTTCGCGCAGCAGCCGCCGGCCGCGCGCGCCGTCGAGCGTCGGAGCCGGCCCCGCGTCGGCGAACAGCTCGAGGCCCGTGCCGTCGCTGGTCACCAGCAGCAGGTCCGAGGCGTCACCACCGGCGAAGGCGCCGCGCACGCCGAGCCGCGCCTTGCCGAGGATGTCGGTGAAGCGCTGCACCAGTTCCTCCTGGCGACCGAGCAGCGACAGCAGCGGCGGGATGCGCAGCGTCACCGTGCGGCGCCAGGTCGCCTGGTTGGCGAAGCCGTTGCCCTCGCTCGTGTGTCCGACGGCCTTCACGTCGATGTCGATCGACTGCACGAGGCCGAGCAGCAGCGCGCCTACGCCGGGCAGCTGCACCTGGAACGTCAGCAGGTCGGCGCGCCCGTCTTCGTCCAGATCGACCAGCAGCATGCCCGTGACGTCGTCGGCGGTGGCCTGCGTGCGTGCCTTCTCGAACTGCGGTCCCTGCTTGCTCGCGACGAACGTCCAGACCTTGCGGCGGTGCGCGATCACGTAGTCCGGGATGCCGTCGCCGTCCACGTCGCCGCGCTGCAGCAGCTGGCGGTCGCCGAGCACCGCGGTGGCGCCGAGCTCCATCGTCGCCTTCGGCGTGCTGTCCTCGAACCGCGCCAGGTCGAGTTCGATCGGCGGCCCGAACGAACCGTCGGCGGTCTGCAGGTGGAAGCGATGCACCTGTCCATCGCGCGTCAGCAGGTCGGGACGGCCGTCGCCGTCGAGGTCCTCGGTGTCGACCGGTGGCACCACCAGTTCGCCGGTGCGTTCGCGATCGCCGCGGCCGTCCGCGTCGGCGACCTGGCTGCGCACGCGCACCGCGATG
>JAEUHU010000078.1 GCA_016793305.1 Planctomycetota bacterium
GCGCGCACCGTGCCGATCGAGGTCGTCGAACGCGCGAACGGCCGGCTGGTCACGGTCGCCGCCTCGACCGCCCACATCGGCGGCGGCTGGGCAGCCGCGGCGGCGGCAGCCGCTTCGCTCGCGGCGGCCTTCCAGAGGTACAGGCCCGCACCGACGCCGAGGGCGACCAGCACGAGCAGGACGGACGCGACCACCACCGAGGAGGTCGAAAGGGGCTTGGGGGCAGACATGGGCATTCTTACGCGTAGACCGGTCGACTCCGGCGGAGCCGAACGGAGGGTTGAAGTTCCGAGTGTCGGCAGGCAGCCGGCATCACAGGGATTTGCTCGGGCCGGTGCCGCCGGTGGTTCCGTCGGCCGGCGGCCGACCGAACAGGGTGTCGAAGACGAACGCGAGGAAGTCGTCCAGGGCGTTGATGTTGCGCTCGATCTGCATGCGCATCCCGGCACCTTCCCACAGCATCACGAGCACGTTTCCGAGCCGATCGGCGTCGTGCTTGCGGTCGATCTCGCCGGCCGCCTGGCCTTCGCGGATGACCTGGGCCAGGAGCGCACTCCACTGCTGGTAGCAGCAGCGCACCGCCGCGTGCACCGACTCACTGAGGTTCGCCGTCTCGAGGGCGACCTTCGAGATCACGCACTCGACCGACGGTCCCGAGCACGCGCAGTCCTCGCGCCCCTTCTCGAACATGCGGCGGAGGCGGGCCAACGGGGTCAGCTTGCGGTCGGCGAGGATCGGCTTCAGCTCCGCCAGGTAGCCGTCGCGGGTGCGCTCGATCAGCGCCACACCGAACTCCTCCTTCGAACCGAAGTAGTGGTAGAACGAGCCCTTGGGGACGCCGGCCAGCTGCAGGACCTCACTGAGCCCAGTGCCGTTGAAGCCCTGCTTCAGGATCAGCTGGGTGCCCGCCTCGAGCAGGCGTTCGCGGGTGTCTTGGTCGGGAGCCATGTGGGTGTCGGTCGGGGCTGGGCGGAGCGGCAGGCTGAGTAGACCGGTCGGTCTATAGCCACGCGGCCCGCCTCACGCAAGCCTCGACTTCAACTCGACGCTGCAGACGGCGCCGTGGTGACGCGGAACGTCAGGTTCCAACGCGCCGGTCCCACCGCCGGGTGCACCCCGTCCCGCACGGGCAACACGCCGTGGAAACACAGCCGCGAGGCGCCGCCGAACACCACCACGTCGCCGTGCCCCAACGGCAGGCGCTGCACCGGACCCGACCGGGTGCGCCCACCGAACAGGAACGTCGCCGGCAGGCCGAGCGAGACCGAGACGATCGGCCACGTGAAGTCGGCCTCGTCGCGGTCCTGGTGCAGCGTCATGCGCGCGCCCGGCGCGTAGCGGTTGAGCAGGCACGCATCCGGCGCGAAGTCGGCCCAGCCGGCGACCGCCGCCGCGCGCGCGGCGAGCGCTCGCAACACCGCCGGCATCGCCGGCCACGGCCGACCGCTGGTCGGATCGCACGCTTCGTAGCGATAGCCGCGCCGGTCGCTGACCCAGCCGCGTACGCCGCAGTTGCTCATCGCCACCGACATGCGCTTGCCACCCGGCGTCTCGACGTGCCGCAGCGGCGCCGCCGCGACCACCGCATCGATCGCCGCGAGCAGGTGCGGCGCGTCCGCCAGCGCCAGACCGCGCAGCAGGAAGGCGCCGTCGGCGAACGTCTCGACCGCCGGCGGCCTCGCGAAGTCGAACTGGCCTTGCCCCACGTCAGCCCTCGCTCCCGGGCTCGGCCCCTTCGCGACGCAACAGCGCCCGCTTCTTCGCCACGCCCCAGCGATAGCCGGCGAGCGACCCGTCGCCGCGCACGACACGATGGCACGGCACCAGCACCGCGAGTGGATTCGCGGCACACGCCGCCGCGACCGCACGCGCACCACGCGGCGAACCGAGCCGCGCCGCGAGCGACGCGTAGTCGATCGTGCGCCCGGCCGGGATCCGCTGCAGTGCCTGCCAGACGCGCTGCTGGAACGCGGTGCCGCGCACGTCGAACGGCAACCCCGGATCCACGGCAGCGCCGTCGACGCAGGCGAGCACCGCCCGCACCCGCGCGACGAACGCGGCGTCCCCGCGCACGCACCGACCGCGCGGGAACCGTTCCGCCAGTTCCTGCTGCAGCGTCGCGTCGTCGTCGCCGAGCAGCACCGCACTCAGCCCGCGCGCCGTCGCCGCCACCAGCACCCGACCCAGCGTGCACGGCGCGACGTGGAACTCGAGGCGCTCGCCGGCACCGCCGGCCTTCGCACGGCGCGGCGCCATGCCCAGCACCCGTTCGGCATCGGCGTGCAGGCGACTCGACGACGCGTAGCCCGACGCCTGCTGGGCCGCGGTCACGCGCTCGCCACGCGCCAGCGCGCGGCGCAGCCGTTCCACACGCACCGCCGTCGCGTAGCCACGCGGCGTGGTGCCGACCACCGCGCGGAACGTGCGCTGCAGGTGGAACGGGCTGTAGCCCGCGAACGCCGCGAGTTCGGCGAGCGTCGGCGGCGCCTCGGCGGCCTCGATGTGCCGGCAGAGCGCCAGCACCCAAGCCCGGGTCGCTGCGTCGCTGCCGAGCCGCGTGTCGGGACGGCACCGCTTGCAGGCTCGATAGCCGGCGGTGCGGGCCGCCGCGCCGTCGGCGAAGAACTGCACGTTCGCGCGGTTCGGACGACGCGCTCCGCACGACGGGCGGCAGTAGATGCCGGTGGTGCGCACCGCGAACACGAAGCACCCGTCGCACCGAGCGTCGCGCGCGCACACCGCGCGCCACTTCGCGGCTTCGTCCATGGACCCGACCGGCGGTTCGTTCGTCGCTGCCACGCCCGGCAAACTACCGAACCCACGGCGGCCTGCACTCCGCTTCTTGCGGTCGAACTCGACGCCGCCGCGACGACGGTGCATCAGCCTGCGCCGAGCGGGCGGAAGCGCCGCAGCCACAACGAACTCACCAGCACCGACACACTCGACAGCGACATCGCGGCACTGGCGAACACCGGCGACAGCACGAAGCCCTGGGCCGCGAACACGCCGGCGGCCAACGGAATGCCGAGCAGGTTGTAGACCGAAGCCCACAGCAGATTGCGCCGGATCGTCCGCATCGTCGCGCGCGCGAGCCGCAACACCGTCGGCACCCCGTGCAGTCCGCCGCGCAGCAGCACGACGTCGGCTGCCGCGGCGGCGACGTCGGTGCCACTGCCGACCACGATGCCGAGGTCGGCGGCGGCGAGAGCCGGCGCATCGTTGACGCCGTCGCCGACCATCGCGACGCGATGGCCCGCGGCCTGCTCGGCGGCGAGCCACGCGGCCTTGTCCTCGGGCAGCAGTTCGGCCGCGACCGCCGTGACGCCGAGGTCGGCGGCGATGCCGCGCGCCACGCCCGCCCGATCGCCGCTCAGCATGCCGACGCGCACGCCGAGGGCCCGCAGCTGCTCCACGATGCCCGCCGCTTCCGAGCGCAGCGTGTCGGCGAACGCCAACAGCCCGAGCAGCCGTTCTCCGCGCGCCACCAGCAACGCACTTCGCCCAGTGGCGGCGAGCGCGTCGATGCGAGCGACGAGCGCCGTCACGTCGACGCCTTCGTCGGCGAGCCACGCCGACCTGCCGACGCGCACCAGCGCGCCGTCGACGCGGGCCATCGCCCCGCGCGCCGGCACCGCCGCGAACCCATGGGCTCCATCCGAGGCCAGACCGCGCGCGCGCGCCGCCGCGACGATCGCCCGCGCGAACGGATGTTCGCTGCCGAGCTCGACGGCCGCCGCCGAACGCAGCAGTTCGTTCTCGTCGATGCCGATCGCCGGCTCGACCACGACCAGCTGCGGCGCACCGTTCGTCAGCGTGCCGGTCTTGTCGAAGCACACGGTGTCGATGCGACTCGCCGTCTCGAGCACGGTGCCGGTGCGGAACAGCACGCCGAGCGAAGCGCCGCGCCCTGCGCCGACCGCGACCGCCGCCGGCGTCGCGAGCCCCAAGGCACAAGGACAGGCGATCACCAGCACGGCGACCATGCGTTCGACGGCGAGTGCATGGCCGCCGGAACCTTCGGCCAGCGCCAGGTGCACGACCAACGTCAGCAGCGCCACCAGCAGCACGCCCGGAACGAACGCCGCTGCGACCCGGTCGGCGAAGCGGGCGATCGGCGCGCGCGATCCTTGCGCCTCGGCGACCGCCGCGGCGATGCGCTGCACGGCGGTCGCTTCGCCGGTCCGATCGAGCTGCACCAGCAAGGCACCCGTGGTGACGAGGCTGCCACCGACGACGCGCTGCCCCACCCTCTTGTCGACCGGTGCGCTCTCGCCGGTCAGCAGCGACTCGTCGACCGCCGAGCCGCCCTCGACCACGGCCCCGTCGCCGGGCACACGCTGGCCCGGCCGCACGCGCACGCGGTCGCCGACGCGCAGCTGCGGCACCGGCACCTCCCGTTCGTGCTCCTGCCCGTCGTCGCCGCGTTCGAGCCGCTGCGCCATCGCCGGCACCAGCGCGTGCAGCGCCCGCACCGCGTCACCGAGTTGCCAGCGGGCGCGCGACTCGAGCAGCTTGCCGAACAGCACGAACGTGACGATCGCAGCCGCCGCCTCGAAGTAGACGTGGCCGCCAGCCGTGCCGCGAACCGTCGCGGCGATCGTGACGAACGCCGACCAGGCGAACGCCGCCGACGCGCCGAGCGCCACCAGCGTGTTCATGTCCGGACTGCGGTGCCGCACTGCGACCACGCCGAGCCGCAGGAACCGTCGGCCCGGTCCGAACAGCACGAACGCTGCCAGCACCAGCTGCAGCCACCGCCCCGGCGGCGCGTCGGCGAACGGGATCGCGCCGTGCGCCATGCCGAGCCCGAGCAGCGGCACGGTCGCGACGGCGGCCGCGAGCACGCTGCGCCGCAGCCCTCGCCGCTCGTTCGCTTCGTCCGGCGGCACGACGCCGAGCACCTTGCTGCCGGCGACGGCTGGCACCGCGACGCCGAAGCCGAGCGCTTCGATCGAGGTGACCAGGTCGCTGGCACGCACCCGCACCGGATCGAAGGCGATGCGCGCCTGGTTGGTCGCGAGGTTGACCTGCGCCGAAGCGACGCCGTCGACCTGGCCGAGCGTGCGTTCGATGCGGCGCACGCAGCCGGCGCAGGTCATGCCGCGGATGTCGAGGGTCGTCGTGTCCATGCCGAGCGCGGTTCCTGGGCCATCGAGACCGCGGTTCCCATGGTCGGCGCCAAGGAGCTCCGGCGCGACCGCCCTTCTGCGCACCGCCGAGCCCGCGGCGTTGCGGCGGTCATCCGACGCCCAGCTCCGCGAACAGCGCAGCCCAATCGGCCCGTTCCCGCGACGGACGGAAGCGCTCGCCGAGCTTCGCAGCCAGCGCTTCGAGTCCGGCCGCCCAGGCGCGATCGTCGACCAGTCGCTGCAGCAGTCGCGCGAGGGCGAAAGCGTCCCCGACCGGGAACAGGCCCGGCCAGTCGGCGCCGAGCAGACCCCGGTGCGCAGCGATGTCGCTGGCCAGCACCGGCACGTGTTGCACGATCGCCTCGACGACGGCGCCGGGGGCACCTTCGCTGCGCGAGGCGAGCACGAGACCACGGGCCGTGCGCAGCCGTTCGCGCGCGGCAGCCCTCGGCCAGGGCCCG
>JAEUHU010000214.1 GCA_016793305.1 Planctomycetota bacterium
CTGGCCTACATCGCCGGCGAGATCGAGAAGACGAAGGCGGCGAAGGGCCTCGAGGCGGCGATCAACGAAGTCGTCGTCGACCTGTTCAAGAAGCACCAGCGCATCCTGTTCAACGGCAACGGCTACTCGGCCGAGTGGCACGCCGAGGCGGCCCGGCGTGGTCTGCCCAACTTCCGCAACGCCGTCGACGCGATCGGCAACTTCGGCAGCAAGAAGAACGTCGAGCTGTTCGAGCGCTTCGCCGTGCTGTCGAGCAAGGAGGTGGAGTCGCGCATGAACATCCAATTCGAGGCCTACAGCAAGGCCATCGCGGTCGAGGGGCAGAGCGCCCTGTCGATCGCGCGGACGATGATCCTGCCGTCGGCGCAGCGCACGCAGCTGGCGGTGGCGCAGAGCGTGGCTGCGGCGAAGGCCTGCAGCATCGACGTCAAGGTGCAGGAGAAGCGGCTGCGGGACTTCAGTGCGCGCATCGAGGCGTTCGTGCTCGGCATCGAGGAGCTGACCGCGCAGTTCGAGCACGCCGAGCAGCACGGTGGCTCGCCGCAGGAGCACGCCAGGACCTACCGCGACAAGGTGGTGCCGGCGATGGCGAAGCTGCGCGAGATCGCCGACGGCCTCGAGACGATGGTCGACGACGCCGAGTGGCCGCTGCCGAAGTACCGCGAGATCCTGTTCCTGCAGTGAGCCGCCTGGGCCGCGCCGCGGCGCGGCCAGGTCCGCGTCTGGCGGATCAGGGTCTGCCAGATCAGAGTCTGCCAGATCAGGGGCTGCCAGATCAGGTTCTGGCAGCGCGGTAGCCGTCGGGGCAGGTGCTGGGACCGCAGTCTCCGGCAGCTTCGGTGCGGCGGCGAAGGGGGCCGAGCACGATCCGACGAGGTCGGATCAGGACCCGGCTCAGCCTCCGACGCGCTGCAGCTGCATCAGTGGCAGCACGATCGCGATCACGATGCCGGCGACGATCATCGCCAGGATCACGATGATGATCGGCTCGAGCACGCTGGTCAGCTTCTGGGTCGCGAGGTCGACCTCTTCGTCGTACGAGCTGGCGATGCGTTCCAGCATCTCCTCGAGGTTGCCGGCCTGTTCGCCGACGCCGACCATGTAGCTGACGGTCGGCGGGAACGCGCCCGACATCTTCATCGGCGTGGCCAGGTCCGTGCCCTCGAGCACTCGGTCGTGCACGTCCTGCAGGGCGTTCTGCAGCACCTTGTTGTCGAGCACCGCCTTGGTCACCTGGATCGCCTGCAGGGCCGGCACACCCGAGCGCAGCAGGGTCGCCAGCGTCGTCGAGAAGCGGGCCATCGCCTGCTTGCGCATCAGGTCGCCGAACACCGGCAGGCGCAGCTTGAAGCGGTCGAAGGCCAGTCGCCCCTTGTCGCTGTTGACGAACAGCTGGAAGCCGACCGCCGCGGCGATCAGCCCGACCAGGATCAGCGGCCAGTAGCCGACCAGGAACTTCGAGATCGAGACCAGGATCAGGGTCGGGGTCGGCAGCGCCTGGCCGCGGCCCTCGATCAACTGCGTGATGCGCGGTACGACCGCGGTCATCAGGATGGCGACGACGATCACACCGACGATCGCCATCACCATCGGGTAGATCATCGCCGCGCCGACCTTGTTCTTGAGGCGCGTCTGGGCCTGCAGGAAGCCGGCCAGGCGGATCAGCACCTTGTCGAGCGCGCCCGACGACTCGCCGGCCTTCACCATGTTGGCGTAGAGGTCGGTGAAGTAGGCCGGGTGCTGCAGCACGGCGTCGCCGAGCGGCATGCCCTGGGTGACCTTCTCGCGGATGTCGCGGAAGGCGCTCTCGATCTTCTTGTCGGGCGCTTGCTCGATGATCATCCGCAGCGCCTCGGCCAGCGGGATGCCGGCCTGCAGCAGCGACGCCATCTGGCGGGTGACGTTGGCGATCTGCTCGTTGCGCTGCTTGTTCGGCGTCTCGACGCCGGTGATGCCCTTCAGCTGGACCCCGCCGAGCTTCTTCCGCTTGCCGCCGGCCGCCTGTTCGCGGATCTCGGTGACGAACAGCTGCTCCTTCTTCAGCTTGACGCGGGCGTCGCGCGGCGTGTCGGCATCGATGATGCCCTTCTTGACGCGCTTGTCGCCGTCGATCGCCTTGTACTCGAAGATGGGCACGGGAGTCCTCGGTGCGGGTGGGGGACGAGTTCGTCTACGTCACGTCGAGCTGGGTCACCCGCAGCACTTCGTCCGGCGTGGTCAGGCCGGCTAGCAGCTTCTGCACGCCGGACATGCGCAGGGTCTTCAGCCCTCGTTCGAGCGCGCCGCGCTTGATCACGCTGGCCGTGGCCTTGTTGACGATCTGCTCCTGGATGTGCGTGTCGATCGGCATCACCTCGTAGATGGCCGTGCGGCCCGCGTAGCCGGAGCGGAAGCACTCGTCGCAGCCGCGGCCGCGCATCAGCTTGCCGCCGGGGAACTGGTCCAGGGTCAGCTTCAGGTCCTCGAGGTGGTACAGCATCTCCTGGGTCGGCGTGATCGGCTCCTTGCAGTTGGGGCAGAGAGTGCGCAGGAGGCGCTGGGCGATCACCAGCAGCAGCGACGACGAGACCAGGTACGGCTCGACGCCGATGTCGATCAGGCGCGTCACCGTCGACGCGGAGTCGTTGGTGTGCACGGTCGAGAACACCAGGTGGCCCGTCAGCGCGGCGCGGATCGCGATGTCGGCGGTCTCGTTGTCGCGCACCTCGCCGACCATCATCACGTCGGGGTCCTGGCGCAGGAACGAGCGCAGGCCGGCGGCGAAGGTCAGGCCCTTCTTGACGTTGACCTGCACCTGGCTGATGCCGTCGAGGTTGTACTCGACCGGGTCCTCGATGGTCAGGATGTTGAGGTCCGGCGCGTTGATC
>JAEUHU010000220.1 GCA_016793305.1 Planctomycetota bacterium
CTCCATGGTGCCGTTCGCCAGTTCGCCCCCAGTGCGCGCCATCGCCGGATGCGGCAGCACCCAGCACTTCGCAGCCTGCAGCTCGGGCAGCACCAGGTAGGCCTCGGCGGCGCCGTCGAGCACGACCTGCACGTCGAACTCCGCAGCGACGCGCAGGGCAGCCTGCAGGTCGTGCGCCTTGTGCGCGGTCACCAGCAGCGGCACCTCGCGCGCCAGCACCTTCGCCAGCACGTCGAGCCCGAGGTCGACCGCCGCCTCGGGGTCCTTCTGGCGGCGGGCCGCGTACTCCTTCGCCTTCTGCAGCTGCTCGCGCAGCATCGCCACCGACTTGGCGCGTGTGCCCGGGTTCTTGCCGCCGGGGCCGCGGCCCCCGTCGCCGAGCGTCACCGCCACCATCGCCAGCGGCTTCACGACGTCCTGGTCGGCGCTGCGGCCGTGCAGCTTCACGACCATCGTCTGCCCCGAGATCAACGCCCCCGGCCCGTGGCCGGTGTGCACCGTGGTGATGCCGAACGAACGCAGCCAGCCGACCAGTTCGTCGCGCGCGTGGAACGCGTCGATCGCGCGCAGCTCCGGCTGCATCGCCGCCGAGCGTTCGAGCTGGTCCTGGTCGTGCGGCACGTTGCGCAGGCCGGTCAGGCCGACGGTCGCGTGCGCATCGATCAGGCCGGGAGTCACGACCGCAGCGCGCACCAGCACCGCATCGGCGGGCACGACGACGCTCGCCGCCGGGCCGACCGCGGCGATCTTGCCGTCGCGCACCAGCACGAGGCCGTCGGCGATCGGTTCCCCCGCCATCGTCCAGACCTGCTGGCCACGCACGGCCAGCACCGGGGCAGGCTTCGGAGCCGGCTCCTGCGGCAGCAGCGCAACCCAGAACAACACGGCGAACGCGCTCATTGTCCGGCTCCCTGGAAGCAGCACATCGACATCGCCTGGCCGTCGCTGGCGCCGTAGCCACCGTTCGCGAACAGGCGGTCCTTCGGGTCGTCGAGGTCGAACACCTTCTCGCCCTCGACGAAGGTCTGCAGCACGCGCGTGTGCACCGAGAACGGGTCGCCGCTCAGCACCACGAAGTCGGCGTCCTTGCCGACCGTCAACGAGCCGAGGCGGTCCTGCAGGTCGAGCATGCGCGCGTTCGCGAGCGTCAGGGCGGCGAGCGCCTTGTCGCGGTCCATGCCGGCGCGCACGGCGAGCGCGCCGCTGCGCAGGAACAACCGGCTGTCGGTGATGCCGTCGTCGGTGTGGAAGCCGACCAGCACACCGGCGCGATCGAGCACCGCCCCGGTCTGCAGCGACAGGTTCACGGCCTCGAGCTTGCCACCGGGTGCGTCGATGACGATCACCGAACACGGCACGTTCGCCGCGGCGATCTCGGCGGCGACGAGCGCGCCCTCGCTGACGTGGTGCAACACGCAGCGGAAGCCGAACTCCTGCTGCAGGCGCAGCACGGTGAGGATGTCGTCGGCGCGGTGCGTGTGGTGGTGCACGACGCGCTTGCCCTCCATGGCCTCGATCAGGGCTTCGAGGCCCAGGTTGCGTTCGGGCAGCTTGGTGGCATCCCCGGTCGCGGCGGCGATCTTCTTCTGGTGCTCGCGCGCGCGATGGAACTGCGCGCGCACCAGGGCCGCCGCCTTGCCGCGCGTGCCGGGGAACGGCGCGTCGCGCTGCGGGTTGGTGCCGTTCGCCATCTTGATGCCACCCGCGTAGCCGCCGTCCTGGTTCTTGATGGCGATCTCGTCGACGGTGCGGCCGTCGCGCAGCTTCAGGTAGATGGTCTGGCCCGACAGCAGGTGGCCCGAGCCCGGCATCACGTTGGCAGTGGTGATGCCGCCGGCCTGCGCCTTCTGGATGCCGGGATCCCGCGGGTCGATCGAGTCGAGCGCGCGCACTTCGGGCTGGATCGGGCCGCTGCCGTCGGCCCCCGCCACCGAACCGATGTGCGAGTGGCTGCAGACGAGGCCGGGGATCAGCGTCTTGCCGGTGACGTCGACCAGGACGGCGCCCGCCGGGACGACCACGGTGTCGACGGCCCCGACGGCGACGATCCGGCCACCCTGGACCACCAGCGTGCCGCGCGCGATCGGCGGCGCGTCGACCGGTTCGATGCGGGCCCCGACGAACGCGTGCGGTGTGTCCTGGGCCAGGGCGGCTGTGCCGAGCAGCAGGGCCGCGAGGGCAGGCCACGACGAGAGACGAGCTTGCATGGAGATGGCGTATCCGAACCGCCCCGCGATGGGCCAGCGGCATCTCGGCCTCGCGTGGCCGAGCGTTCCCGGTTCAGCCGTCCGGGAACTCGAGGAACTCCGGCGGCACGTGCTCGGTGAGCCACACCCCGTTCGGCGTGACGAAGAAC
>JAEUHU010000157.1 GCA_016793305.1 Planctomycetota bacterium
CACCTGAAGAACAAGGACTTCTTCAACAGCAAGGAGAACCCCGAGATCACCTTCGTCAGCGGCAAGGTCGCGAAGAAGGGCGAGATGCTCGAGGTCACCGGCGAGCTGGCGATGGCCGGCAAGAGCCAGACGGTGACGATCCCGGTCGAGTTCACCGGCACTGGCGAGTTCTACGGCAAGCGCGCCGGCTTCATGACGACGTTCACGGTCAAGCGCTCGGACTTCGGGATGACCTACGGCGTCGGCGAGAAGTCCCTAGGCGACGAGGTCACGCTGCAGATCGCGCTCGAGACCGTACAGGCGAAGTGACCGTCTGAGCGCCGCCCGCCGCGCCCCGAGGAAGCCATGGACCCCATCGTCGTTCTGAAGGGCGCCTTGCCACCGATCCTGGCGGCGCTGTTGTTGGTCAGCCTCGCCGGCGTGCGCTTGTTGCCGTTGGCGATGGCGATCGGCCTGTATGTGGCGCACGGCCTGCTGAAGGGCTGGCCGACGCTGCCGCACGAGTTGTGGACCAACCCGAACGGCACCGAGTGGCTGCTGTGGGGTGTGGTCGCCGCCGGACTCGTGGCGCTGCTCGAACACACGCGCTTGCTGCCGCAGAAGGTGGCTCCGGCGACCGCCGTGTTCGTCGCCGCGGCGACCGTCTGGCTCGAGCTCGGCAAGCTCGCCATGCGTTGGACGTCGAACGACGTGCTGCTGCACGTCGGTGGTGGCGGCATCGCCGTGGCGCTCGCCACCCTGGTCGCGCGGGCGAGCATCGCGCGAGCTCCGGCCGGCATCGCCAGTGCCGTCGTCTGGTCGACGATCCTGTCGCTCGACTCGCTGCTGCTGACGCTGGCGTCGTCGGCGTTCCTCGGGCAATTGTGCGGCGCCGTCGCCGCGGCGGTCGGTGCGGCCGCGGGCACCGTGCTGTGGCGACGTCCGTTCGCGTTGAGCCCTGCCGACGGCACCTGGCTCGGAGTCGCGCACGGCGGGTTCGTGCTGGCGGGTGCGCACCTGGCGGACCTCGGTTGGCCAGCCGCAGGCGTCGCGATGCTGTCACCATGCGCGTTGCTGCTGTTGCGCGGCGGGCTGGCCAAGAGCCCGTTCGGGTACACCGTCGGAGCCTCGTTGCTGGTGGTCGGGGCGAACGCCTGGTTCGTCTGCGACTTGATCGCCGCGGCGCCGAGCGGCTACTGACCGCCGCGGCTGGTCGTGCGCTCGAGGCTCGTGACCACGACGCCGGCGACGATCAGTCCACCGCCGAGTACCTGCAGTGTGCCGAGGTGGTCGCCGAGTGCTAGCCAGCCGCACAGCGCCGCGAACAGCGGCTGCAGCGTGAACAGCAGCGCCACGTGCGCCGGCGGGATCCGGTGCTGCACCCTCGCCTGGATGCCGATCGCGATCGCGGTCGACAGGATGCCGAGGTAGGCGAGCGTCGCCAGCAGCGAGCCGTTCCAGACGACGATGCCGTCGGCGGTGGCGGCGAAGCGGCCGCTGACCAGCATCGCGATGGTCGCGGCGCTGGCGACGACGACCATCTGCACGAACGTGAACGCGGCGATCGGCATGCGCTGGCCGAAGCGCGACAGCAGCAGCACGTGGGTGGCGTAGCTCGCCGACGAGCCGACCTGCAGCAGGATGCCGAACAGCGTGTCCTTCGGTCCGTCGGCCGGGCCGTCGCTCGGCCAGCAGATCGCGACCATGCCGGCGATCGCCAGCAGCAGGCCGGCGAGGCCGGCTCCGCCGAAGCGCGCGCCGAGGAACAGGAACCCGCCGACCGCGACGATCGGCACCATCAGGCCGGCCAGCAGGCCGCCCATCGCCGCCGACGTCTCGGTCATGCCGACCATCTGCAGCAGGTAGCCGCTCGACAAGGCTGCTCCGGCGAGCAGGCCGGGCCACAGCGCGAGCCGGAACTGGGCCAGGGCTCCCGCACGCAGCACGAACGGGGCGACACAGACCGCCGCGATCCAGAAGCGCACCGTGACGAGGCCGAACGGCGACAGGCGGTCGAGCCCGACCTTGGAGACCGCGAAGCTGCCGCTCCAGATCATGATCAGCAGCACCAGCAGCAGATGGGGCAGGTAGCGGGCGGTGCCGGTCATCGGGGCGAGGAGGATAGGGGGGCTCCGTGCCTGCGCCAGCACGAACGAGCACGTGCGGCTGGTCAGCTGCCGGGTCGCCGACTACGAACGCGTTCGCCGGCGTTCGTGCTCGGCGCTCACCGGCTTCCCGAGTCTCCCGTATCTGCGCCGTGCCCGAACTGCTGTCGCGACTGCTCCGTTTCCTCTCGGCCCGGTTGCTGCGCCTGCTTCGCCTCGACGACGCCACCGCCGACGAGCGGCGTGGGGCCCTGTGGACCGCGGTGGCGTTCTTCTTCGTGCTGTTCGCGTACTACCTGCTGCGGCCGCTGCGCGAGACCGTCGGCTCCGCGTTCGGTACGGAGCGCCTGATCGGGTTGTTCACGTTGACGTTCGTGCTGACGACCCTGCTGAACCAGCCGTACATGATGTTGGTGCGGCGGTTCCCCTCGTATCGCTTCCTGCCGTACGCGCTGCACGGCTTCGCCGGCAGCTTCCTCGCCCTGGCGGCGTGGTTCTCGACCGGCTCGCCGACGCTCGGCGCGCTCGACTTCGGCGACCTGCGCGGCTGCAGCTACGCTCTGTTCTACTCGTGGGTGACGGCGTTCTCGGTGTGTGGCGTCACGCTGGTCTGGGTGCATGCGGTCGAGTGGTTCTCGCTGGCACAGGGCAAGCGGCTGTTCGCGCTGGTCTCGGTTGGTGGCTCGCTCGGTGCCGTGCTCGGCTCGAGCCTGTCGAAGGAGCTTCAGGAGATCCCCTACGCCACGGTGTGCCTGCTCGCGGCCATCGCCATCGAGTGCGGGGTGATGGCGTGGTGGCGGTCGCTGCAGGCATGTCGTCGCATGCGGAAGACGACGGCTCCGATGGCGGCCAACGACCTCGGCTTCGTCGCCGGCCTCGTTCGTGTGGTGCGCGATCCGTACTTGCGATCGATCGCCCTGTTCGTGCTGATCGCTGCCGTGGTGGCTACGAGCTTCTACTACCAGCGCATGGCCGTGCTGAACGGGCTCGGCGAAGCGACGAAGCGAGCGATCGAGGCCGACATCAACCTGTGGCAGAACCTGCTGTGCATCGTGCTGCAGCTGTTCGCGACCAGCCGGGCGCTGGCTCTCCTCGGTGTCGCTGTGGTGCTGTGCGTGATGCCGCTGGCGAGCCTTGGTGGGTTCGTCGCCATCGGCATCTGGCCCATGGTCGCGGTGGTCCAGGTCGTCGAGATCCTGCGCCGCATGCTGCAGTTCGCGTTCGACAAGCCGGCCCGCGAGCTGCTCTACACGCCGCTCGATGCCGAGCAGAAGTACGTGTCGAAGGCGATCGTCGACACGGCGGTGATGCGCAGTGGCGACCTCGTCGGTGCGATGCTCAACAGCCTGCTGGCTTGGGTTCGCGTCGGGCCGATCGCGCTGCTGGCCGCGGTGGTGCCGTTGCTCACCGGTTGGCTGCTGCTCGGCCGCTGGCTCGGCCGCGAGTGCACTCGCCGCGCCAGCGGGTGACACGCGCCGTCGTTCACCAGCCGCGGCCGTAGCGACGCCGCTGCAGCGTGATGCGCCGCGGTTCGGCGCGCAGCCAGCCTCCGGCGCGCAGCAGCCACGCGACAACGGCCCCGACCACGAAGCCGCCGATGTGCGCCCACCAGGCGACGCCGCCGCCGGGGCCCTGGTCGACCAAGGGGCCGAGCAGCTGCAGCAGGAACCAGTAGCCGAGGAAGAACGGTGCAGGCAGCACGATCACGTCGACGAAGAAGCCGAACACCACCAGCATCGCGACCCGCGCGTGCGGGTAGAGCAGCAGGTAGGCGCCCATCACGCCGGCGATGGCGCCGCTGGCACCGATGGTCGGCACGTGCGAAGTGGGCGCGCTGAGCAGGTGTGCCGCCGACGCGGCGACCCCGCAGCCGAGGTAGAACAGCAGGAAGCGCAGCCGGCCGAAGCGGTCCTCGACGTTGTCGCCGAAGATCCACAGGAAGAGCATGTTGCCGAGGAAGTGCGCCCAGCCGCCGTGCAGGAACGTGCAGGTGAGCAGCGTCAGCCAGTCGGGCACCGCGGCCGGCCCGACGAACTCGCTGCGGCTTGGCCAGCGCATCGCCCCGGGTTGCCATACCGCCTGGCCGCCGTCGAACACGCGGTCGGGGATCATCCCGTAGCCGGCCAAGAGCGAGCCGTCGCGATCGCCGAGCTGCAGCACGAACACGAGGCTGCACAGCACCACCAGGGCTCTCGTCACCACCGGCGGGCGGGACGCCGGCACGTCGTCGCGGATCGGGAACATGCGCAGGAGTGGGCCACGATGGGCCGGGTCACCAGCGGGCGGCTGGCCGTGTTCGCAGCCCGGTCAGCGCCTGCCGTCGATCTCGTAGCACAGCCAGCGGCAGTCGATCGGCCCGTTCTTGACCGGCATCTTGATGGTCGCGCGCAGCCCCAGGTTGCGGGTCAGGTCGGCGTTGCCGCACAGCACCCAGGCGGTGGCGTCCTCGCACTCCTTGTGCAGGAAGTGGCCGAGCGCTTGCCAGCTCGCGTTCAGCGTGCCGTCGTCGGCCTGCAGGCGGTCGCCGTAGGGCGGGTTGGTGACGACACGCTTGGTCACGAACGGCGGCACGAAGTCGGCGCAGTCGCCGTGGCGCAGTTCGATGCGACCGCCGAGTCCGGCGGCCTGCAGCGCCTGTCCGGCGATCGCGATCGCCCCCGGATGGCGATCGTTGCCGGCGAGCTTCGGCAGGTTGGCGGCGCCGCGGCTCGCCCGCGCTTCGGCGTCGTCGAACAACTGCCGCCAGGCGTCGAGATCGGCGTCCTGCCAGCGTTCGAACGCGAACGAACGGCCGAGCCCCGGCGCCCGGTCGGTGGCGAGCCACGCCGCTTCGATCAGGAACGTCGCCGAGCCGCACATCGGGTCGCACAGCGGCGCCTTCCTGTCCCACTCGGTGTGCAGCAGCAGGCCGGCCGCGGTCGCTTCGTTCAGCGGGCTCTTGTGCTGGATCTCGCGGTAGCCGCGCTTGTGCAGCGGCTCGCCGCCGAGGTCGCGGTAGACGATCGCTTCGTTGCCCTGCAGCACCAGCTTGATGCGCAGGTCGGGCCGGTCCTTGTCGACCGACGGGCGCTTGCCGGTGCGTTCGCGGAACTGGTCGCAGACGGCGTCCTTGACCACCAGCACCGGGAAGCGCGTGTCGTTGGCGAAGCTGTCCTTGACCGTGCCGTCGACGGCGAGCGTCTGCAGCGGGCCGATGGTGCGCGACCAGTCGACGCTGGCGACCAGGTCGTAGAGGTCTTCGCGGGTGCCGGCCGGGCCGCGCGCGAGTTCCTCCTGCACGCGCACCGCCGAGCGCAGCCACAGGCACGCCGCGTAGCCGGTGCGGCGATCGCCGGTGAACGCGACCCCGCCGCGGCGGGCTTCGACGCGACCGGCACCCAGCGCCCGCAGTTCGTCGGCGAGCACGTTCTCGAGGCCGAGCGTGCAGGCCGCGTAGTAGTAGCGTTCGTCCACGTCAGTTCCCGGGTTGGGCGGGGCCGGCGGCGTGCGCGAAGTCGGCGGCGAACAGCTTGACCGCACTGACCACCGGGGCGGCCGCCATCTCGATCAGCGAGCAGAAGCCCTTCTTGCGCGAGAACTCGGCCAGTTTCTGGATCTTGTCGTCGTAGCCGGGGCCCTTCTGCTGCTGCACGCCCTTCAGGATGTGCACGAACTGGTTGGTCTCCATGCGGCACGGCGGGCACTGGCCGCACTGTTCCTTCATGAAGAACTCGGCGATGCCGAGCGTCATCGCCACGGTGTCGGTCGCGTCGGTGACGAGGCGGATGCCGCCGCAGCCGGGCGAGGTGCCGAGCGGGCGCAGCGTCTCGTAGGCGATCGGCACGTCGAGGTGCGCAGCCGACAGGAACGCGCTCGACATCGCCGGCAGCAGCGCGCGCAGGGTGCGGCCGGCGACGAGGCCACCGCCGCACTCGTCGAGCAGTTGCCGCCAGGTGGTGCCGAACGGCCGCTCGTAGACGCCGGGCCGCCGCACGCCGTCGTCGCCGCCGGGCAGCGTGAACAGCAGCGTGCCCTTGCTCTCGGCGGTGCCGATCGCCGCGAACGCCGCCCCGCCGTGCCGCGCGATCCACGCGACGTGCGCCAGCGTCTCGGTGTTGTTGATCGTCGTCGGCTTGCCGAACAGGCCCGCTTCGCCTGGGAACGGCGGCTTCTTGCGCGGCTTCGCCGGCTGGCCCTCGATCGCCGCGAGCGCCGCGGTCTCCTCGCCGGCGACGTAGGTGGTGGGGCCGAGGTGGATCGTGATCGGGAACGGCAAGAGGCCGGCGTCGTGCGCTTCCTGCAGCGCGCGCTCGGCCGCAGCGCGCGGGCCGTGCATGTCCTCGATCAGGTAGAGGTAGCCGCGCGTGGCGCCGGTCGCGACACCGGCGAGGGCGAGGCCCTCGAGCACCGCGTGTGCATGATGCTCGACGAGATGGCGGTCCTTGTGGCTGCCGGGCTCGTGTTCGCCGCCGTTCGCCACCACGAATTTCTGCTCGCTGCTCGCCGCCGCGGCGAGTTCCCACTTGCGCGCGGTCGGGAACGCCGCCCCGCCACGGCCGCGCAGCAGCGACAGCGCGACTTCGCCGCGCAACCACGCAGCGCCCTTGGTCCGGACCGCGTCGAGGCCCTGGTAGCCACCGCGGGTGCGGTAGGCGGCGAGCGATTCGGGGCCGGACGTCGAGTGGGCGGGCAGCAGCAGGGACGGAGTCACGCCGGCATGGTAGGGGCCGCGAACGGCCGTTCCACGCCGAGACTCAGACCAGCTCGAGGGGGCGCTCCGCGGCCGGAACCTGGACCGGCTTCGTCGCGATGGTCACCGCGTCGTAGCTGCGCGCCAGCGGCCAGCCGCACAGCCGCGCCAGCTTGTAGAGCAGGCCGGGGGCATGGTCGCTGATCGGGCGTGGGCAGCGCGGCAGCAGGCCGCGCGGCTCGAGCGATTCCCAGCGGCATTCGTGCACCACGAGGCCGGCTTCGTCGTGCAGCGCCCGCAGGCCTTCGGGATAGATGCGCCAGCAGTCGACCGGGGCTTCGTGGTAGGGCCAGCTGATCGGGCTGATCGTCACCACGTGGCCGCCCGGCCGGCAGACGCGCGCGAGTTCGGGCAGCCAGCGCCACGGCTTGCGCACGTGCTCGAGCACCTGGCCCGACAGCACGAGGTCGTAGCTGGAGTCGGCGATCGGGAACGTGTACTCGTCGCGCGCGGCGTGGGTCATGCCGGGGCGCCCGGCGAGGTCGATCGTGTCCCAGTGCGGCAAGCTCTGGCCGAGGGCGTCCTCGACCAGGCGGCGGTAGCTGCTGGGCACGCCGTCCGGGCCCACCTCGAGCACGCGAGTGCCCGGCCCGAACAGCGGCAAGGCGTAGTGCCGGAAGAGTCGCTGGCTGTTGTCGTGCATGCCGGGCGCGGAGGACGGGGCCTCTCATCGGCGCGGCGCGGTCCGCACCTTAGCACCGATGGTTCCGGTCCTCGGCGGGACTCGGCATGGGCCGTTCTGGGCATGGTCGGATCGCCCGGGGGCGGGATCATGACGGGTCGGAGGATTGCCATGTCCATCGCCGATCGTTCTCGTTTGTCGGACTATGCGCGGGCGCGTCACGCGGCGCGCCATTGGGTCGACCGTTACCAGCCGCAGGGGCAGCTCTACCCGGCGCAGTGCCGTACGTGCGGCGCCACCGAATGGCAGGGCCGTTGGCGCTGGGACGACGTGCCGGCGGGCTTGCCGCCGGTGCTCTGTCCGGCCTGCGAACGGGTGCGCGACGGGGCGGCCGCGCACCGCGTGGTCCTGACCGGTGCCCTACCGCCACACTGGAACGAGGTGCGCGCCCTGCTCGCCGCGGTCGAGCGCGACTGTGTGCAGGCCGATCCGCTGCAGCGCTTGATGCGCATGCAGATCGGCGACGACCGGGTCGAGGTGCCGACGACCAGCGTGCACATCGCTCGCCAGGTGGTCGCGCGGCTGATCCGCCGCTTCCGGCACGGCCTGCGCGTCGTGTTCGAGGAGGAACGCACGACCCTCGAGTGGCTGCCCCGGGAACGCGCATCCGGAGCCAGCGGATAGGGCGTACGAGCTCGGAACGGGTAGAGCGCCATGGCCTCCGGGCGAGCACTCCTTAGCATGTTCGCCCCCCGGTCCGTATCACGGCCCGACCCCGTTCCGAGGTAGCAATGCACCTGACTCCGATCGTTCCGTTCGCCGTCGCGCTGATCGCGCTCGGCGCGTCGTTCCCGAGCTCGATGGCCCGCCCCGACGAGGGCATGTGGCTGTTCGACGCCCTGCCGCTGAAGACCCTGAAGGAGAAGTACGACTTCGAGCCGTCGCAGGAATGGCTCGAGCACGTGCGTCTCGGCAGCGTGCGCTTCGACACCGGCGGCTCGGGCTCGTTCGTGTCGCCGAACGGCCTGGTGATGACGAACCACCACGTCGCGCTGACGACGATCCAGGCGGTGTCGACGCCGGAGAAGGACTGGGTCGAACCCGGCTTCAGCTCGCGCCTCTACGGCAGCGAGGTGCCCGGCAAGGACCTGACGCTGCGCCAGTTGATCGAGATCAAGGACGTCACCGAGCAGGTGCTCGCGTGGAAGGCCGAGGACAAGACCGAGGAAGGCAACGAGTGGCGCGCCAAGGTCGAGGAGATGACCGGGGCGCTGTCGAGCAAGGAGAAGCACCTCGTCGCCGACCTCGTGACGCTCTACGACGGCAACCAGTACCGCGTCTACGTCTACCACGTCTACGACGACGTGCGGCTCGTGTTCGCGCCCGAGAAGCAGGTCGCGTTCTACGGCGGGGACTTGGACAACTTCACCTACCCGCGCTACTGCCTCGACTGCGCGTTCTTCCGCGTCTACGAGGACGGCAAGCCGATCGACTCGTCGAAGTACTACTTCCCGTTCGACACGGCCGGGGCTGCGGCCGACGAACTGGTGTTCGTCTCGGGTCACCCGGGTGGCACCGAACGCTCGCTGACGCACGCCGAGATGGAACTGCAGCGTGATCTGCCGGTGCCGCTGATCGTCAAGCTGCTGAAGGGCCGCCTCGCGGCGATGAAGAAGCGCATGGACTCCAACAAGGAGGCCGCCTTCGCGATGCGCGATCAGTACTTCGGCACCTCGAACAGCCTGAAGGCCTACGAAGGCCACCTCGTCGGCCTGCAGACCGCCGAGATGATGGCGAAGATGAAGGCGCGCGACGAGGAGCTCATCGAGAAGAGCGGCAAGCCCGAGGTCAAGGAGGCGTTCGAGTTCATCGCCGCCGAGATGCAGAAGCTGCGCGACAAGCACGGCGCCAAGCCGAACCTGCAGCGCCTGATGCCCGAGATCGAGGAGGTCAGTGGGCGGGTCTGTGCCGCCGCCAAGAAGACCATCAACGACGCCCGCTTCGCGGTCTACGGCGCCGCCAACTACCCGGACGCGACGTTCACGCTGCGCCTCGCCTACGGCACCGTGAAGGGCTACGAGTCGGGCACCACGCTGGTGGCGCCGAAGACCACGCTGAACGGGCTGTTCGAGCGCAACCAGGGCTTCGACAACAAGGCGCCGTTCGACCTGCCGAAGCGCTGGACCGACGCGAAGTCGAAGCTGAATCTCGACACGCCGTACAACTTCGTCTGCACGGTCGACATCATCGGCGGCAACTCGGGCAGCCCGATCCTGAACCGCGCCGGCAAGGTGGTCGGCCTCGTGTTCGACGGCAACATCGAGTCGCTGCCGGGCAACTACTGGTTCGACGAGCGCGTCAACCGCTGCGTCGGCGTGCACACCGCCGGCATGATCGAGTCGCTGAAGGTCGTCTACGAGGAAGGGGCGCTGGTCGCCGAGCTGACGGGCCAGAAGACGGCCACGACGACGGGCGGCAAGTGATGCCATGCGGCGGCTGTGTGCCGCCGCGGCGCGTCCGGCGGTCGCCTGCCGAGGCGACCGCCACCGAGAGTCACTTCTTGGCCGGCGTCGCGTTCGCCGCGAGCTCGCTCCAGAAGGCGCTCTCCCAGAAGCCCTCGAGCGCCGCGAGTTTCTCCTCGTCGTTGCCCTCGCGCTTGGCGACGCCGAGCTGGTAGGCGATGCGCGCCGCGACCGGCACGAAGCCGGACGCCTTCTTCGCCTTCGCCGCGGCCTCGCGCGCCAGTTGGCGACCGAGGTCGAGCTGGGCCGACAGCGCCTTGCGGTTGCTGAGCACCAGTTCGCCCTGGGCGTCGCGGGTGCCGCCGAGCGAGTAGTACTTGTTGACCAGCGACGCCCCGCGCAAGAACGCCATCGAGCCGGCGGCGAGGCGCAGCAGGTTGTTCTCGACCTTGCTGCCGGTCACGCCTTCGGCGAGCCGCACCGCGCGGAACGCGATCAGGTAGGCCTCGTCGTTGGCGGCGAAGCGCTGCTGGGCGGTGGCCTTGTCGACGCCGGCCTCGCGGGCGGCGTCCTCGAGGGTCAGGGACTCGAGGTACTGCAGCACGGCTCCGGCCGCCGAGCCATAGGCCGCCGCGAAGTTGCCGATCGTCTCCGGCGCAATCGGCGCGGACTGGCCTTCCTCGCCGCCGAAGTCCTTCTGGTCCTCGGCGACGTCCAGCATCGTCTTGGCGACGCTGAAGTAGGTGATGGCCTGGAACATCAGCTCGGGCAGCTTCTCCTCCTCCTCGGCCTTCAGCGTGCCCTTCTTCTTCTTGTCGAGCAGCATGTCGACCGTCTCCACGGCGCCGTCGGCCATCGAGGTGAACGCGTCGGCGATGACCGCCGACTGGTAGGCGCGCAGCGTGTTGATCTGGCCGCCGCCGGTCTTGCGCTTGGCGAGTGCTTCGGTCTCGCCGATCGTCGCACTCAGCTGACCCTTCACGCTCGCCGCGGCGCGCACCTGCGCCACCAGGGCCTCGAAATCCTGCTTCTGGGCCGACTGCAGGAAGCGCGCGGCGTCCTTGGTGATGCCCGCCAGCACCGCTGCCCCGACGTAGCTCTCGAACGCGGCCGCCAGGTAGTCGCTGCTCTCGAGAGCCTTCGCCTTCTTGAACAGTTCGTCGGCCTGGGCCGCGAGCGGCGTGATGCGTTGCTTCAGCTCGCCGAGATCGCGCGCGAACACGCTGATGTTGGCGATCTCGCTGTCGAGGCGGGCGCGCCACTTCTCGCTCTTGCTGCGCAGCCTCGCCGCGGTCTCACTGTCGAGTTCCATGTCGCTCTCCGCGACCGCCGGGGTGCGTTCGAGCTTGTCGTCGGTCAAGAACTCGTAGGCCTGGAACACGTCCTGGATCTCGCGCACCTCGAGGCCGAACTCCCTGCCGACCTCGAACAGGTCGACGGTGCGGCCGGTGCGCAGGTCCTGGTGGCTGCGCGCGCCCATCGGGAAGCCGAAGCGCTTGATGCCGTCCTTCGACGCGCCGTCCATCTTCTGCACGATGCCGCCGACCGGGCCGGCCGAGCCGTCGGGGTTGATGGTGCCGGTCATCGTGGTGTCGGCGCGCGGCGTCCTGCCGCGCAGCAGCGCCACCATGGTCGCGGTCATCAGCATGCCGGCCGACGGGCCGTCGATGTGGCCGCCGGTGCCGACCAGGAACTCGTGGTCGGTGAGGTTGCGGCCGGTCAGCTGGCTGGCGCTGAACGCCGCCAGCCAGGTCGCGGTCTTCCACTGGTTGCCCGCACCTCCCGCGAACTGCTCGGTCGTGCCGACCGACGCGCGGCCCTTGTCGTTCGGCGAGATGCGCACGCTGGTCGGCGAAGTGCCGCCGCTCGCTTGTGGACCGACCGGGCCCTTGAACCAGACGGCCTTCACCTGGGCTTCGCGCTGGGTGGTCAGCTTGCCGGTGGCGTTCGGCTGGTTGCCGCCGCCACCACCACCACCACCTCCGGTCGGGGTGCTGCCGCCGCGGAACACGAACGCGAGGCCGATCACGACCACGGCGACCGCGCCGCCGATCAGCAGGTTGCGCTTCTGTTGCGCGGGCATGTTCGCGAACGGCGAGCCACCCTGGCTCGTCGGCGTCTTCGGTGCCTCCGGCCGCGGCTGGACCGCCGTGCCCTGCGCCTGCGCCGCACCGCGCGGGTTCGGCATGACCAACGTGCCGACCGGTTCGAGTCCCTTCACGGCGACCAGCTCGAGGCTGCTGCCGCCGAGCGTGTAGACGACGCCCTTCACCATCACTTCGTCGCTCACCTTGCGCGTGCCGACCCACGTGCCGTTCGTGCTGCCGACGTCGCGCAGCCGCACCTCCCCTTTCTGGAAGGTGATCTCGGCGTGCTTGCTCGAGCAGCCCGGGTCGTTCATCGCCAGGTCGCCGACGTCGCGGCCGATCGTCAGGCGATCCTTGGTGAACTCGGACTCGGCGGCGGGCTGATTGGCGCGCGTGATGCGCAGGACGAAACTGGGTTGGCTCATGGCGGAGTGGCGGGACGGAGCCCGAGACGAGAAGAGCGACGGGGAACGGTCGCATGACAGGACCGTTGCGCGCATGCCGATGCTCGGTGCGCCGTGCGCTCCGGTCAAGGTGGCGATGGGGCGGGCACGGCGTGCCCATGCCAAGGTGATCGCGGCGTAGCAAACGCCACGTTGCGGCGTTGCGAGAGGTCTGATCTGGGTCGGCCTGACGGGCCGACCCAGATCCTCCGAAGCCGATCAATACGGGCTGTCGAGCATGTCCCAGATGATCTGCTCGACGTCGGGTTGGCACTTGCCCGTCAGGCGCTTCACCGGTTCGCCCTTGCCCTCGATGTGCGCCGCGATCTCCGGCAGGTCGGCCGCGGTGACCTTGCTGTAGAAGACCTTGTCGGGATACAGGGTCACGTTGATGCCCTGGTCGCACGCGCCGAAGCAGGGGTAGCGGCGGATCTTGATGCGCTCCTGGTTCGGATCGAACTGCTTGATCAGGTCGCGCAGCTTGTCGAAGACGTCGCCGCTGCCCTTCTCGGTGCAGTCGCCGCCTTCACAGACATAGCAGAGTCGGTTGGTCATCGGTCGGTTCGGATATGGCAACGGTCCACGCCGTGGCGTGGACCGTGGAGGGGGACGTTCGCCGGCGAACGATCAGTGGAGCTTGACGTATTCGAACTCGATCGGCTTGTCGTTCACGCCCTGCTGCGGCGGCGCGATGTAGTTCGCGAACTTGCCGGGGGCCGTCACCTTGACCATGCAGGAGTCGACGTACTTGCGGTCCTGCTCGGTCGGCAGCCACTCGGTGTGCTTGTGCGTCCAGGTCGCCTCGTCGATCGGCTGGCCCTGCGGCGAGAAGCGGAACCCGGAGTAGATGCCCTGGTGCCGGTTGAACTTGTGGTCCGGCAGGTAGACGCGTTCGCTGACGCCGGTCTTCTCGAGGTCGCGGTTCCAGCGCTCGACGATGCGCTTGCAGTCGGCGATGTAGGCGTCGAGCAGCACGGCGTTCATCGCGCGGCGGAGCGGGATCTCCTTCTTCTCGATCTTGCCGTCCTCGTTCGGGACCTCGAGCGAGTAGTTGGCCTGCAGCGCCTTCGGGTCCTTGTAGATGCCGTCGCTCTCGCGGTAGCGGCCCTTCAGGCCCATCGCGAACGCCTCGGCGGCGTTGGTGGAGTCCTCGCCACCGAACAGGTCCATCGAACCCGTGAACCAGAAGTTGATGTACTTCTGGATGATGCCGAGCGGGATCGCGCCGACCTTCTTCGGGTCGGTGCCGGCCTTCATCAGCTCGCCGGTGCGCTTGACGATGCGGCCGACGCCGTTCTCGCCGGTCTGCAGGTGATAGGCCTCTTCGGCGAGCATGAACTGCGTGCTGCGCGCGAGCGGGTCGAAGCTCGACTCGGCCAGCGACGCGAGCTGGTACTTGCCGTCGCGGTCCATGAAGGCCGTGAAGCAGAAGAAGTCCAGCCAGTTGGTCACCGGGTAGTTGAACGCCTGCAGGATGCGCGGGTTGTCCTTGTCACCGCTGTGCCGCTCGAGCATCGCCTCGGCCTCGTCGCGGCCGTCGGCGCCGAAGTGGGTCTGCAGCAGGTAGACCATCGCCCACAGGTGGCGGCCCTCTTCGACGTTGACCTGGAACAGCGATCGCAGGTCGTAGAGCGACGGGCAGCAGTGGCCCAGCATGCGCTGCTGCTCGACCGACGCGGGCTCCGTGTCGCCCTGCGTGACGATCAGTCGGCGGAGGCGATTGCGGAACTCACCGGGAACCTCCTGCCAGCACTTCTCGCCCAGCTGGTCGCCGAAGTGGATCTTCCGGTCGGCGGGCCCCTCGGCGAGGAAGATGCCCCAGCGGTAGTCGGGCATCTTCACGTAGTCGAAGTGCGCCCAGCCACCCTGGCCGACGCCGACGGCGGTGCGCAGGTAGACGTCGGCGGTGTTGAAGTCCGTCGGACCGACGGTCTTCCACCAGTCGAGGAACTTCGGCTGCCACTTCTCGAGCGCCATCATCAGGCGCTTGTTCTCGCGCAGGCCGACGTTGTTGGGGATCTTCGCTTCGAGGTCGACGGTGCTCATGGGATGCCTTGGATCGGGCGGTGGTCGGGATTCGTCGGGATGAGTTCGGGCGATGCGGCGTGGGCCGCCTGGATCACGTGCGGCGCCAGTCGAACCGCGCGCTCTCGGGCGCGCCGTAGCGAGTCAGGGCGCCTTCGTCGCCGGTCGCGTTCGGACGCGTGAAGATCCAGTTCTGCCAGGCGCTGAGCCGGCCGAAGATCTTGCTGTCGCAGTTCTCGGCGCCGCCGAAGCGCAGCGATGCCTCCATGCCGGTCAGCGCGTCGGGCGACAGCGACACGCGCTCCTCGAGGGCGATGCGCACGTCGTCGTCCCAGTCGACCGGGTCGAGCAGGTAGGTGCAGAGGCCCTGTTCGTCGATCTCGGTGCCGCTCAGGGTCGGCTTCTCGGTGGCGAGCTTCTTCGCCTGCGCCGGGTTGGCGAGGAAGCGGTTGTCGAGGCGGCTGTGGCCGTGGCTCATCGGCAGCGAACCGGCGTGGAACGGCCCGAACGCCATCTGCACGGCGTCGTCGTCGAGCGCGTAGACGCGGTCGCAGGCGAGCGTCAGCTCGAGGAACGCGCCGGCTGTGCAGGCTTCCTTGTCGACCAGCGCGTAGGTCGAGCGCGCCATCAGGTCGAAGCGACGCAGCACCCGCGCCATGTGCAGCACGATCTCGTTGCACAGCCAGTGGCCGCGGTCCTTGGCGAGGTCGTTCTCGACCTGCAGCAGGGCCGCGCGATCCCCGCGCGTCTTCAGCACGATCAGGCCGATCTCCTCGTGGTCGAAGCGCAGCTGCAGCAGCGCGTCGTCGAGCTGGCGCCAGCAGGCAATCGCCCAGGCCTGGCAGCCGGCGGCGGCGTACTCGGCGCCGTTCTTCGGCTGCGGGCCCTTTGGGCCGTGCACGGTGAGCGTGGCGCGCCGCGCGGTCGGATCGACCTCGACCTGCACGTGCTGGTAGAGGTAGGTGTTGCCCTTCTTCTCGTGGTGGACCGGCTCGAGCGTGATGCCCTTCGTCGCCTTGGCCGGCAGCGACGCGGCGAGCTCCTTCGCGCGCGTGGCGACCTTCTCGGCGAACTGCGACTTCTTCCAGGTCGCGTCGACGAGGCCCCAGGCCACGGCCTTCTTGCCGCGCATGCCCTCGGCCATCGTGCAGAACACGTCGGCCCGGTCGCGGCGCACCTTGCGCTTGTCGACCACGCGGGTCAGTCCGCCGGTGCCGGGCAGCACGCCCAGCAGCGGCACCTCGGGCAGCGACACCGCCGAGTTGTTGTCGTCGACGAGGTGGATCTCGTCGCACGCGAGCGCCAGTTCGTAGCCGCCGCCGGCACACGCCGCGTTGATCGCGCAGATCGACTTCAGGCCGCTGTGCCGGCTCGCGTCCTCGAGGCTGAGGCGCGTCTCGTTGGTGTACTTGCAGAAGTTGACTTTGAATGGGTGCGTGCTGTCCGCCAGCATCCAGATGTTGGCGCCGGCACAGAACGCGCGGTCCTGCGCGCTGCCGACCACGACCACCTTCACGTTCGGGTGCTCGAAGCGCAGCCGCTGGATCGAGTCGGCGAGCTCCATGTCGACGCCGAGGTCGTAGCTGTTCAGCTTCAGCTCGTAGCCGGGGCGGTAGGGGTGCTCGGGATCGACGTTCATGCGCAGGTTCGCGATGTCGCCGTCGATCTGCAGTTGCCAATGGTGGTAGCTGCTCGGGTGTCGGTTGAAGTCGGTCATGCCGCGCGAAGGTAGTTCCGTCGGTTCGGGATTGGGCGCGAAGTCTGGGCTTCCAGCCGCCGCTTGGCAAGCAGGATAGCGCACTTTCCCGTATGGAGACCGTGCAGTTTATCGCATGTCGATGCCTTGCCTCCAGGCTGCCGGGCGAGGGCTTCGAGTGGTGCGTCACCCGCGGCTGCCGCGTAGGGTGTGCCGGGTGCGACCCGGCCTGCGCATCGACGTCCGCCACTCCGCGTCCCTCTGCTATGCGCTGCAGCAGAGCGCTTGGCGGTGGCTGCAAGGGATCCGGCTGCAGAACGACGGCGAACCGGTGCCCGCCGGCGCCGAGCTGGTCGTGCAGCTGGCGCCGGTGCTGACGACGCCCTGGCGGTTGCCGCTCGCGGAGCTGCCCGCCGGGGCCGACTTCGACGTCCCGGTCCCCGATCTGCCACTCCGCGCCGAGGGCTTCGCGAACCTGGTCGAAGGGGCGCGCGCCGAACTCGTCGTGGCGCTCGAACGCGACGGGGCGACGCTCGCCGAGCAACGGTCGCCGATCGACCTGCTCGCCTACAACGAGTGGCCGGGCCTGCGGCCGCTGCCGGGGGTGCTGGCGGCGTTCGTGGCCGCGAACCACCCGGCCCTGGCGCCGCTGCTGCAGGCTGTGTCGGCGGACCTGCAGCAGGCGACCGGGCAGCCGGCCCTCGACGGCTACCAGAGCCGTTCGCCGGCCCGGATCCGCGCGCTGGTCGCTGCAGTGCACGCCGCGGTGAGCGGCCTCGGCATCACCTACGTCGGCGCGCCGCCGAGCTACGAGCGGCTCGGCCAGAAGGTCCGCACACCCGAACAGGTGGTCGGCGAACGGCTCGGCACCTGCCTCGATCTCGCGGTGCTCTACGCCGCCGTGCTCGAGCACGTCGGGCTCGAGCCGATCGTCGTGCTGGTGCGCGGCCACGCCCTGGTCGGCGTGTGGCTGCGGCCGACGACCTCGCCGCACGTCGAACTCGGGCCCGCCGTCGAACTGCGCAAGCAGGTCGACGCCGGCGCGCTGTTGCTGCTGGAGGCCACCGCGGCGTGCAGCGGCCAGCGCGCCGACTTCGCGACCGCGTGCCAGCTGGCGCAGAAGCACCTCGGCGACGACGGCTTCGAACTGGCGGTCGACATCGCCGCGGCGCGCCGGGTCGGCATCCGGCCGCTGCCGCTGCGCACGCACGCGTTCCTGGTGGTGGAGCCGCTCGGCGACGATCCGGCGGTCGCCTCGCGGCAGGTGCGGACCGGCGCCGCCGAGCACGGCGTGGTCGCTGCGACGGCAGGTGACGGGGCGATGGTGCCGCCGACGGTGCCCCCCGAGCCAGCGCCGCCGAAGGACCGCCTCGAGCACTGGAAGAGCAAGCTGCTCGACCTGTCGATGTGGAACCGGTTGCTGAACTTCTCGGCGACCAAGAAGACGCTGCCGCTGCTCGGTGCGGACCTCGCGGCGCTCGAGGACCGCCTGCAGCAAGGCGGGCGTGTGCGTGTGCTGGCGCGGCCCGATCTCGGCCAGCACGGCGACACGCCGCGCGACCTCGACCTCGCGGCCCGGCAGAGCGGCGTCGACGTGCTCGCCCACTACCTGGCCGAGGAGCTGCGCGCCGGCCGGCTGCGCGCCGACCTCGACGACGAAGAACTCGACGCGCGTCAGGTCGAGATCTATCGCCACGCCCGCACGTCGCTCGAGGAGAGCGGCGCCAACACGCTCTACGTCGCGATCGGCTTCCTCAAGTACTACGAGACGCGCGAGTCGCAGAAACCGCGGCGCGCGCCGTTGCTGCTGGTGCCGTTGGTCGTCGAGCGCACCTCGGTCGCCGACGGCTGCCGGTTCGTGCTCGACGACGCCGAGCCGCGACTCAACCAGACGCTGCGCCAGTTCCTGCTGCGCGACTTCGAGCTGCAGGTGCCGCTCGGCGACTCGCCGCCGGAGGGCGAGATCGGCGTCGACGTCGACGCCGTGCTCGCGGCGTTCCGCGAGGTGGCGCTGCGCATGCCGCGGTGGGAGGTCGAGGCGACGGCGTGCATCGGCTTCTTCTCGTTCACCAAGTACCTGATGTTCCTCGACCTGGCCGAGCGCGAGGCGCTGCTGCAGAGCCCGGTGCTGCAGCACCTGGTCGAACGGCCTGGGACCACGTTCACGCAGGACGCGCCGGAGTTCGCGCGTGAGCGGCTCGACGACCACGACGCGGCGGCGACGTTCTGCCCGAAGGACGCCGACAGTTCGCAGCTCGCGGCGGTGCTCGCCGCTGCGAACGGGCGGTCGTTCGTGCTCGAAGGGCCACCGGGCACGGGCAAGTCGCAGACGATCACCAACCTGATCGCGCAGGCGCTGGCGACCGGACAGCGCGTGCTGTTCGTCGCCGAGAAGCGCGCGGCCCTCGAGGTCGTGCAGCGCCGCCTCGCCGGGGTCGGGCTCGGGCCGTTCTGCCTCGAGCTGCACTCGAGCAAGAGCGGGCCGAAGGCCGTGCTCGAGCAGTTGCGGCAGGCACTCGAGGTCGGCCAGCGGCGCGAACCGGCGGAATGGGCGCAGCTCGCCGGCGAGCTGCAGGCGACGCGCAAGCAGCTCAACGCCGTGGTGCACGACCTGCACCGGCCGCGCGAGCACGGCGTGTCGGTCTACCAGGCGATGGGCGAGTGCATCGCCCGCCGTGCGGCGGTGCGTGTGCCGTGGCCGGGCATCGGCGAAGCGGCGCCCGAACGCGTGCGTGCGGCGCTCGCAGCCATCGGCGAACTCGCCGGCGTCGCGGCGACGCTCGGCGTGCCGCAGCAGTCGGCCTTCTGGGGCGTGCACCGGGCGGACTGGACGCCCGCGCTCGAACGCCAGGTGCCGGCCGCCACGGCTCGCGCGGCCGCGGCGATCGACGCGCTGGCCCGCGCGTTCCGCGGCGTTGCCGAAGCTCTCGCTCTCGATGCCGTGCTGCCGGCGGGCGGGCCGAGTCGCGCCCAGCTGGCCCTGGTGCTGCGTCTGGCCCTGCTCTGGAACGCGCCGTCGCTGCCGCCTGCTGCGCTGCTGCGCAGCGCGGACTGGCGGCTGCTCGACGGCGAACTGTCGCGCGCCAGCCAGGACGGCGCGCAGCGCGACGCGGCGTGGGCGCCGCTCGCGAGCCGCTGGCGCCGCGAACTGCTGCAGCAGGACCTCGATCGACTCACGAAGGCGGTGGCGCGCGCGGTCGGCTCGTTCTTCCTGCTGCGCTGGTGGCGGCTGCGTGGACCACGCGCGGAGCTCACCGGAGTGGCGCTCGGGGCGTTGCCGGTACCGGCTCGGCTGCTCGAGGACCTGCAGGCCGCCTCGGCGGTGCGCACGCTCGAACGGAGCCTGCTGGAGCGCCGCGCCGTCGCGACGGTGCTCGGCGCGCACTGGCGGGCGAGCCTGTGCGACTGGTCGCAGCTGAACGCCTGGCTCGACTGGGTGCGCGAGGTGCGGCGCGTGCTGGTGCAGTTGCAGCCCGGGGCGCTCGCACCGGCACCGGCCGTGCTCGACGCGTTCGGCAGGCACCTCGACGCGCTCGCCGACGGTTCGGACCTGCTGCCGGGCCGGCTCGGCGCGCTGCGGGCGGCGCACGACGAGTGGCTCGCGGCGAAGGCGGCGCTCGACGAACTGCTGCGCCTGCACGACGACGAGGCGTTCGGGCCGGCCGACGCTCCGGGCTGCTTCGCCACCATCGCCGGCCGCCTGGCCGGCTTCGGCCCAGCACTGCCGAGCCTGCGCGACTTCTGCGCCTACCGGCAGGTCGCCGACGCGGCGACGAGTCATGGGGCGGCCCCGTGGGTGCAGGCGCACGCCGACGGCACCGTGGCCGCGGCCCAGCTCGTCGACGGCGCGCGGGTGACGTTCCTCGAAGCGTGGCTCGACGTCGTGCACGCGCACGAGCCGGCGCTGGCGCGCTTCCGCGGCCAGGACCACGAACGCACGATCGCCCGCTTCACGGCGCTGGACCAGCAGGCGCTGCAGCTGTGCGCCGAGGTCGTGCGGGCGCGTCTCGCGGCGCGGGTGCCGCAGCTGCGCGATACGCAGGTCGCCAGCAGCGAGCTCGGCGTGCTCGAGCGCGAGCTGAAGAAGCAGCGGAAGCACAAGCCGGTGCGCAAGCTGCTGGCCGAGATCCCCGGCCTGCTCGGGCGCCTCGCACCGTGCGTGCTGATGAGCCCGTTGTCGGTCGCGCAGTACCTGGCGCGCAGCAGTGCCCGCTTCGACCTCGTCGTGTTCGACGAGGCTTCGCAGATCCCGATGTGGGACGCGGTCGGCGCGATCGGGCGCGGCGACTCGCTGGTGGTGGTGGGCGACAGCCGGCAGCTGCCGCCGACGACGTTCTTCCAGCGCCAGGCGCAGGACGTCGAGATCGGCTCCGACGAGCTGCCCGAGGACCTCGAGAGCCTGCTCGACGAGTGCAGTGTCGCCGGGCTCCCGAAGCTGCACCTCGACTGGCACTACCGCAGTCGCCACGAGTCGCTGATCGCGTTCAGCAACCACCACTACTACCAGAACCGCCTGCTGACCTTCCCGTCGCCGGAGGCGGGTGCTGAAGGCCTCGGCGTGCGCTGCGTGCGCGTGCCGGGCGTCTACGAGCGCGCCGGTTCGCAGCAGAACCCGATCGAAGCCGAGGCGCTGTGCACCGAGGTGCTGGCACGATTGCTCGATCCCGTGCGCAGCAAGCAGAGCCTCGGCGTGGTGACGTTCAGCCAGGCGCAGCAGGTGTTGATCGAGAACCGGCTCGACCAGGCGCGCCGCGAACGGCCCGAGGTCGAGGCCGCGTGGCACGCCGCCAGCGAGCCGGTGTTCGTCAAGAACCTCGAGAACGTGCAGGGCGACGAACGCGACGTGATCCTGTTCTCGATCTGCTACGG
>JAEUHU010000205.1 GCA_016793305.1 Planctomycetota bacterium
TCCGCGAGCAGGCGGCCGAGCGAGGTCGCCTCGAGCGAGGCCAGCAGGCCCGGCACGTCGTCGAGGTGCATGATCACCACGGCGTCGTCGCGTACCACGAAGGTCGGCGGGCCGTTCTGGGCCAGGGCCGCGGTCGGGAGCAGGGGCAACAACGAGCAGGCGAGGCGGCGCAGCATTCGGGGATTCCTCCGGGAGCTGCAGAGTAGCGCCGCGCGGCGCCCCTGTCGTGTCAGACCGCGGCCGGCGTGCGTGCGTCGGTGGTCTCGCGCACCCGCAGGATGCGCAGCCCGCTGGCCCACAGGTCGTCGACGAACGCGTCGTTGCGGGGCCCGGTGAAGTGCACGACGGCGTAGTGGACCTTGTCGTGTTCGAACTGGGCGGCGCTGACGAGGCGCAGCCCGCGCTGCTGGGCCAGCGTGCACAGCGGCGCCAGCACGTCGCCGGTCGGCTCGGGCAGCGTCGCGGTGACCTCGTAGCCCGGGGTGTCCGCACCGGACAGCCGCAGGAACGCGCGCAGGATGTCGTGCTCGGTCAGGATGCCGACCAGCTCGCCGCGGTCGACGACCGGCAGGCAGCCGTACTTCTTGTCGCGCAGGATGCGCGCGGCGGTCGCGATCGGCGTGTTCGACGGCACCGCGAGCGGCTTGTGCGTCATGATCGCCGCGACGGTGCGCACCTCCCGGTCGACGGCGCGCGGCGAGAACGGATTGACGCCGGATTCCGCGGCGAGGTAGAGGTCGTGGCTCGAGACGAGGCCGACCAGGTGGCGCGAGTCGGCCGGTTCGACCACCAGCAGGTGGCGTACGCGGCGCTGCGCCATGCGACGGGCCGCCTCGAGCACGGGCGTGGTCGGGGCCACCGTCAGCAGGTCCCGCGACATCCACAGGCTCGTGTCCATGCCGCCCTCATCGGCACGCCGGGGGATCCGCTGCGGAAGGGGCGCGCGGTGTGGCGGCTCCGGCCGATGGCGTCGGCGGGAGCCGCTGCGGGCTCAGCCCTTCGGCGGAGGCACAGGCGCAGCCTTCGGCGCCGCCGCGGTCGGTGTGGCTGGCGCCGAAGGCCCGGCCGGCGGCGTGCCCGCGGCCTGCATCTCGGCGAGCTTGCCGAAGTAGGCCGGCATCTCGACGCCGCCGATGTCCTTCATCATCTGCAGCATCGGCGGCAGCGAACCGGCGAGGCCGTGCAGGAAGCTCGCGGTCGCGTTCTTGCCGCCGTTGCCGCCCCCGCCGTCCCAGACGACGACCTTGTCGAACTTGACGTTGGCGATCGCCTTCGCGGCGGTCTCCGCCATCTGCGGCAGGTGCTCGAGCAGCAGCAGCTGGAACGCCTGCTGGGCGCCACCGCAACCTTCGACGATGCGCTGCAGACCTTCGGCCTTCTTGGCGAGGATCTCGTACTGGCCACGCGCTTCGGCCTCGAGCCGCGCGAACGTCGCCGCGGCCTCGGCCTGCGCGCGCAGGCGGACCTGTTCGGCCTCGGCTTCGGCGTCGACGATCAGCTTCGCCTTCGCGGCCTTGGCCTTCGCCTCGAGCTCGGCGCGCTGCTCGCTCTCGATCTTGGTGGCCAGCGCGTCGGCGGCGCGCGCCTCGGCGTGGTACTGGGCCTCGCGGACCTTGGCGTCGGCTTCGCGCTTCCTGGTCTCGGCGAGTTGGAACGCCTCGGCCTGCTTGACCTTCAGCGTCGCCTCCGCGTCGACCACCTTGGCGCGCGCCAGGTTCTCGCCGGTGACGGCGGCGGCCTCGGCGTCGGCGACCTGCACACGCATCTGGCGCTCCTGGTCCTTGATCGCGCTCTGCTGCTCGAGCTCGGCGCGGCTCTTGCCGATGCCGGCGTCCCTGGCGAGCTCGGCGAGGCGCACCAGCTTCTCGCGCTCGGCCTCCTTGGTGCCGATCTCGCGCACCTTGTCGGCGCTGGCGACCAGCACGTCCTGTTCGCGCTTGGCCTCGGCGACGCCGATCGAACCGCGCTTCTGCTGCTGCGCGACGTCGATCTCGGCCGACTGGATCGCCTCGGACGCGGCCTTGCGGCCCATCGCCTCGATGTAGCCCGACTCGTCGGTGATGTCGGTGATGTTCACGTTGATCAGCACGAGGCCGATCTTCTCGAGCTCCGGCGTCAGCGAGCTCTGCACGCTGTCGAGGAACTTGTCGCGGTTGCGGTTGATGTCCTCGATGGTCATCGAGGCGATCACCTGGCGCAGCTGGCCGAGGATGATGTCCTCCGCCTGCTTCATGATCTGTCGCGGATCGAGGCCGAGCAGGCGGATCGCGGCGGTCTGCATCACCGCGGCCCCGGTGCCGATCGCGACCGTGAACACCGACGGCACGTTGACGCGGATGTTCTCGGCCGACAGCGCGCCGCGCAGCGGGATCTCGATCTGCATCGGATCGAGCGACAGGAACGCGTAGTCCTGGATCAGCGGCCACACGAACGCGCCGCCGCCGTGCAGGCAGCGCGCCGACTGGCCGGAGGCGACCTTGCCGAAGATCACCAGGACACGGTTGCTGGGGCAGCGCTTGTAGCGCTTCACCACCAGGATCACGAAGCCCAGCAGGATCAGGGCGACGGCGACGGCGAGCAGGACCGGGATCGGGTCGATGGAATCGGCGAAGAACGCGAGCATGGTCGGGGGCGGGGCGTTGGGTTCGAGGCGAGGTGTCGGGTGCGAGACGAGGACGTGGGGCGTGAGGTTCAGGCCAACGGCTCGACGACCAGCGTGTCGTCGTCGGTGCGTTCGACGATGCGCACGCGGCTGCCGGTCGGGATCGGGTCGCGGCCGCGGCTGATCGCGCGGCATTCGACGGTGCGCCCTTGGACCTGCATCAGCACGGCGCCTGTGCCTTCGCCGGCCGCCGGCACGCGCAGGTAGACGCTGCCGGTGTGGCCGACGGCGTTGTGCAGGTCGACGTTGCCTTGCGACTGCAGCCGGGCCAACGCCTGCATCAGCTTGCCGACCAGGAACAGGGCGCAGCCACCGGCGGCGGTCGCGGTCAGTGCCACGGCCAGCGGCGACCATTCGAGGCTCTGCGTGCCGAGGCCGACGAGCCCGAAGAAGGTCAGGAACGCCGAGATGGTCTGCAGCGAGAACAGCTTCAGGAACGGCGACTGGTCGTGGCCGACGTCGTGGCCGTCGAGGTCGCTGTCGGCGCCGGCGCCGACCAGCAGCATGACGAACTGCAGGACCAGGATCGTGCCGCCGATGACGGCGCAGTAGAGGAACAGCTGGCTCATGGTGCGAGGGGGGCTCTCCGCCGGGCGCGATTGTGGATCGCTCTGGCCCGGATACGAAGGCCCGGCCGGGAGATTTCCCACCGCAGCCGGGGGGCGGCCCTCAGGCTTCGCCGTCGGCCGGGTCGTCCACGACCGGGCGCGGCTCGATCCGGATGCGCTCGGCGCGACGGTTGTTCGCCTTGGCGACGACGAAGCGGAAACGGCCGACGTCGACGTGCGAGCCGGCGGTCGGCACGTGGCCGAGGCGTTCGGCCAGGAAGCCCGACAGCGTGCGGCTGTCGGTCTCGACGTCCTGCAGGCCGAGCCGGGCGAACACGCCTTCGGTCTCGGCGATGCCGCGGCACAGCAGCGTGCCGTCCGGGCGTTCGAGCACGTGGCTCTCGACGCGGTCGGACTCGTCCTCGATCTCGCCGACGATCTCCTCGAGCACGTCCTCGAGCGTCAACAGGCCGCGCGTCGAGCCGTACTCGTCGACGACGATCGCCAGGTGCCGCTTCTCCTGCTGGAAGCGGCGCAACACGTGGTTCAGCGTCGCGGTCTCCGGCAGGATCAGCACCGGGATCAACAGCTGCTGCCAGTCGGGCTCGGTCTGCTCGCGCAGCGTGAACAGCAGCTCCTTGGTCAGCACCACGCCCTGCACGTGGTCGAGGTCGCCGTCGGGCGTGAACGGGAAGCGGCTGTGGCCGCTGCCGCGCAGCCGCTGCAGGTTGGCCTCGGTCGACGAGTTGCCGGACAGGTAGGCGATGCGGTCGCGAGCCACCATCACGTCGCGCGCCATGGTGTCGCGCAGCCGCGTGGCGTTCTGGATCAGCTCGGCGGTGATCGGGCCGAACGAACCCTGGTTGAGGCCGAGCGTCGCCAGCACGCGGATGTCGTCGAGCGAGGTCACACCGTGCTGGCCCGAGCGGGCGAACAGCCGCGACAGCAGGCGGGTCGCGTAGAGCAGCGGCCCGAGCACCAGCACCATGGTCTGCACCACGTGGGCCACCGGCAGCGCCAGCGCGTTCGCGTGCACCACGCCGATCGTCTTCGGCACGATCTCGGTGAGGGTCAGCACCGTGACCACGAACGCGGCGGCGAACCACAGCGGGTCCGTGCCCGGGAACGCGTGGGTGAACTGGTCGGTCGCGATCGCCGCACCGCCGGAGTTGGCGACCGTGTTGAGCACCAGGATCGCGGCGATCGCTCGGTCGGGTTCGCGCCGGAAGCGCCGCAACAACAGGCCCGCGCGGCTGCCCTTCTGGGCCAGCTTCTCGACGCGGGCCGGGCTGACGCTCAGCAGGGTCGCCTCGCTCAGCGAGCAGACGAACGAGAACAGCAGCGACAGCGTGACCGCGACGACGAACAGCAGCATGGGGGCGCAGCCGGCCTGGGCCGGCGACGCCGCTCACCGTAGGGCCGTGGCCCGGCGGCGTCCACCTTCCGCCCCGTGCGGCTCAGGCCGGCTGCACGGCGTCGGCGGTCTCGCGGCAGGCGAACGCGTAGTCGCCGTTGCGCACGCGCACCGTCACCACGCTGCCGTGGCCGAGGTCGTGGTCGAGGATCAGCTCGGTCAGCGGGTCCTCGATGCGGCGCTTGATCAGGCGGCGCAGCTCGCGCGCGCCGAACTCCTCGGAGAAGCCTTGCTTCGCCAGCAGCACGCGCACGCCCGGCGAGAACGTGACCGTGATGCCGCGGCGCTTCAGCAGGTCGGCGACCTCGCGCAGCATGTTGCCGGCGATGCGTTCGCAGACCTTCTGGTCGAGCGGGTTGAACATCACGACCTCGTCGATGCGGTTCACGAACTCGGGCCGGAAGAACTCGCGCAGCGCCTCGAACGTCACCGTGCGCAGGTCGACGTCCTTCAGGCTCTGGCGCTTGTGCGCCGCCGAGAAGCCCATGCGCGTGCGCACCGCGTCGATCTTCTCGATGCCCAGGTTGCTGGTCATCAGGATCAGCGCCTGGTGGAACTGCACCGTCTGGCCCTTGCTGTCGGTGATGATGCCCTCGTCGAGCAGCTGCAGCAGCAGGTTGTGGACCTTGTAGTGGGCCTTCTCGACCTCGTCGAACAACACCACGCTGTTGGGCTTCTTCTTGATCGCCTCGGTCAGGAAGCCGCCTTCGTTGTGGCCGATGTAGCCGGGCGGCGAGCCGATCAGCTTCGCGTACTCGTGCGGCAGCGCATACTCGCTGCAGTCGACGCGGATCATCGCCGACGGGTCGTCGAACAGGCTGCGCGCCATCGACTTCGCCAGCTCGGTCTTGCCGGTGCCGGTGCGGCCGACCAGCAGGAAGGTGCCGACCGGGTTGGTCGGGCGCTTCAGGCCGACCGCGGCCTTCTTGACGGCGCGCACCAGCGAGCCGATCGCCTCGTCCTGGCCGATGATCTGCTGGCGCAGGCTGCGTTCGAGCGTGTTCACCCGGCGGAACAGGTTCTGGCGGGCGGCTTCGTTGCCCGGTCGTGGCAGGAACGGATCGTCCGCCTCGTTGGTGGTCGGCGCCTGGTTGGCGCCGGTCGGGATGCTGACCTGGTGGATCTCCAGCGACGGGTTGACGTCGATGCAGATCTGGTAGAGCAGCTCCTCGACGATCTCGAGGTCGTAGCCGTCGTCGAGCCGCTTGACCGCCGGCAGGACGTCGGTGTCGAAGCTCGGCACGCAGGTGCGCACGACGCGCTGCCGGTAGCCGGACTTGTTGGCGATCGGCACCGCGTGCAGCTCCGAGAGCAGCTCGTCGGAGCAGCATCGCACTTTGATGAACTCGTCGATCAGGTCGAAGTACTTGATGACGAACGCTGCCCCTGGATGCTTCAAGCTGTCGCTCCTCGGCCGTCTGGTCCGACTGGTTTTCGGGTGCCGGCGTCGAGCGACTTGACGAGCGCTGCAGGAAACTCCGAAGTCGTAGGCGCTTGCCGTCCTGAGAACGATCCTCACCGCGTACGCGCGGTGCCGAACCGCGTGTTGCCCGATCCGAAACTGCTCGCGTTGCTGGTGCACAAGGGCCTCGTGCCGCTCGACGCGGCGCGCGAGGCGCTCGCGTCCGGTGCGGCCGGACGACATCTCGTGCAGCGTGGAGTCTGCACTGCGGCGCAGTGGGAGGAGTGGCGCCGCACCGAGGCCGGCACGCGGCCGCGGCTCAGCCGCTACGAACTCGGGGAAGTGCTCGGCGAAGGCCACGTCGGCCGCGTGTTCGCCGCGATCGACCGCACGGACCGCCGCGAGGTCGCCCTCAAGGTGCTGCGGCCCGAGCGCGCCGCCGACCCGGTCGAGGCGGCGCGGTTCGTGCGCGAGGCGCGGCTGTTGATGGAGCTGCACCATCCGCACCTCGTGCAGGGCCATCGGGTCGCGAAGGAGGGCGAGACGGTGTTCTTCGCGATGGAACGCGTGCCCGGGCGCGAGCTGCTGGACGTGCTGCGCGAGCGCGGTCGGCTCGACGAAGCCACCGCGCTGCAGATCGTGGTCGACGTCGCCCGGGCGCTCGCGGCCCTGCACCAGCGTGGGCTCGTGCACCGCGACGTGAAGCCCGGCAACATCCTGTGGTCGGAGCAGCGCGGCGCCGTGCTGATCGACCTCGGCTTCGCGGTGGTCGGCGCCGACGCCGGCGGCAGCGACACCACCGCCGGCACGGTGCACTACATCGCCCCCGAACAGGCGAGCGGCGACGCGCTGGACGTGCGCGCCGACATCTACGCGCTCGGCGCCACGCTCTACCACCTGACCACCGGCTCGCTGCCGTTCGAAGGGCGCACCAGCGAAGAGGTGCTGGCGAAGCAAGTGCTCGAGTCGCTGTCCGGGGAACGCATCCGGTCGCTCGGGCTGTCGCCGCAGCTGCACTACTTCCTCGAGAAGATGATGGCCAAGGATCCGGCGATGCGCTTCCAGGACCCGGAGCACCTCGTGCGCGAGGTGACGGCGTTCCTGCAGCAGCAGCGCCTGCAGCGGGAACTGGAGCAGCGCCAGCAGCGTCGCGAGGGGGACTGGCGCAAGCGGGGGAAGCGGTGAACGAGCCGGTCGGCCAACCGGGCTTCCCGTATCGATGGCGGTGTCACCGCTCCGGCAACTGCTGCGCGATCCCGGGCGGCTTCGTGCGCGTCACCGCCGCCGAGGCCGAGGCGATCGCCGCCCGGCTGTCGCTGTCGCTGGACGCGTTCCGGTCGCGCTACCTGCAGCCGGACGGCGAGCGCTTGAAGGACGGCCTCGGCACGCGCTGCGTGTTCCTGCAGGACGGGCGACCCGCGGGCTGTGCGATCTACGAGGTCCGGCCGGCGAAGTGTCGGCAGTGGCCGTTCTGGCCCGAAGTGCTCGAGGACCCGGCCCTGCGGGTACTGGTCGAGCGGACCTGCCCGGGCATCGAGGGCGGGTCCTAGCGGGTCAGCGCGCGACCCGCTGCCAGCGGCGGCGGCCGAGTTCGATCGCGTGCGTTGCGAGATCGGCGGCGCGCTCGACGTCGGCGTGCCAGTGCTTGCCGCGGCGATGCACGCGCAGGACGCAACACAGGCCGAGGCCCTGCACGTCTATCCAGTCGCCTCTTTGCAGCGGGGCCGGGTCGGTGGCGGTCGCCGCTCCGGCCGCCGCGCGCCGCCGCACGGGCCGGACCGGCGGCAGGTGTTCGTCGTGCCAGCGCTGCGGCTCGGTGCAGACGTCGCAGCCGCCGCAGTCGCCGTCCAGGTCGTCGAAGCCGAAGTGTTCGTGGATGGTCCGCTTCCGGCACGCGCCCTCGGTCGCGTAGCGGACCATGCGCAGCAGGCCCATCAGGTCGCGCTGGCGCTTGTCCGCGGGCAACCACGTCGAGAGCTCCGCATCGTCGGGGGCGCGCACCAGCACCAGGTCGCGGCCGATCTCGCCGGTCGTGCAGCCCGCACTGCGCAACAGGCGCAGCACGGTCTCGACCCGGCCGTCGTGGCGGTTCTTGTGCAGGAACGTGGCACGCAGCGTGTCGAGGTCGGTCGCCTGCAGCCTCTCGCCGAGGCCGTGCAGGTGGTCGACGATCTGCCGAGCGAACTCGGCACTCGGGTTCGCCCACTCGGTGAAGTCGCGCTGGATCTGCAGGTCGTCGGGGCGGTACAGCAGCTCGCAGCACGCACCCTGGGCGTCGCGGCCGGCGCGGCCCACTTCCTGGTAGTAGGCCTCGAGCGTGCGCGGGATCTGCCAGTGCACGATGGCGCGGATGTCGGCCTTGTCGACGCCCATGCCGAACGCGTTGGTCGCCAGCATCAGCCCGTCGGGCGACTCCTGGAAGCCGCGTTGCTGGCTGCGCCGCTCGTGCGCCGACAGGTCGCCGTGGTAGACGAACGGCGAGATGCAGAGGCGCTGCAGCTCGCCCTCGAGCCAGCGCAGGTCGCGGACCAGGGCGCCGTAGACGATCGCCGGTCCGCCGGTGCGCTCGAGGATCGCCAGCAGCCGTTCGAGCTTGCCTTCGTCGTCGGCGTGCTGGCTCACGGCGAGGAACAGGTTGTCGCGCGCGACGCCGGTGTGGAACAGCGGCGCCTCGCCGAGCCCGAGCACCGCGCGGATGTCGCGCTGCACGTCGGGCGTCGCGGTCGCCGACAAGGCGAGGCACGGTGGGTTGCCGAGTGCCTGCCGCACCTCGCCGAGCCGCAGGTAGTCGGGGCGGAAGTCGTGGCCCCACTGGGACAGGCAGTGGGCCTCGTCGATCGCGAGACGGCGTACGCCCACCTGTTGCATGGCGGCGAGGAAGCCCTCGACCCGGAAGCGCTCGGGCGTCACGTAGAGCAGCCGGATCGCCCCGGCGCGCACGCGGGCCAGCCGGCGCTGCCGCTCTTCCCGTTCGAGCAGGCTGTGGATGCAGGTCGCCGGCAGACCGCGGGCCTGCAGGGCTGCGACCTGGTCGTCCATCAGCGCGATCAGCGGCGAGACGACGATGGCAAGGCCGTCGCCGACGAACGCCGGCAGCTGGTAGCAGAGCGACTTGCCGTCGCCGGTCGCCATCAGCACCAGCGCCGAGCCGCCGCCGAGGAAGTGCTCGACGATCGCGCGCTGCGGGCCACGGAAGGCGCGGTGCCCGAACAGGGTCCGCAAGGAATCTGTCAGATCGTGCACGGATCAGGTGAGCCTAGAGGACCTGTCGATACACTTCGACTTCTCGTCATGGTGGATCGTCCGGGAACCAGAGCCTCGCCGTGGGTTGCGTTCGTGATCGCGTTGGTCATGAACCTCACCAACCTCTGGGAGCCGCTGACGGTCGACGACGTCTGCCACCAGTACTACGCCGAGCAGGTCAGCAAGGATCCGCTGCACCCGTTCGAGTTCGACCTCGACTGGCACCAGAAGCCGGTCCCCGCGTGGGACGTGATGGTGGCGCCGGTCAACTCGTACTACTGGGCCCCGGCGATCCTGCTGTTCGGTGGGGCCGCGGGCGGCTCGACGGTCGGCTGGAAGCTGTGGTACCTGCCGGTCCAGTTCCTGTTCTGCTGGAGCCTGTTGCTGCTGCTGCGTCGGGTGGCGCCGCGGCATGCGAAGGCGCTGCTGGCGATGCTGGCGCTCGGGCCGGCGGTGCTGCCGGGCGTCAACCTGATGCTCGAGGTGCCGATGCTGTCGCTCGGCTTCACCAGCCTCGTGCTGATGCTGCGTGCGTGCGATCGTGGGAGCCTGCTGACGGCGGCCCTCGGCGGGCTGGTCTGGGGGCTCGCGTTCCAGACCAAGTACTCGGCGATGGGCTTCTTCGGGCCCTGGCTGCTGGTTGCGGTGCTCCGCGGTGGCTGGAAGCAGCTGGTGGTCGGCTTCGTGGTTGCCGCGGCGACCGCGCTGGCCATCGAAGGCCTGGTCTCGCTGTCGCACGGCGGGGGGTCCTACTTCATGCGCCAGCTCGAGCTGACCCAGATCCGCGACTGGGGGCACAACGTGCGCGGCATGTATGCGCAGGTCGGCATGTTGGCGGCGCCGGCGGCGTTCCTCGCCCTCGCGGTGTTGCGGGCCCCTGGCTGGGTACGGCAGGCCTACCTGCTGCTGTTCGCCGCAGTGCTCGTGCTGGTCGCGCTGATCCACGACCAACGTTCGATCATGCAAGGTGCGCCGGATGCGATCGGCTACCTGCTCCTGGCGACCGTCACCTGGTCGGTGATCGGCTGGTTCCTGCTCGTGATGGTGCGTCGTGCGCTGCGGCAGGTCTGCGCACGCGGCTGCCGACCGTCGTCGCTCTGGTGCCTCGGGCTCGCCTGCTGGGTGCCGGGGGAGGTGCTGTCGTCGTTCGTGGTGTCGCCGTTCCCGGCGGCGCGGCGGGCGATGCTGGTCGTGATCGCGTTCACGTTCGCGGTCGGCTGGCTGATGGCGCGACGGCGCGGCAGTGCCGGCACCTTCCGGCGCGTGGTGGTGGCGAGCCTCGTGCTCGGCTGCTTCCACCAGGGCGTGGACCTGCTCGAAGGGCGGGCGGTGACCCGCGTCGCGACCGAGTCGGTGACGCTGGTGCGTGCGCACGCGGGGCCGGGGGTCGAGCCGCGGATCTACTTCAGCGGCGGCTGGGCGTTCGAGTTCTACGCGCCGCGTGCCGGCATGAAGCCGTTCCTGCGTGGCGTCGTCGAGGCGAAGCCCGGCGACTACGTGGTGATCGGCAGCATCGACGGCGGTGAGAAGCCCTGGTTCGAGATGGACAGCCCGTTGTGGAACGACCGCGTCGACTATGTGGGCGAGGTCGGCATCGGCGACGGCGTGCCGTTCTCGATGCAGATGAGCTACTACTCGGGGCGGCGGCCGATCGACGGCCAGGTCGGTCCTCGCTACGTCGGCTGGGTCTACCGGGTGAAGGTGCCCTTCCACTCGAAGGAGTTGCCGTCGGGTCCCGAGCCGTTCCGCCGCGGCTGAGCCGAGCGCCAGCTCCCCCGGGTGTCGCCGTGACGCGGGCGGATCCAGGTTGGGTCCCCGCTACATTGGCCAGCCCATGAGCTCCCTCTCTCGCCGTGGCTTCCTGCAGTCCTCCCTGGCTCTCGGTCTGTCGGCACCGGCGTGTGCGGCGTCCGCCAACTCGAACGCGAGGCGCTCACGACTGCGCTCGCCGGTCGCGGTCAGCAGCGCCAACGGTCTGCAGGCGGTCGCCCTCGCCGTGCAGCGCATGAGCGAAGGCTGGCGGCCGGTCGACGCCGCGGTCGCCGGCGTCGAGCTGGTCGAGAACGATCCGAACGACGACAGCGTCGGCCTGGGTGGCCTGCCGAACGAGGACGGCGTCGTCGAGCTCGACGCCTGCGTGATGGACGGCCCGTCGGGGCTCGGGGGCGCGGTCGCGGCCCTGCAGAACGTCAAGAACCCGGCCCAGGTGGCCCTGAAGGTGATGCGCCACACCGACCACGTGCTGCTGGTCGGCGAAGGGGCGCTGCGCTTCGCGCGCGCGCACGGCTTCCGCGAGGAGAACCTGCTGACCGAGGCGTCGCGGCTGAAGTGGCTCGAGTGGAAGCAGAAGCGCTCGGCGATCGACGACTGGCTCGATCCGGCCGAGAACGGCGAGCACGGCCGCGAGTGGTTCCAGAAGTACCAGCACAAGACCGGCACGATCCACCTCGGCGCGGTCGCGGCGAACGGCGACGTCGGCTCGTGCACGACCACGTCGGGGCTCGCGTTCAAGCTGGCCGGCCGCGTCGGCGATTCACCGCTGCTCGGCGCCGGCAACTACTGCGACAACGACACCGGCACCGGTGGCGGCACCGGCCGCGGCGAAGCGAACATCCTGATCCACGGCGGCTCGTTCCTGGTGCAGCAGATGGCGCTCGGCAAGTCGCCGACCGACGCCTGCATGGAGGCGGTGCGGCGCGTGGTGCGCTTCACCAAGGTGAAGCGGCTGCTCGACGAGCGGGGCCGGCCGAACTTCCAGGTGCAGTTCTACGCGACCAACGTGCGCGGCGAGTTCGGCGCGGCAGCGCTCTACGCCGACCGGTTCGCGGTGTGCGACGGCGACGGGGCCAGGCTCGCCGACATGGCGAGCCTCTACCAGGAAGCGATCCGCTGACCGGCCCGATCGGGCTGGCCCGGCGCGGGCCGCGCCCTCACTGCAGCTCGCGCAAGCTCTGTTCGATGCCGGCGAGCTGGGCCTGCAGGGCGGTCAGGCTGGCGCGCTCCTTCTCGATCACCGCCGGCGGGGCCTTGGCGACGAAGCCCTCGTTGCCGAGCTTCTTCTCGATGCCGGCGATCTGCTGGCGCAGCTTGTCGGCCTCCTTCAGCAGCTTCGCCTGTTCCTTCTGCAGGTCGACGACGCCGAGCAGGAACACCTTGGTGGCGCCGAGCACGACCGTGGCGCTGTCCTTGGTGCGTTGCGCGTCGGCGGCGATCTGCACGTCGCCGAGCCCGCTCATGTGGGCCAGCAGCGGCGCCACGGCGTGCAGTACCGCGGCATCGGCGCCAGTCGCGGCGAAGCGCGCCTGCGGCCGATCTTTCGGCGCCACCTGGTAGCGGGCTCGGACTTCGCGGAGCGCCACGCACCACTGCTGCATCGCCGCGATCTGCGGCTCGACGGCGGGTGCTTGCCAGCCGCCGCCGGTCGGCCACGTCGCGTGCACCAGCAGCTCGCTGTCGGCGAACGGCGCCTCGATGCCGCGCACGGGGGCCAGCTCGCGCAGCTTGCTCCACAGCGTCTCGGTCAGGAACGGCACGAACGGGTGCAGCAGCCGCAGCGTCTGGTCGAGCACCGCCGCCAGCACCTGTTCGGCGGTCTCGCGCGCGTCGCCGGCCGCACCGTCGCGGCAGCGCGGCTTGATCATCTCGAGGTACCAGTCGCACAGCTCGTTCCAGAAGAAGTCGCGCGCAGCCCCGATCGCCGCCGACGGGTTGTAGGCGAGCAGGTGGCCGTGCACGGTCGCGATCGCCGCCTGCAGGCGCGACAGGATCCAGCGGTCCTCGAGCG
>JAEUHU010000225.1 GCA_016793305.1 Planctomycetota bacterium
CGTCAACGACGCCGGCAAGCACGCCAAGATGGCGCCGATGTCGAACGCCTACCTCGCCTACGTCGACTGCACGCGGCCGGGCGGCGAGAAGATGAGCGTCGCCTGCGCGTTCACCGCCGGCGACAGCGACAACCTGTTCGAAGGCCGCAACGGCATCTTCTACGACCGCAAGGGCCGCGACTGGGACGCGACGATCGCCAAGATCGTCAGCAACCCGATCAGCATCCGGCAGGCGTTCTGGTCGCCCTACAAGAAGGTGCTGCGCGGCATCCAGGAGGCGATCGCCAAGAAGGCGGCGGACGCCGACAACGCCGCGACCGCGAAGCTCGCCTCGGGTGCGGCCGCCGCGGGCGAAGCCGCCGCGAAGGGCACCGAGGCGCCGAAGCCGAAGTTCGAAGTCGGCACGATCGCCGCGTTGGGCGTCGCCGTCAGCGGTATCGCGGGCGTCTTCACCGCCTTGCTGACCGGCTTCCTCGACCTCGGTCCGTGGATCCCGCTCGGCCTGATCGGCGTGATGCTGGCGATCTCCGGCCCGTCGATGTTCATCGCCTGGATGAAGCTGCGGCAACGCAACCTTGGCCCGATCCTCGACGCGAACGGCTGGGCCGTGAACACGATGACCAAGGTCAACATCCCGCTCGGCGGCTCGCTGACCGATCTGCCCAGGATCCCGGCCGGCTCGGAACGCTCGCTGGTCGATCCGTACGCGCCGAAGAAGAGCCCGTGGCCGAAGGTCATCCTGTTCCTGGTCGTGCTCGGCTGCGTCGCGTTCGCTCTCTACAAGACGAACATGCTGCACAAGTGGACCAACGGCTACGTGCCGCTCGGCCACGTCGAGACGTCGCTGCTGGCGGACAAGCCCGAAGGCGTCGCCGGCGACACGGTCACGCTGACGGTTCGCTCGAACGTTCAGGTGCTGCTGGTGTTCGACGAGAACGGCCAGCAGGTCGGCCAGCCGTTGCCCGTGACCGCAGGCAAGGCCACGCTGACGATCCCGGCCGACAAGGTCGCCGGCCACCTGCGCATCGAAGACGCCGCCAGCAACACGAGCGTCAAGGTCACGGTCGTCAAGAAGCCGTGAGCGGGTCGGCGAGGGATGCCCTCGCCGTTCCGGGCGCCGCAGGCCGCTGAGCGTGCACGTGGACAAGCAGCGCTCCGAGCTCGAGCGGCCTGCGGCCCGGCGTCCCGGACAGCGGTCGTGGCTGGCGCGTCAGCGCCCCCCATCGAGCCGCGCCTCGCTCGCGGCTCCCTGCGACCGGCTCCTCAACGCGTCGGCGTCGCCGCTGGCCGCACGGTCGCGGAACGCGCCGCGAGAGCCTGCTGCAGCGGCACCGTGTCGGTCATCGCCTCGACGTCGACGTGCATGCCGCCAGCACCACCGGCGAACAACGAGCCCTCGCGCAGGAACGCGCGGATGCCCGACTGCTTGTCCAGGTTGCGCTCGCGGAGGGCCGTTCGATCGTGCACGCGCACGTTGGCGAGCATCGCCTTCACTTCGGCCGGCGTCACCTTCTCCTGCGCGAACACACGCTGGATGACGATGCGCACGAACTCCTTCTCGTTCTTCGGCTCGGCGCACCACTCGACGGCTTCGATCCAGCCGACCAACAGGGAGGTCCGCGCCTCCGGCGACATCTGGTCGTAGACCTTGCGGTGCGCGACGAGGCACTCCGGCATGACCCCGGGGAAGTCGGCGGTCGTGGCGATCACTTCGCAAGCGCCACCGACCGTCGCCTTCGCGACGAACGGCTCGTAGCTGATCGCACAGGCCAAGCGGCCGCTGACGAACTGGCTGGCCAGCGACTCCATGTCCTCGACGACGACGACCTTGAAGTCGCCGATCGACAGCCCTTCGGCCTTCAACTTCGCGGCGAGGAACATCATCACCGCCGGTGAGTCCTCGTAGATGCCCAGGCGCTTGCCCTTCAGGTCGGCGAGCTTCTGGCCCTTCTTCACCAACATCTTGTCGCCACCGTGTGACCAGTCGACCTCGGCGAGAACCACCAGATCCGCCTGGCGCGATGCCTGCAGGCCGACCGCAGTGCCAGCCATCATCAGCGCGAAGTCGGCCTTGCCGGCGACGAAGCGCTGCACCGCGTCACCCTCGGTGCACGCGGTGACGACCACGTCGAGCTGCGATCGCTTCCAGAAGCCGACGTCCTGGGCGACCAGGGCGGGTGCCCAGGCGATCCACGGATCGATCGCGAGCCGGTAGCGCTGCGCTGGCGCCAGCGAGGCCAGCGTCAGCAGGAGCAACACGAACCTGGCGAGAATCCCCATCTCCGCCGCTTTCGGTAGCCCCACCCGGGCGCTTGAGGGCCGATCCAGGACATCCGAGAACGTCCCAACGCGGGCTCCGGCGAAACGCCGTTGCCACGGTGCCGGCCTCGTCAGCCGTGCGCCACCGCGATTTCGCCGGCGTCGCCTGCGACCGGCGGCGTCGCTGCCGCCAACTCGAGCGCCATCGCCTCGGCCGCCAGCGCGTCGGGCGCCGACCAGAGCAGATCGGCCAGCCGCTGGTGCACCTCGGGCCGCGTGTCGCGCAACAACTGCTCGAGCACAGACGGCACGTCGTCCCCGTCGTCGAGCCGCGTCTGCATCAGTGGGTGGCTCTTCGAACTCTCGACGAAGCGCTCCGCCGACAGCGGACGGTAGCGGCAGAAGAACTCGAAGTGCCACGGCAGGAAGCGCATCGCCCGCTCCTTGCCCTTCTCGTCGTCGCGGAAGTGCTCCTTCATCTTGCGCGCGAGATCGAAGTAGATGCCGAGCCGCTCGCTCGCCGAGGGCTCGTACGCCTTCTTCTCGGCGATCTCGCGGAACAGCCACGGCTTGATCAGCGCCCCGCGGCCGAGCATCACCGACGCGACGCCACTCTGCTGCCAGCGCGCGTGCGTCTCGTACCAGGTCAACAGGTCGCCGTTGCCGATCACCGGGATCGAACGCTCCGCCGCGATGCGCGCGATCGCATCCCAGTCCGCCGCGCGCGAGTAGCGCTGCTCGCGCGTTCGCCCGTGCACCGTCAGCGCCGCCGCCCCCGACTCCTCGACGATGCGCGCCACCTCGGAGGCGTTCTGCTCGCTCTCCGTCCAGCCGAGCCGGATCTTGACGCTGACCGGCACCGGGATCCCCTTCACCATCTCGGCGACCAGCTTGCCGAGGTGCGCCGGCCGCTGCAGCAACGTCGCCCCCATGCCGCGCCGCACGATGTCGTGGATCGGGCAGCCGCAGTTCAGGTCGACCCAGCTCGCGCCTCGCTCCGCGGCGGCATTGCCCGCCGCGATCGCATCGCTCGCCTTCGACGCCGCGACCTGGGCGCCGAAGCACGTCTCCTCGGCATGCTTGCGCAGCAGCGCCAGTTCGCTCTTGCTGCGCTTGACCACCTGATAGCCGTAGGCCATCTCGCCCATCGTCACGGTGCAGCCGTGCGCGAGGCACAGGCGGCGGAAGGGAAGGTTGCCGCCCTTGGTCAAGGGGGCGAGGAAAACGCGACCACGGAAGTCCATCCCTGCCATCCTGGCGCCCCCTCGGGCCCCTTTCACCAACTGATCCAACCGGTGTTGGTGCTCCCAGGGCTCTCCCTGAGCACCAACACCGGTTGGATCATCACGAGGTGGGTGGCGGTGCGGCGAAAGAGACGAAGCCGACCGGGTCGCCCACCACCGCAGTGCCGACGAGTTCCTCGTCCGCCTCGTAGGCTAGGCCCGCTGCCGCAGCGCACTCGAGGAACCAAGACACCTCCTCCGCAGAGGTCGTGACGAGCCCAGGGCGGGCCAGCCGTGCGAACAGCTTGCCGGCCAACGTGCGCGCCTCTTCCCGTTCGGCGACGAAGCGCTCGACGTCGATCTGCACCGGGGCGATGCGACCGTAGGCGACATCGCTGAGCAGCGGCCAAGTCTCTGGGTCGGTGAACACACTGATGCAACCCAGATGGTCGAAGGTACGGCCAGTCGCGACCTCGGCGGCGTCGCCGGCGACATATCGCAACGGCAGGTCGGGGGCGGCCTTGTCGAGCGCATCGTTGAGCACTTCGACCTCTCGGCGGCGCAGGTTGGTGGCGACCACGTCGCGACCGCGCAGCATCACCTCGGCGAGCAGAACCGGTAGTTCGGCGACCCCAGCACCGACCCAAAGTGACACGCCCCCCGGCTTCACCTTGGGTAGCAGCGCCCGGGCGAGCCGCTCGCCGAGCTCGGCGATCGACGGCGCACGCTCGGCCCAGAACCGCTCGCCACCCCAGTGGAAGTAGATCTCTCCCAGAGCGACGGCGTCGCATGCGGCCGCGATGCGGCGATGCAGGGCGGCCACACTGCCCCAGTCGGCACCTGGCTTCTTCATGCCCCCGTCCCGAGGCCGGCGAGCTGGCGGAGCTTCGGCCACGCGAAGATCCCCGTCTTGTGGCCGTCGCTCCAAATGAAGCTGAGCCCGTAGCGACCGACCAACTCGGCACCGAACAGCAGGATGTCGCCCTTGACCGTGCGCGGATCCAGCAGCGGCCGGCCCGTGCCCTCGTCGACGCAGCTGGCGCACGGGCAGGCCAGGCGCAAGTCACGCGCCAGGTAGTCGGAGACGGCGCCGTCCTTCCACTCGATGCGGAACAGGAACGGCGTGACCAGATCGGCCTTCTTTGGCGTCGGAACCATCGGATCGACTTCGGAGTGATCCAACCAGTGTTGGTGCGCAGGAGACCGCCTGCCCACACCAACAGCCGTTGGATCAGTCCAGGCGTAGCGTCGTGGCTTGCGTCGCGCCCGTGGAAATCCGACAAGGATGGCATGCGCCTCGGAGCCGTGATCCTGGCAGGTGGGCGAAGCGTTCGCATGGGACGGCCCAAGGAGTGGCTGCCGCTGGGCGACCAACCCATGCTCCTGCACGCTTGTCACGTGGTCTCAGGGTGCGCCGACCCGGTGCTCGTGGTCGCTCGCGAACGAGCCCAGCACCTGCCTCCGCTGCCGCCTGGGGTCGACCTGCTGACCGACGAACGCCAGGACGCCGGCCCTCTCGCCGGTTTGGTTCAAGGTATGCGCCACCTGGGCGATCACCATCACTTCGCCCCGGGAGATGCCGTCCTCCTGACGGCCTGCGACCAACCGTTCCTGACCACTGGGTTCCTGGCGAGCCTCGCTGCCCACCTGGGCGAGCATTCGCTGGTGATGCCTCGTCGCGACGGGCACCTGCAGCCGCTGGCCGCGGTCTACCGGATGGACCTGCTGCCGATCGCGACCCAGTTGCTGGCCAGTGGTTCCGGCACGCCGCGCGACCTGGTTGGCACCGGCACAACCCGAGTGCTGGACGATGGCGAGCTCGACGCACTCGACCCGGAAGGCCACTGCCTCGGAAATGTCAACACGCCCGAGGATTACGCTCGAGCCGTCGCTTGGTGGAGCCGACGGCATGGATCCGGTTAGGCACCGGTCCAGCCCATGCCGATGAACGAGGGGCATGGACAGCGCCGTAGCCGGAATCTGGTGCCAAGCCGCCGCCGTCGCCGCCTGGGGAACAGTCGGTGGCGTGTTGGTGCGATTGCGTGGTGAACGCCCCGGCACGACCGTGGTCGGTGCAGGACTGCTGGTCGGCGCGATGCTGCTGGCGATCGACACGATGCGTACGACAGGCCGCGCGATCCCGCTCGCCGGGTTGGCGCTCGTCGTCACGTCATGGCTGGCCCACGCTACTCGGGGGCCCGGCCTCGCCGCAGTGATGGCCCGGAACGGGCTACGGCTCACGACCTGCAGCGTGGTCCTGTTGGCGGTGCTGCACTGGCTGCACGACGTCGTCCCGACGCAAGCCAACTACGGGCTACCATGGTTCGACGTGCACGTGGTCGACGGCCCGTTGGCACTCGGAGCGTTCTGGCTCGCGCTGCGCGGGAACGGGATGGCGGCCGACGTGCGATTCCTCGTGTTCGTCACTGCGGCCGGCCAGCTGGCATCGTGCGCGGCCGGCGCCTACGGCGTCGCCGTCGCCGCAGCAGCCCAGGTGCTCGCGGCGACCCCACTGCTGCTGCGGCGGCTCGCCGACGACCCGCCGGCTCTCGCGGTCGCGGCGGCGACGGCCGGCATGTTCGCGTTCACCGGCCTCGTGCGGGCCCAGGCGGACCTCCAGCAGAGCGCTCCGCGTCTCGCCGGCATCGACGACCCGCTGTTGGTGGTCGCGACGTGCATCGCCATGTTCGGGGTCGCCTTGCTGCGCGCCTACGGACGAGAAGGGGCAGTCCTCGCCACACGTGGGCAACTTCGAGACGCAGGGGCGCACCACCTCGCCACGGTGGGCGCCAGCGGAGTCGGACAGCCGACCGAGCTGGCTCACCAGACCTCCCAGCCGCTGAATGCCGAGGTGAAGTCGGCGGCGATCAGCGAGCCGCCAGCACCATCGACGAGCCCGGAACCGCGCGGCCTGTCAGCCCATGACATCGTCCGAGATCTCCGTGGACCGATCACCAGCATGGTGGCCGCCGTGGGCTTGTTGTCGCCAGAGGCCACCGCCGACGAACGCCGTCGCCAGCTCGACTCGCTCCGCTCCTACGGCCGTCAGCTGAGCACCGCGCTCACCGATCTCGACGACTTCGAACAGCTGCTGCGCGGCAACGTAGATCTGGCCGAAGACGCCTACGACCTGGGCCAGCTGCTCCACAACTGCGTCGACGAACTGTCGCCGAAGCTCAGCGACCGCGGCTTGCAGGTCCGGCTCGATGTCTCCCCGACCCTGCCGCGCTGGCTGCTCGGCGATCCATCGCGCGTGCGGCAGCTCCTGACACGACTGCTCCAGCTCGCCTCGCAACCGGCCAACTTCGGGGCGCTGGACGTCAGCGCGTCGGCCGATGACAGCTTGCACGTCGTCGTGATGCACCAGGACGCGACGATGCCCGACGACCGCCAGAGTCTCGGCTTCGTCTTCTGCACGCAGCTGGCGCTGGTGCTCGGAGGCGAACTGCGGCTGCAGCCGAGCGGCAGCAACGGCTTCCTGCTGCACCTGAAGCTGCCAAAGCGCATGGCACCAGCGTGGGAAGTCGACCTGCTCGAAGTCGACACGGCCAGTCCCACGGAGCCCGACGCACCGAAGGTCGCCCGGAGTGTGAACGGAAGGGTGCTGCTGGTCGAGGACAGCCGCGACCACCTGCTGCTGCTCGGCCGGCTGGCCGTCAAGGCAGGGGCCCAAGTGACGACCGCCGACAGTGGCGAGCTGGCCATGCAGCTCACCGAGAGCGAGACGTTCGACCTGATCCTGCTCGACATGCAGCTGCCCGGCACCGATGGCTACGCAACCGTGCGGAAGTGGCGCGACCAAGGTCTCACGACCCCGGTGATCGCCGTCACCGCGGATGCGACGCCGGCCGACGTCGAACGCTGCCTCTCGGCCGGGTGCAACGGCCACCTGGCCAAGCCGGTCCAGCCCGCCGTCTTCCGCCAAGCCATCACCATGCACCTGCAGGCCTCGACCCAGGACTGATCCAACCGGTGTTGGTGCCCAGGAGGGCTCCCAACCTACAACCACAGCGGTTGGACCAATCCGGCGTGAACACGTTGGGGTGGTGGGAATAGAAGGGGCCCCCACGAATGTCCTCAGCCCCAACCCACCGCTCGCGCTGCTACCGCTGCTTGCGGCCCACGGATTCGTGCTACTGCGCCGACTTGCCGTCGGTGCCGACTCGCACCAGGGTGGTCATCCTTCAGCACCCGCACGAGCGGACCCATCCGTTCGGCACGGCACGCCTGGCTCGACTCTGCCTGCCGTCTGCGAGCGTGCATGTGCCGTGGGCCGGCTTCACCGGCACGTTGGAGGAACGGGTCGACGTGCCAGCCGATGCTGCCGTGCTCTACCCACACCCCGACGCACCGCTGCTCGACGATCTGCCGGCCGCCGAGCGTCCGTCGACACTGATCGCGATCGACGGCACCTGGGCGCATGCGAAGCGCCTCTACAAGGAGAACGGTTGGCTTGCCGCCCATCGTCACGTACGGCTCGACCCGGCGTCGCCGAGCCGCTACCGCATCCGCAAGGAACCGCGACCGGACTTCGTCTCGACGCTCGAGGCGATCATCGAGGCCCTGCGCATCCTCGAGCCGGACACACCCGACCTCGACGCACCACTGCTGGCGTTCGATCGAATGATCGACCAGCAGATCGCACGGGCCAACCAGGTGCAGCGCTTCGGCCGGCACAAGCACGCCCGGCAGCGGCCGTTCCGCGCGTTGTCGCCCCTGCTCGGCGATCCGCGACTCTGCGTGGTCTATGCCGAATCGGCGCTGCCCGGTGGCGACCCAGCCGCAGAGCGAGCTCTCGTGCAGTGGGTTGCCGCCCGGCTGGACGGAAGCAGTTTCGAGGCTCTGCTCGCGCCTGGCGCGATCCCGCCGTTGCCGCAACACCTGGCCCACATGGGCTTGCTCCCCACTGACTTCGCCGATGCGGAGCCGCTCGAGCACGCGGCCGCGCGCTTTCGCGCCTGGCTCGGCGCGGGCGCGCCCATTGCCACCTGGACGAGGACGACCCTGGACTGGGGCCGGGCGATGCTGCCAGCGGCGAGCAGCACCCTCAGCTTGAAGACGAACTACTGCAACGTGCGCAACCGCCGCGCCGGATTCCTCGAGGACGTGCTGACGGGCGAGGGCCTGGTGCCATTCCCGACGTCGTGCCGGGGCCGCGCCGAGACGCGCCTCGGCAATGCCGTCGCAATCGCTCGCTGGCTCGCGAGGGTTCCTTAGAGGCTAGGCATCGCCCGAGCGACGGGCAGGCGCAAGCAACCGCGGCCATCGCAGAGGCAACGCGCATGGCAGGCCGCACGTTCGGCGCGCTCGCCTCCGCACTCGCCGACTTGATCCACCAGTTCCAAACAGGACGAAACTGATCCAACCGATGTTGGTGAACACCGCCTTCTCCAGGGTTCCACGAGCCTCAGGCAGTCGACCTACGCCGGAGCGCTGACCCGGCGCGACCCGTCGAGACTCAACGGGTGGATGCTGAGCTGACCCCAGTCCTGGCGCCAGCCGAGGGCTGCGGGGAAGGTCAGGTTGCGCGATACGAGTCTCAATCGAACAGCTGGACTGTCGCCCTCCTTGTCGCGGTTGAAACGAAACCGGATGTAGTTCCGGTAGACGATGAACAGGTTCATGTGCAGCCGCAGGCAGCGGCGCTCCTTGGTCACGAGCCACGACTGCCTCCGCAGCCGACCGAGGTTGTCGCGCGTCATCGCCAGCGTCGTGTTGATCGGGAACAGCGGATTGAACGTGCCCCTGGCCACCCGGCTCGAAGTGGTCTGATGATCCACGCGGTCTCCGAAGACCTCGCGGGACAGCGTGCCATAGCTCGACTTCTCGTCGGTCAGCAGGCCAAGGCTGGCACCGCCGAGCCGGCGGTCGAGCTGCTTCAAGACCTCGGCCACGCACGCACGGCTCTCGTCGGAGCGCGGCCCGGAGGCAGCTTCTTCGGCATCCTGCCAAGCGCGCCGATCCGTGCCCTCCGCCGCCAGGCGACGCGTCGATCCGACCGCCGTCGCGACCACGAACCAGTTCTCGCGTTCGATGACGATCGGCATCGTCAGCGTCCGGATCGAGGCCTTCTCGTAGGTCTCTTCCTCGTCGAGCACGTAGGTGCGACCCTCCGGCAACTTCGCGCTCAGGTTGTCGTGCAAGGCGCCGGCGTGCTGCGCGAACTTGCGCGCCTTGTACTGAAGCGCGGAGTTGCCCATCTCGACGGTGCGCGCCGTCTGCCGGAAGCCGACTCCGCTGGTCAACAGCTGGAGCGCGCGCACGTTCACCTCTGGCCGACGGTCGTGGTAGTCGAGACGGAACGCCTGGATCGAAAACGTCGAGCGACAGAACCGGCAGCGGAAGCGCTGCAACGGCTGGTCGCGGCACTTCGGCTGGTAGAAGCCGTAGTGAATGCAGAACCCGGGCTCAGGCTCGCGGTGTTGCGAGCACATGGGCCGCGGGCAGAACGGGGGTACGAATGCCATGCGGACTCTCCTCGGCCGCACGAACGGTGCGCGCCGACCGCAATGTGCATGGACCCCGCCAGCGGTCGCAGATTTCTTGCGGGTCGGCCGCCGACAACACCCGTTGGATCAGTCCCGGAGGAGGTCCCGGAAGAGGGCTAGCGAGTCGCGTTCGGCGGGTACCACGCGACCATCGGCCTTGGCGACGAGCTCGGCTGCCTGCAGGAACATCTGGCGATGGGCGACGGGGACGGTGGCCGGATCGACCTCGTCGATGTTCGGCGGGACCCGCAGCCACTGCTCGACCTGCTGCGCTTCGGGTTCGGTCAGCGCGAGGCGCCCGGCGATGCGCATCACGAGGTCGCGTTCCTGCTGGGCGACCTTGAGGTCGGTCCACACGAACGAGCAGACGAACCGCATCAGGTTCATGCGCTCCGTGGCGTTCATCTTCATGCGGGCAGTGGACCGCCGAACGGGGCTGGGCGCCAGGACGGAGTCCCGACCCGCGGATCTGCGGCGAAGGGAGCATTGCCGGCACCACCGGCTCGCCCCACAATGCCGCGGTCATGAAGAACCTCCTCACCGCCCTCGTCGTCTCCGTCTCCCTGTTCGCATTCGCCGGCTGCGCCTCGCAGTCGAAGGTCGCCGGCCCGAACGGCGCATGCTGCAACATGTGCCCGGTGTCGGGCGAGGCCCTGCCCGCGGACTGCAAGGTCGCCGACTACAACGGCACCAAGGTCGGCTTCTGCTGCGACAAGTGCGAGACCAAGTGGAACGGCATGACCGACGCCCAGAAGAAGGAGAAGTTCGACGCCTGCTGCGCTAAGTGCTGCGACACGAAGTGATCCGGGACTTCCCGGCCCACGCAATTCCGGCGCGCTCGGCGATCCCGAGCGCGCCGGTGTCGTTTTCGAGGGACGTCGTTCCCCTTCTGGCATGACGACCCTCCACACATCCTTGCCCGTCCTGTCCCTGTTGCTGGCCACCGCCCTGCCGGCCCAGCAGTGCTTCGACTTCGGTTCGCGGCCGGTCCCGCAGCAGTGGGAAGCGAGCCCGTTCCTGCTCGGCTGCCCTGCCGCACGGACCTGGCCGATGTGGCACCTGCTGACGCCGGCCCACGACGAGCCCGCCCCGCACGACGGCTACGCGCCAGGCGACGCGCACGCCCGACCGCGCCTGCTGATCCACTACCGCTGCACCGGCTGGCTGCTGCTGCCGGTGCTGCCCGACTCCGTGCGCTGCAGCGGCTACGTGATCCACCAGCCCGAGCATCCTTGCACGCCGCTCATCCCTTGAGCGTGTGCCCTTCGCGCCGCGCGATCCACAGGCTGCACACCAGGTCGCTGGTGACGTTCGGGATCGTGCGCGTCATGTCGACCAGCCGGTCGACGCCGAGGATCAGCGCCAGCAGCTCGGCCGGCACGCCGACCTGGGTCAGCACCACCGCCAGCAGCGGCAGAGAGCCACCCGGCACACCCGCCGCACCGATCGCCGTCAGCACCGCCATGCCGACCACCAGGAACTGCTGTGCCAGCGTCAGCTCGGCGCCGTAGACCTGCGCCAGGAACAGGATCGACACGCCTTCGAACAGCGCCGTGCCGTTCATGTTCATCGTGGCGCCGAGCGGCATCACGAAGCCGGCGATCTCCTTCGGCACGCCGAATTCGTCGGTCGCGGTGCGGATCGTGGTCGGCATCGTCGCGTTCGACGACGAGGTCGAGAACGCGGTTACGATCAGGGTGCGCACGCCCCGGTAGAAGCGACCCGGCGCGATGCCCGCGAACACCCGGGCCAGCAGCGTGATGACGACGAGTTGGTAGAAGACGAGCCCGCCCATCGCCGTGGCGAAGTAGAGGCCGACCAGCTTCATCACGTCGATGCCGAGCTTGGCCGTGGCGTGGAAGATCAGGCAGGCGACGCCGTACGGCGCCAGCTCCATCACCCAGCCGAGCACACGCACGCACAGCTCGTAGACGCCTTCGAGCAGTTCGCGCAGCGCCCGCGTGCGTTCGGGCGCGGTGCGGATCGACGCCGCGCCGAGGATCAGCGCGAAGAAGATCAGCCCGAGCACCTTGCCGTTGTCGGCGGCCGCACCGATCACGTTGCGCGGCACGATGTCGACCAGCATGTGGACCCAGCCCTTCTTCGGGGCCGCGGCGGCCTTCTCCTGCTTCGCCTGAAGGAACGCATCGCGCACCTGCTGTCTCCTCGCCGCATCGACGGCCGCGCCAGGCGGCAGCTGCTCGATCAACTTCAGCGCGTCGTCGACCGAGAGAGCGCTCGCCGCCACATCCACCGCGCCGGTCTTCGCCGCAGCCTCGGCGCGGAACTCGCGCATGATGCGCTCCCGCACCGCTGGTGACACGGCTTCCCCGGGCCGGAACACGGAGACCATGACGATGCCGAGCAGCACCGCGGCCGTGGTCGTCGCCAGGAACCACAGCAGCGTGCGCCCGCCGAGGTTGCCGAGCTTCTGCACGCTGCCGAGGCCTGCGACACCGAGGAACAGCGAGCTGAACACGATCGGCACGACCACCATGAACAGCAGACTGAGGAACAGGTCGCCGAGCGGCTTCACCACGTCGTCGGCCCAATGTTCGAGCGTCAGGTAGGCGTCCGACTTGGCGCCGCCGAGCGGCGGCGCGTAGAGCAGGTTCAGCGTCACGCCGACGCCGGCCCCGACCAGCAGGCCGAGGAGGATCTTGGTCGGCAGCGACAGGCCGCGGGACGAGGGCGCAGAGCTCATGGCGCGGCGAAGCCTACCGAGCCCCGCCGCGTCGTTCGCCCTCGCTCCCGGCGAATCCCGTCACCGCACGCGCGCGACCACGCGGCTCTGGCCGGCCCCTTCGGGCTGCACCACGACCTGCGCGCCGATGCGCTCGGCGATGCCGTCGACGTGCGAGATGATCCCGACCTGGCAGCCGGCGGCCTGCAGGGCGTCGAGCGCGCCGAGCGCCTGTTCCAGCGACGCGGCGTCGAGCGTCCCGAAGCCCTCGTCGAGGAACAGGGTCTCCACCCGGGACCGCGGCGCGGCCAGGGTCGCGAGCGCCAGGGCCAACGCCAGCGACACCAGGAACGTCTCGCCACCCGACAGCGACATCAGGCTGCGGGTCGAACCACCGAGGTCGAGGTCGACGACGACGAAATCGAGTTCGCCACCGCGATTGCGCTGCAGCCGGTAGCGCCGCGCCAGTTCGGCGAGCCGGCGGTTCGCCTCGACCAGCAGCAGATCGAGCGTCAACCCCTGCGCGAACACCGCGAACGAGTCCCCGGTGCTGCTGCCGATCAGTTCGTCCAGCTGCAGCCAGACGCCTTGCGTGGCGCGAGCGGCCTCGAGCCGGGGCGCCAGTTCGGCGCGCTGGCGACGCACCATGGTGTCTGCGAACAAGCGGCCCCGCAGTTCGTCGACCCGCGCCTCGATCGCCGCCGCACTCGCCCGCGCCTGCTGCACCGCCTGCTTCGCCTCCTCGACGTCCATCGCCGGCCGCGCGTGCGCTTCGTGGCGCTGGCGCTCCTGGGCGATCACCTGCAAGGCCGAACGCGCCTGCGTCACCGCGTCCTCGAGCGCCCGCAGCTCCCGCGCCGCCCTCTCGATGCCGTCGGCACCGAGCCGCGCCGCGGCCTCGACGCTGGCCAGCTGCAACTCGTCGACCTCCATGGCCCGCAGCAGGTCGGCATGCGCACGCTGACGCTGGCTGCGCGCGGCGCCCGCGACGGCTGCCGCCTGCTGGTGCGCTGCCTCGGCGCCCTGCAGGGCCGCAGCGGCAGCCCGTCGCGTGACCAACTCGTCGGCCAGCGCCTGCAGCACCGCCACCCGATCGCCGGACTGTGTTCGACCGTCGCCGCGTTCGCCCGGCAGCCGCGCCAGGGCCACAGCCCCGCCAGGAAGGGACTCGCAGGCCGGTTCGAGGGCTGCCGTGATCTCCCGCGCGCGCACGGCCGCAGCGGCGATCGCAGCCTCCGTCTGTTGCGCCTCGTGGCGTGCCCGCTCGTACGCCGCAGTTGCCTCGGCCAGCTGCTGCCGCCGTTCGTTCCCGACCCGCTCCGCGTCGCGGACGGCGTGCATGCACTTCTGCAGCTGCTGCAGTGCCGCGGTGGCCGCCGCTTCGTCGCGCTGGCACGCCGCCAGTTCTTCGGCGAACGCACGTGCCGACGTCTCGACCTGGATCCGAGCGGCAGCGAGGTCCGTCGCTGCTCCTCCGGCGCGCGCGAACGCCTGGCGGGCCGCTGCCAGCTCGGCCGCCGCAGCCGCGCGTTCCTCGTCGCAGCGCTGCCGATCGCGCTGCGCCGCGGCCAGATCGCTCGCCGCGCTGGCGAGCTGCGCCTGGGCCTTCTGCAGCACGCGCTCGGCCGCCGCGAGCGCCCGGACCGCGACCGCCAGCTCGCCGTCGTCGTGGTGCAGCGGGGCCGAATGCTCGGCCGAACCACACAGGGGGCACGGCACCCCGGGTGCCAGCTGCGCCGAGAACGCCGCCAGCGCCTGCTTCTGCCGATGGCCGTCGACCTGTTCGCGTCCACGCTGCACCGCGGCTTCGGCCGCCGCGAACGACGTCGCAGCGGCAGCGTGCTCGGTCGTGGCGCGCGCCAGCACGCCGTCGATCTCCTGGCTGCGCCCCATCGCCTGGTCGTGGCGCTGCGCGGCCCGCTGCCAGTCGGCGGCCCGCTGTTCGATCCGGGCCTGCGTCGCACGCTGCGCCTCGACGAAGGCACGCCGCTCGGCCATCGGCACGTTCGCCCACACCGACGCGGCCGCCTCGGCGGCGGCGAGTTGCTGCTGGAGCGGCTGCAACGCGACCGTCGCCGCGCGCAGCTGCTCGCCGGCTCTGTCGACTGCGGCTTCGGCGGCCGATGCCGCGTGTCGCAGCCGCGGCAAGCGCTGGTGCAGCTCCGAGCACTCGTGGTCGAGCTGCTGGCTCTGGGCCAGCAACGGCCGCCATCGCACGAACTCGGCCAGCACCGGCGGCGGCTCCCCGACCGGCGGCACCGCGAACGTGCGCTCGAACGCCTGCGACCAGCGCTGCTCGGCCCGATCCATGGCACTCCGTCGTGCCGACAGCGCGGTGGCCGCTCGCTGCTCCGCCTCGTCGGCGCGCACCGCCTGTTCGTCGGCCTCCCGGGCCAGCTGCCAACGCGGCACCACCGCGAGTGCGCGCGACACCGCCTGCAACCACGCCTTGCGAGGCAGAGCTGCCTGGTCCGTTTCGCTTGCCGTGCGCAGCGCCACCACCGCCTCGCTCTCGCGCTGGCGATGGCCCGCCGCGATCTCGTGCCAGCGCACGTGCTCCAGGGCCAGGGCCGTGCCGAGCTCGGCCATGCGCAGCTCCTCGCCCAGGCGCAGCAGGTCGCGTTCGAGACCCTGCCGCTGCTCGTCGGGCAACACCTGCTGCGCGTCGATCTGCTGCTGCAGCTTCTCGACCTCGAGAAGGGCCACGCGCGCGCGCTCGTGCGCCGCCTTCGACAACCGACGGTAGATCTCGGCGCCGGTCAGCGTCTCGAGCAGGCGTGCCCGTTCGTCCGCGGGCGCGCGCAGGAAGGCCGCGAAGTCGCCCTGCGCCAACAGCACCGAACGACAGAACTGCGCGAAGTCGAGCCCGAGCCGCTGCCGCACCGCCAGCAGCACGTCGCTGCGCCGGCCGGCGGCGACCACGGTGCCGCGGTCGCGATCGTGCAGCGACAGCTCCTGCTCCTGCACGCGGCCGTCGATGCGTCGCCGTGCCCGCCGCACGCTCCAGCGCGCGCGATAGCAGACCCCGTCGCGCCCGGTGAAGTCGACCTCGGCGAACCCTTCGCTGGCGTCGCGGCGCAGCAGCGTGCGCGGATCGTTGGCGCGCAGCCAGTCGCCGGGATCCTGCGTGGCGTCGCCGACCAGCGGCCCACCGCGCCCGTGCAGCCGCGGCGTCTGGTCGAACAGCGGCAGGCACAGCGCGTCGAGCAGCGTGCTCTTGCCGGCTCCGACCGGTCCGGTGATCGCGAACAACCCGACACCGGCCAAGGGTCCGTGCTCGAGGTCGACCTCGAACGTGCGTGCGAGGCTGGCGAGGTTCTGGCCGCGGATCGCCAGGATCTTCACGGGCCCTCCTGGTGCTGCACCTGCTCCAAGAGCTCCCGGAACGCGCGCTGCAGGTCGTCGGGCGGCGGTGCGTCGTACTGGGCGCGGAAGCGGCGTTCGAACACCTGCTCCGGCGTCCACGCGGCGAGTTCGGCCGGCCGGCCGGCACTCGCCCCGCCGGCCAGTCCGGCGGCGACGTCGCCGTCGGTGACCACGTCGACCCGCACCAGCCGCGCGTCGCGGTCGGCGATCGCGCGCGCGATGCGTTCGCCGAGCTGCGGCGACGGCTGCGGCAGGCGCACCGCCACCTCGACCAGCGGCCGCAACAGAACCGGCGTGTTCGGAGCGCGCGGCGGCAGCGCGGCGACCGCCGCCAGGGCCTCGTCCGGCGACAGCTCGCCGCGCTCGGGGATGCGCAGCATCGGCACGAGGCGCGGCACGCGCAGCGACCAGACCTTCGCCACGCGTTCGCCGTCGAGATCGCAGAACACGACGTGGTGCGCGTGCAGCCGTTCGGGCATCGACAGCGGCAGCGGCGAACCGCTGTAGCGAACGTGCTCGCGCCCGCCGAGCGTCTGCGGCCGGTGCAGGTGGCCGAGCGCCACGTAGGCGCAGTCGTCGGGGAACAGGTCGAGCGGCAGCGCGTGCTGGTTGCCGCCGAGCACCTTGCGTTCGCTGAGTTCGCTGAGGGCACCACCGACCAGGTAGCCGTGCGCGATCGCCAGCAGCGCCTGGCCCGGCCGCCGCTGCGCGCGTGCTGCGGCGAACAGTTCGCCGTGCAAGCGCGCCATGCCGGCCAGCAGCGGGTCCGGCTGGTCTGCGCGGGTGGTCGCGGGCTCGCCCGGTCGCGGCAGCTCGAACGCGCGTTCGCCGCCCGCTGCCGCCGGCGCGTTCGGCGGCGACGGCAAGGGCGGCGTGGCCGGCGGCGGCACCAGCGCCAGCACGTCGCTGGCCCGCAGGAACGGGATCGCCACGCACAGCGCGGCTCCGCCGTCCGCCGAACGCAGCGGCACCAGCAGCGGTTCGGTGTGCAGCGCCCCGTCCGGACGTCGTTCGATCGCGCCGACCACGCGCACGTCGAACGCCGCCAGCAGTTCGCGCGGCGCTTCGAGGCGGGCGGCGCTGTCGTGGTTGCCGGCGATCACCACCACCTGCACCGCGGGGGCCCGCCGCTTCAGGTCGCCGAGGAACTGGAACCACAGGCGCAGCGCCGGCGGCGGCGGGTTCGCCGCGTCGAACACGTCGCCGGCGATCAGCAGCGCATCGACGCGCCGCTCGACCACGGTGTCGACCAGCCAGCGCAGGAAGTGCGCGTGCTCGGCCGTGCGTTCGTGGTCGCGCAGCGTGTGGCCCAGGTGCCAGTCGGCGGTGTGCAGCAGGCGCATGGCGGAGGGCGCGACCGGCCGACCGTGGTGCGGATCGGGAGCCTCGCGAGGGACCGCAGCATGCCACGGCCGGGAGGTCCTGCAATGCCGGAACGCGCCCCGTTCGTGGCGCGGCCGACACACCCGGCGGCGCCGAGGGCCGAGCGGTCAGCGCCCGTCGGCCGGCCGCCGCGCGGCCAGTTCGGCCAACGCCGCCTCGACCTCGTCGGCGTCGACCTGCACACGCACACGGCCGGGCCCGGCCGGCAGCTGGTTCGTCGACAGACGCTGCAAGGGCACCAGATGGCCTGGTCCGATCAGCCAGACCCCGAACTCGGCCGGGCGCGCCTGCGCCGGCACCACGACCAGCCCGGCCGGGTTCGCGCGCTCGGCCGCGCGATCTTCGAGCAGGCGCTCGAGACGATCCCGATGCGGACCGGCGCGGAACACGCCCGGATGCTGCGGTGCTGACGCCAGCAGGCCACTGACCTTCAGCTCGACGTCGGCCGGCAGCGGCGGTAGGCCTGTGAACTCGAGCTGCACCCGCGGCCAAGGCTGCAACTCGATCTCGCAGTCGCCGCGCACGCGCTGCAGCGAACCGGGTCGGCAGCCGGTCGCCCCGACCAGCAGGTCGACCGGGCGCTTGGGCAGGGCGACGCGCGCCACGCCCGCCTGCACCGGGAAGCCCACCCACTCCGCCGCCGGCTGGCTCTGTGGGTCGACGAACACCACCGCGAGGTCCGGCTCGTCGGAGGCCAGCGGCGGCCGCTTCACGCGCACGCGCACGAAGCGCACCAGCGGCCGCAAGTCGAGGGACGCGAGGCGCGGATCGCCTTCGACGGGCAGCGGCAGGTCCACGTCGCGCAACTCGAGCGCTGGCTCCGGCCAACCGGCCGGCCCGAGTTGCAGCCGGTAGCGACCACGCGGCACGTCGGGCCAACGCGCGCGCGCGGCGGTCGCGGCGTCGACGACCGCACCGCGGCTGCGTGGGGGCAGTACGGTGCCCGGCCACGTTCGATCCTCGTGGGCTTCGCCGAGTTCCGGCAGCAGCAGAGCGCGCACGGCGTCGGCTTCGAGTTCGTCGGGCAACAGCACCGGCACCACCAGCGACGTGGTCGTGTGCAGGTCGATCTCGAGGCCATCGGTGCCCGGCTCGAACTCGACCGGCGGCAGTTCCTCGTGGCCAGGGCTGGCGAAGCGCAGGCGATGGCGCATGCCCGGCACCCCGCCCCAGGCGAGGATGCCGCCCCAGCGCCACTCCATCGGGCAGCCGCGCAGCGCCGTCCACTGCGCTGCTTGCTGCGAGGCCGTGGGCGGCGGCAGGAACTCGAACGTGAACCCCGAGGGCGGCAGGCACACCTGACCGTCGACGCGAACGCGCGCGCGCAGCAGCAGCGGCGGGGGCACCAGCTCGAGGCGACCGAGATGGGTGTCGCCAACGGCAACCTTGCCGGGGCGCAGTTCGCCGGTCCAGCTGACGCCGTTGCGCAGGCGGCACGAGACCAGCAGCGCCTCGAGCTCGGTGCCGGCTGGCATGCGGTTGCCGAGCCGCCAGCGGAACGTGCCGTCGCTGCGCACCGGCAGCGTCGAGCTCCACACCGTGTTCGCCCCGCGCGCGGTGACCTGCACCAGGTCCGGCACGGCCATGCCGTTCGGCCCGACCAATTGCAGCGACAGCGTGGTCTGCGCGTGTTCCAACTCGAACCGGACCTCGGCCCGTTCGCCGGCGCGCTCGAAGGCCGGCAGCTCGCGTTCGAGCACCGACGACTCGAGCTGGCAGCGCAGCAGGAACGGCACGCCCAGCGGGGCTGCGGCGATCGTGACGGCACCCGACGGGTCGGTGACGAACGAGCCGAACGACTCGAGCCCGTGTTCGTTCCGCAGCAGCAGTTCGACCTGCACCCCGGCCGGCCGCCCCGGCTCGTCGACCTGCACGTCGATGCGGCCGGCGTTGCCGACCCCCAGCACGAGCGGCTCGGGCAGGGTGTTCACCGGACCTCGCCAGGGCTCGCCGGCGTGCCGACCGATCTTCGCCACGATGCGCACCTGCGGCGGCTCGCCGGCGGCGCGCAACAGCGCCTTCGGACACGGCAGCGTCGTTCTGCCGCGTTCGTCGGTCGGCAGGCCCGCCACCAGCACGCCCTTGCCGCCTTCGACCAGTTCGAGGTCGACGCGAGCCTTCGCCAGCGGTTGCCCGAGCGCGTCGTGCACCAGCACGGGCCACGGCACCAGCGGCTCGACGACCAGCCGGCGCGGCTCGTCGAGCGGCGGGTCGCCGCCGCGGGCCCCGAGGAACAGCGAGCCGTTGCCGGTCGGTTCCTGGACCAGCACCAGCGTCTGCATGCCGAAGCCGATGCGCACGCGGCCCGCGGCGTCGGTGCGCGCCCGGCGACGGAACGGCTCAGGGCGTGCCTCCGGCGGCTTGTGGACCGGCTCGGCGAGGTCGAGCACGGGCCAGAACGGCACGCGGTCGTCGTTCCACTGCACCTCGACGCCGACGAGCGGCTGGCCCGTCTCGGCGTCGATCACCGTGACTTCGCACTCGTTGCTGCCGGCCGGCAACGGCGGCTCCGCCGGCACCTGGGCCCGGACGGCCGTGGCGAGCACGAGCGCCAACACACCGAGGATCGGCAGTCGCCATGGCCAGACCGTCGGAGGAACACCCATCGCGGCCGCACGATAGCGACGGATGGCCCGCGGCGGCACCTGCTACAACACCGCGATGCGCCATGTCGTCGCCATCGACCAGGGCACGACCGGCAGCACGGCGATGGTGCTCGACGAGCAGCTGCGCGTGTGCGGCCGGTGCGACCAGGACTTCCCGCAGCACTACCCGGCGCCCGGCCTCGTCGAACACGACCCCGAGCAGCTGTGGCAGTCGGTGCTCACCGCACTGCAAGGCGCCCTCGCGCAGGCGAAGGTGTCGCCGTCGTCGCTCGCCGCACTCGGCATCACCAACCAGCGCGAGACCACCGTGCTGTGGGATCGTGCGACCGGCAGGCCCCTGCACCGCGCGATCGTCTGGCAGGACCGCCGCACCGCCGCCGCCTGCGAACGACTGCTCGCCGCGGGCCACGGCGAGCCGGTGCGCGCACGCACCGGCCTGCCGATCGACCCGTACTTCAGCGCCACCAAGATCGGCTGGCTGCTCGACCACGGCGGCCTGCGCGCGCGCGCCGAACGCGGCGAGCTCGCGTTCGGCACGATCGACACGTTCCTGCTGCACCGGCTGAGCGGCGGGGCCGTGCACGCGACCGACGTCAGCAACGCGGCGCGCACGCTGCTGCTGGACCTGCGCACGCTGCAGTGGGACGACGGGCTGTGCGCCCTGTTCGGCGTGCCGCGGGCCCTGTTGCCCGAGGTGCGCGCCAACGTCGGTCCGTTCGCGACGGTGCGCTCGGTGCCCGGTCTTCCCGACGGCCTGCCGATCACCGGCATGGCGGGCGACCAGCAGGCGGCCCTGTTCGGGCAGGCGTGCCTGTCCCCCGGCGACGCGAAGTGCACGTTCGGCACCGGCGCGTTCCTGCTGCTGCACACCGGTGCCTCGCCGATGCCGTCGCGGCATGGCCTCGTGACGACGGTGGCGTGGCAGCTGCCGGACGAACGCGCCTACGCGCTCGAAGGCTCGGCGTTCATGGCCGGCGCCGCCGTGCAGTGGGCGTGCGACGAACTCGGCCTCGCCGCCGACGGACGCAGCCTGGAGGCGCTGGCCGCGACGGTGCCCGACAGCGACGGCGTCGTCGTCGTGCCGGCGTTCGCCGGGCTCGGGGCGCCGCACTGGCGGCCGCACGCGCGTGGCCTCGTCACCGGGTTGTCGCGCGGCACCACGAAGGCGCACCTGGCGCGCGCCGTGCTCGAGGGCGTGGCGCTGCAGAACGTCGACGTGCTGCGCGCGATGGAACAGGACGCCGGGCGACCGCTGCGCGAACTGAAGGTCGACGGTGGTGCGGCGCAGAACGACCTGCTGATGCAGTTCCAGGCCGACGTGCTCGGCGTGCGCATCCGCCGCCCGCAACAGCTGGAGTCGACCGCGTTCGGCGCGGCGTTCCTCGCCGGCCTCGGGGCCGGGCTGTGGTCGGGCACGAGCGCGATCACCGCGGCGTGGCGCGAGGAGCGCAGCTTCGCGCCGCAACTGCCGGCCGAGCAGGTCGCGCAGCATTTGGCGCGCTGGCGCGACGCGGTCGCGCGGGCGTGATGTCCAGGTAGCGGGACTCGGGAAAGCTGCCTTCCTTGAAATCCCAGCATGGCATGCTGGGATTTCAAGGATGCCGCGCGCCGGCATAGCCGGTCATCTCGAGGTAGCCGCGGCCCCCGACCGCCACACCGGCGCGCGTTCCGCGCACGTCGACCGCCCCTTCCCAGTAGCGCACCAGCACGCGCAGTTCCTGGTCGGGCAACACCGGCACGACCTCGAGTTCGAACGGCACGGCCCCGGCCCCGACGAGCCGCCAGCCCGCCGGATAGCTGGCCGCACCGTCGGCGGCGCGCCAGCTGCCGAGCGGTTCGGCGACCACGTCGCCGCGGCCGAGCGGCCGCAGCGTGCCGTCGCGCTCGACCAGGCTGCCGCGGCTCCACGGGTCCACCGAGCCGTCGCGCTTGCGGAGCTGGTACCACATCAGCTCGCAGCCGTCGTCGAGCTGCAGCGAGAACCAGTCCCAGCCGACCTGGTCGGCACCGAGCGCCGACGTGCTCCACTCGCGATCGAGCCACGCTTCCCCGCGCACCGTGCACCGCACGCCGTCGACCACGAGTTCGCCGCCGATGGGCAACCGCGTCATCGAGTAGTAGATCGAAGCGTTGCCGGGCTCGTCGCTCTTGCGGCTCAGCCCGCGCTCGCCCTGCCGCACGAGCGGCTTGCCCGGCTGCAGCGACAGCGCGAACGAGAAGTGCTCGCCGCCGGCGCGCAGGGCCAGCGGCAGGAAGCCGTCGCCCTCGGTGCTCGCGCGCGCCGACCAGTCGGCGCAGACCACCTCGAACGGCTGGCCGGCCGCCGGCCCGCGCACGCTGCCGAGGCCACCGGCACCACGCGCCAGCCGTTCTTCGGCGAAGAACCGCCGCCCGCGCCCGTCGGTCAGCGCCGCGTGCGCCAGGATCATCTCGTCGGCGGCGAGCGAGCCGGGGCGCGGCGTCGCCGCGGGTGGCCGCAGCGCCTGGCGGAAGAACACCAGTTGCACGCCGTAGCGGGCTCCGTCGTCGCCGTCGAGATTGGCCGTCACGTACCACCACTCGGTGCGGAACGTGCGGTGCGCGCCGTGGTCGCGCGGGAACTCCAGTTCCGGCGGTTCCATCGCCCTCGCGAAGCCTGCCGTCGACGCGGCGTCGCCACCGAGCACGGTCGCCACGCCGAGGCCACCAGCACCCGCCGCCCCATCGGGCGCCGCCGGCTGGCAGCCCACCAGCACGAGCCCGAGCCACCACGGCCAGCCGTTCGTCCGTCGTCGCATGGTCATGCCTCCCGCAACGCCTCCGCCGGCCGCATACGTGAAAAGCGCCACGCCGGCTGCAAGCCCGCCAGCACCGACGCCACCACCGCCAGCAGCATCGCCTCGCCGAGCGCCGACCACGGCACCTGCACGGTGACCAGCGTCCAGCCGAACGAGACCTGGTTGATGACGTGCGCCAGCACGTGGCCGAGCAGGGCCCCGAGCGGCAAGCACAGCACGCCGGCGCACAGACCGAGCAGCGCCGTCTGGCCGAGCACGACCACAGCGATCCGTCGCGGCGAGGCTCCGAGGCAGCGCAGCAGGCCGATCTCGCCGCCTCGTTCGAGCTGCAGCGCGGCGAACGCCGCATAGATGCCGACGAACGCGACACACAAGCACAACAGCCGCATCACGCCGGTGATCGCGAACGTGCGGTCGAACACCTGCAGCGAGCTCTGGCGCAGGTCGCTCTGCACGTGCACCTGCACCGCCTGGTCCCCGGCGCGGGCCGCAGCCGCGCGCAGCGCCGCGGCGAGTGCTTTCGGCGACGTGCCGTCGATCGCCTCGAAGCCGAGTGCCGTCACCGGGGCCGTGGCGTGCTGCAAGAGCCACGCAGCCCCGACGATCACCTCGCCGCGTTCGTTGCTGTAGTCGCGATAGATCGCCTCGACCGGCAGTGCGACCGGTCCACGCTCGCCGCGCACGGTCAGCACGTCGTCGACGCGGAGGCCGAGCCGGAACGCGAGCGGCTCCGAGACCCAGGCGCCGCTGCCGGTGGCGATCGTGGCGCGGCCGCGCGCATCGTCGCCCTGCAGCAGCGGGAACGACGTGGACCAGCGCGCCGTCGGCACCACGCCTACCACGTCGATCTCCACGTCGTCGACCGCGCGCCCGCCGCGGATCGCCAGCACGGTGCGGTGGTACTCGGTCCGATGCTGCACACCCGGCACGGCGCGCAGCGCCGCAGCGACCTCGCGCACCAACGGCTGCGTGCGTTCGTCGTGCCCGCCGGGCACGGACACGAACACGTCGCCGGGCAACACCTGGCCGAGCCAGCCGGCGACGCTGTCGCGGAAGCTGCCGACCAGCGTCGCCATGCCGATCGTGGTGCCGAGCGCCAGCACCATTGCGGCGACCGGCAGCGCCAGGTGCGCGCGCGCCGCCGCGGTGCTGCGCACGACGTAGCGCACGAACGGCCCCGCCGCAGCGAGCAGGCGACCGACCACGGCCAGGAACACGTGCATCGCCGGCGGCACGGCGACGACGGCGGCGACCACCAGCGCCAGCGTGCCGAGGTAGCCCTGCACGAGGTTCGTGCCGACGGTCACCAAGAGCCCCACCGCGACCGCCGCCAGTCCGCCGATCGCGAGCACCGTTCGCCACGGCCGGAGCGGTGCGTCGGCCGCAGCACGCACCGGCACCAGCACCGACCTGGCGCTGACCCGCGACGCCGCCCACGCCGGGCCGAGCCCCGCGAGCAGCGCCACCGCCGTGCCGATGCCGACGCCGGCGAGCAGCACCGCCGGCTCCCACTGCACCGCCTGCAGCGAGAAGGTCGCGTAGTGGTCGTTCAGCGTGCGCACCAGCGGCTGCAGCAGCAGGTCCGCCGCGAACGCGCCGAGCAACGCACCGAGCCCGCTGCCGACGAGGCCGAGCAGCACGGCCTCGAGTGCCACGCCGCGAGCCAGCGCCCCGCCCGACGCACCGAGCGCGCGCAGCACGCCGAACGACGAATACCGCGCCACCACCGACAGCCGCATGGTCTCGTGCACGAGGAACGCACCGACCAGCAGCGACAGCAGGCTCAGCGCCGTCAGGTTGATCCGGAAGCCACGCGCCAGCTGCGCGAGCCCGCCCTGCTGCGTGCCGGCCGCGACGAGCCGCACGCCCGGGCCGCACAGTGCGCGCAGCGTCGCGAGCTGCTCCTCGGCCCGTTCGCCGACCAGTCGCAGGTCGAGCCGATCGATCCGATCGAGCCGACCGCTCCACTCCTGGGCCGTGGCGATGTCGACCAGCAGCACGTCGTCGAGACCTCGAGCGATCGTGTCCGGCACCTGCAGCACGCCGAGGCAGCGCGCCACCACCGGCCGGCCGCCGATCGTCAACGACACCGTGCCACCCGGGGCCACGCCGAGTCGTTCGAGCAAGGCGGGCAACGCGACGAACGTCGAGGGTTCGGCGACCAGGTCCCCGACCGGGAAGGCCTCGCCGGCGGCGCCGCCGCCCGGTGCCGCCCAGGGGCGCAGTTCCACGTCGGCGAACGGATCGACGCCGAGCACCCGCAGCACGGTGCGTTCGGGGCGCTCGTTCGCGCGCGCGACGAGCCGCAGGCTCGGGGCCACGCAGCGCCCACCGAGGGCCGCGCGCACCGCCGCGTAGGTGGCGACCGGCAAGCCGCCCGGTCCGGCGGTCACGGTGTGCGTCGCACGGCCGGCGACGGTCTGCAGCGCCTGGTCGAACGCGCTCTCCGCGGTGCGCTGCGCCATCTGCATGGCCACCAGCAGCAGCACCCCGGCGGCGATGCCGAGCACGGTCAGCACCGTCTGCAGTGGATGGCGCCGGTGATGGCGCAGGCCGAAACGCAGCAACAGGCGCATCGCTCAGCCGCCCTTCACCGCGAGATCGTGCAGAACCCCGCCGTCGAGCTGCAGCTGGCGGTCGCAGGTCGCGGCGGTCGCGGCACTGTGCGTGACGACCACCAGCGCCGCACCGTGGGCCCGGCGCAGCTCGTGCAGCAGGCCGAGCACGATCGCCGACGCCGCGTCGTCGAGGTTGCCGGTCGGCTCGTCGCACAGCAGCAGCTGCGGCCGGCTCGCCACGGCGCGCGCCACGGCGACCCGCTGCTGCTCGCCGCCGGACAGCACGTCGGGCCACGCACCGGCCCGGTCGGCGAGGCCGATGCGTTCGAGCAGTTCGCGCACGCGGGCGGCAGCGACCGTGCGGGAAGTGCCGGCGAGCTCGAGCGGCAGAGCGACGTTCTCGGCGACGGTCAACGTCGGCAGCAGGTGGAAGGCCTGGAACACGAACCCGAGCCGCTCGCTGCGCAGGCGCGCCCGCACCCGTTCGTCGGCGCGCCCGACGTCGACGCCGCAGGTCACGACGCTGCCGGCGTCCAGGTCGTCGATGCCGGCGATCAGGTTGAGCAGGGTCGACTTGCCGGACCCGCTGCGTCCGAGCACCGCGACCGCTTCGCCGGGCCGGACGTCGAGGTCGACGCCGGCGAGCACGACCCGCGTGCCGAGACCTTCGTGCACCGACTTGTGCACGCTGCGCAGACTGACGACCGATGCCGACGGCATCGCGGCATGTTCGCCGGACGACGCCATCGGACGCAGGGTTTTCGGCCGTGCTTCAGACACCCTTCCAGGCGAGCACCGGCCGCAGCCGGCGCACGACCTTCACCAGGTCGCGTTGCGCGCGCATCACCGCCCCGATGTCCTTGTAGGCTCCGGGGGCCTCGTCGCGCAGTTCGTCGACCAGCGCCCGCGGGAAGTGCACGCCACCGAGCTGGCGCTCGAACTCCTTCGGCGAGATGCGCCGCATCGCCTCGCCGCGCGGCAACCGTCGGCCCGCCCCGTGCGAGCTCGAACGGAGGGCCGCCGCACAGCCGCGTCCTTCGACGTGGAACGAACGGCTGCCCATCGAGCCCGGGATCGCGCCGAACTCCCCGAGGTCCGCCGAGGCCGCCCCCTTGCGATGCACCCACAGCTCCGCGTCGCCGTGCCGTTCGCAGCGCACGAAGTTGTGCACGACGTCCTGCCAGCTCGACCAGTCGACGGCGAGGCCGAGCGCTTCGTGCAACGCCACGGCCGCGGCTTCGGCGATGGCGCGTCGGTTCTGCCGCGCGAACCAAAGCGCGACGTCGTGGTCGTGCAGGTAGTCGAGCCCATGCCCGACTGACGGCAGCGCGATCAGGCCCTTGCCGACCGGCTGGCCGCGCGCGAGGTGATGGTCGCGCACCGCGGGGCCGAGCGCGCGCGAACCGCTGTGGACCATGAGCCACAGCCGGTCCGCCTCGTCGGCCTGCACTTCGAGGAAGTGGTTGCCGCGGCCGAGCGTGCCGAGTTCGAACTGCAGGTCGCGGCGCATGGCACGATCGAGCGCCCAGTCGGAGAGGCCGAACGCGTCGAGCTCACGGCGCCGCCGCTGCCGCAGCGACGGCACGCGTTCGCGCAGGGCGGCGAACAATCGCTCGGCGGCCGCTTCGTCGGCCAGCGCGTCGGCGGTCGCCGCCACCGCCACCGCGGCGATGCCGCAGCCGATGTCGCCACCGACCGCCTGCGGATACAGGCGATCGGTGGTGCCGACGACGGTGCCGATGCAGACGTGCTCGGCGAGGTGCACGTCCGGCATCACCGCGACGTGCTGCACGGCGGGCGCTGCCGCGAGCCGTTCCAGCGCCTGCTGGACGTCGCGCGGCAACGGCTCCGCCAACCAGCGGTGCACGACGGTCATCGTGCCCCTCCGGTCGGCGTCACCGTGAACGACAGCTGCGGCACGCGTCGCCGCGTGAGGGCAGCCGCCACCGCTTCGCGCAGGAACCCGCGCGCGCGATCGAGCGCGTCCAAGGACGCGGCCAGGCCGTCGCCGCACGGATCCAGCATCACGACCAGCACGTGCCGGTCGTCCTGCATCGGCTCGACGCGGTCGAGCACGAGGTCCATCAGGACCGGATCGGAGGAATCGCCCAGGGCGTACGACAGCGCGTCGTGCACCTGGGCACAGAGTTGGCGGGTCTTGGCAAACGACCGCCCGCCGCGGTCTTCTGGGGAACGCATCTGCTGGGTGCCATGGCGTGCGCGAGCACGCCCGATGGAAACCGGGGTGTCAGGACTCGACGCTCACCCGGCCGCCGCGCGCGTTCAGGCGCGCGAGAACCGGGAGGCGGTCACAGCGATGCAGATGCGTTGCATGGTGGCCTCCAGGAAGACGCGGCACGATAGCGAGGGCCGCTGCGCCGGCAATGCCCCCAGCCCCGCGGGACTTCTGCGCCAGCGCGCTTGTGGGCCCCAGCGGGCGCGGCCAGCATGCCGCTTCCAGGAGAACCCGACATGTCCCCACTCTTCGCCCGCATCCTCTTCCCGCTCGTCCTCGTCGCCGCCCCGTCGCTGACCCACCTGCTCTCGCAGCCGCAGGATCCGAAGCCAGCCGCCGAGGCACAGGACCCGAAGGCAGGTGCTGCCGCCAAGGAGGCCAAGGTCCGCGAGCTGCTCGAGGTCACCGGAGCCGCGCAGATGGGCAAGCAGGCGATGGAGCAGATGATGCAGGCCTTCGAGTCGATGCCGAACCTGCCGGAGGGCTTCGCCGCCAAGTTCCTCGAGTTGGCGAAGCCCGAGCAGCTCGTCGAGATGATCGTGCCGATCTACATGAAGCACGTCGACTCCGGCGACCTCGACACGCTGCTGGCGTTCTTCCGCACGCCCTCCGGCAAGCGCTGGATCCAGGCGCAAGGTCCGATGATGAAGGAGTCGATGGAAGCCGGGCAGAAGTGGGGCCAGGAGCTGGCCATGAAGGTGATGGAAGAGCTGAACAAGTAGCCCGCGGCGCCTTCGGCGCTGGGCGAACGGCCTCCGGCCCATTTGGCGGCGCCAAGCACCGCCGGCATGATCGCCGCGCCATGCGCAAAGCCCTCCGCACCCTCGTCCCGACGATCCTGGCCCTCGCCGCCCCGCTGGGCGCGCAGAAGCCGATCCCCGAGCCGCGCGCGGGGCTTTCGTTCCAGGCGCCCAAGGGCTGGACCGAACTGCCCGGCGACACCGATCGGCACGCCACGGTGCGCCTGTTCGCCGGCCCGAGCGCCCTGGCGAGCAAGAAGGAGGGCACGCACACGCCGCTGCTGCGCGTGATGTTCTTCGCGAGCGGTGGCGACAAGGCCGCCGACACGCGCGACGGGCTGCCGCGCACCTCGCCGTTCCGCAGCCTCGAGGATTTCGCATCGCGTGGGCTCGGCGCCACCAACGTCGACCGGTCGCCGCACAAGGTCGGCACGGTGCAGGGCCAGCGGCTCACCGGCACCGGCATCCCCGGCGACCGCGTACTGCTCGGCCAGACGCTGCCGCTCGCCGACGGCGAAGCGGCGATCTGCGTCGAGGTGCTCGAGAACCACGCCGAGCGGGTCAAGAAGGACGTCGAGGCGGTGTTCGGCTCGATGGAGCCGGTCGAACGGGTCGAGGCCCCGCGGCCGGTGCCGCCGTGGCAGAGCGACGCCGACTGGGCGAAGAAGGACGCGGCGACGCGGCTCGCCGCGCACCGCGCGTTCGCCGAGGCGGCGGTCGCGGCGACGACGAAGACGCCGGAGGCCGGCTGCAAGCTCGGCAAGTCGAAGTACTGGACGGTGCTCAGCGGCGCCGATCCGGCGTTCACCAAGAAGACCGTCGCCGCCGCCGAGGCCGCGCGCGACTGGCTCGCGAAGAAGCTGCCCGAGCTGACCAAGGACGCGCCGTTGCCGGCCGTGCTGCGCGTGTTCGACAGCGTGCACCAGTACAACGCGCTGCTGACGACGCGCAACAGCTCGCGCGAGTACGACCAGGAGCGGCGCGAGCTGTGGGTCGTCAACGACCGCGACCTCGGTGGCGCGACCGGCTACGGCCAGACGCTGCGCGCGGTGCTGTGGCACCTGTGCGACGACGTCGATCCCGGCGTGCTCCCGGCCCTGCCACGCTGGTTCGACAACGGCTGGTGGGAGTTCCTGCGCAGCTCGAAGTTCGACGGCAAGAAGCTCGAGTTCTCCGCCGGCGACGTCGAGAAGGGCCGCATCGACTACTACCGGCAGAACAGCCAGCCCATGACGGCCCTGTGGGAGCTGATGCAGGAGCACATCCAGATCAGCCCCACCGACGGCTCGATGGAGAAGAACTGGGGCTACACGCCGGAGTGCGCACGTCTCATGCGCTGGTTCCTGATGCACGACGGGCAGCAGGCGTTCGGCAAGCCGACGCTGGTCGCCGACTACGTGCGCGCGCTCGGCACGGCCTACTGGAAGGCCGGCCCCGATCCGACCGGCGACGTGCCCGCGGTCGGCCTCACCGCGCAGATGATGAAGGACCGGAACGCTCTCTACTACAAATGGCGCGACGCGCTGCTGGTCGGCACCAACGACCTGGCGGTGCCGCTGCAGCCGGACGTCTGGAAGGCGATCAACGAGAAGTGGCTCGAGTTCAACAAGACCTTCAAGTAGCCCGGGCCCGCGGCCCGTTCGCGCCGACGCACGCCTCGTTCAACGCACCGGCGCGCAGACCACGCGGAAGCCCAGGGTGTAGCCGAAGGCGAACGAGCCGATGTGCCAGCTGTAGTTGCGGTGCGCGGAACGGCTGTAGAAGGAGTAGTCGCTGCAGCTGCCGCCGCGGATGACCCGGTAGCCGCCGAAGGTCACCAGCGGATCCGACACAGGGGTGGCAGGGTAGTTCGGGAAGCCGTCCCACGCGTCGAGGCACCACTCGTAGACGTTGCCGTGCAGGTCGTGCAGACCGAACGCATTCGCGGGATAGGAGCCGACGTCGCTGGTCTGGTAACCCCACCAAGTCGGGCCGGGCACGCAGTTGCCGCCGCTGTAGAAGTTGGCGTCGACGCAGTTCGCACTGTTGCCGACGCTCCATTCCGTGGTCGAACCGGCGCGGCAGCAGTACTCCCACTCGGCTTCCGTCGGCAGCCGGTACTCGTACCCGATCGCCAGTCGCCCCGCGGCAGCCTCCTGCACGGTCAACGCGTCGCAGTAGGCCACCGCCTGGTTCCAGCTCACCTGCTCCACCGGCCGGTTGCCGCTGTTCGGGAACGACGGCCCCTGGTGCAGCGATGGGTTGCTGCCCATCAGGGCCTGGAACTCCGCCTGCGTCACCTCGTACTTGCCCATCCAGAACGGCTGCGTGATCGTCACCGGGTGGACCGGCGTCGCGACCCCACCCACAGCGTCCGAGCCCATCGAGAAGGTGCCCGGCGCGATCGCCACCATGTTCAGGCTCGCGGGCGGCGGGGCCGCGACCGTGACCTCGACGTCGTTGTCCGTCAACGCGAGGAAGCCCGAGCCATCGATGTCGGCACCCTGCACGTCGAACGACGCGCCGACCAGCAGCGGGTCGTTCGGCACCACGACGACCAGCGCCGGACTCTGGCCGGTTGCATCCAGCACGCCGATTCCGAGCACGGAGTAGCCCAGCGGATCGAGCCGCAACACGCCCTCGACCAGCCCTGGGTCCGACACCGACAGGGCGCCCGGATAGGTCGGTGAGCACATCGCCATCGCGAACTGATGGCCCGCGATCGCCGGGGGGTGTTCCATCACGATCGATGCGGTCTGGCCGATCACCATCGGCCCCCGCAGCTTCATCGAACGCCCGGTCTGGGCGGCCACGGTCGAGGTGACGAGCGAACCGGCGAGAACGACCAGCGTGGCACTTCGGAGCATGGGGCGATTCCTCGGGGAGCAGCTCTCCCAGGTGGCAGAGTGCCAGCCTCGGTGCATCCGGTCCAGCCCGGGCGACGACACGCTGGGCCGGGGCGACGATGGCAATTCACCTGCCGTCCGGCCCGTTGCCCTTCACCGAGGCCAGCGCCCAGCCTACCCTTCCCGCCCCGCGATGAACGCCTTCCGCTACGCCCACCTCGACGAGTCCCTCGCCACGAAGCTGATCGACCGGGCCGGTCTCGGCGACATCGACGCCAAGGTCCGGAACGGCGAGCGCCTGTCGTTCGAGGACGGCGTGCGTCTCTACGAGACCCCGCACCTCGCGGCGGTCGGGTTGATGGCCCACCGCGTGCGCACGCGCATGCACGGCAGGAAGACGTTCTTCAACATCAACCAGCACGTCAACTACACGAACATCTGCATCTACTCGTGCAAGTTCTGCGCGTTCGCGGCGAAGGAAGGCGAGGAGCGCGCCTACCTGATGACGCCGTCGATCGTCGAGCAGAAGGTGCGCGAGCAGCTGCACCGCCCGGTCACCGAGGTGCACATGGTCGCCGGCATCCACCCGACGATGCCGTACGAGTACTACCTCGACGTGGTGCGCGCGGCGAAGCGGGCGCGGCCCGACATCCACGTGAAGGCGTTCACGATGGTCGAGATCGACCACATGCTGAAGATCTCGGGCAAGAGCGAGGAC
>JAEUHU010000256.1 GCA_016793305.1 Planctomycetota bacterium
GGCAGACCAGCACCCGCACCATCTTCATGCCGCCGGCCGCCGAGCCCGAACAGCCGCCCATCATCGTGCAGGCGAAGATCACCAGCAGCGACAGCGGCGGCCACGCCTGGAAGTCGGCGGTGGCGAAGCCGCAGCAGCTCAGCATGCTGACGACGTTGAACGACGCTTCGCGCAACGCCGTGCCGAGTTCCTTGCCGCCGCGCACCAGGTCGAGCGCCGTCGCCAGCACCGCCAGCACGGTCACCGCGGTGTAGAGCCGGAACTCGCCGCCACGCACGAGCCCACGCACTCCGGACCAGCCCTCGCGCAGCACCCCGGCCAGCATCGTGAAGCTGCAGCCGCCGACGAACATGAACAGCGTCAGCACCAGCTCGGCGCCGAGGTCCTGGAACACCGCCACCGAGGTCTTCGTGCTGTAGCCGCCGGTCGCGAGGCACGAGCATGCGTGGCAGGTCGCGTCGAGCCAGCCCATGCCGCCGACCGACATCAAGGCGCCGGCGCAGACGGCCGTCAGCAGCACGTAGACCGCGACGATCCAGCGCGCCTGGTGCAGCACCCGCGGCTGGTAGCCGTCGTTGGCGACGCCGACCGCTTCGGCGGTCATCAGATGCTTGTTCGCGGCCCCCGCGGGCAGCAGCGCCACGAAGATCAGCACGATGCCGATGCCGCCGAGCCACTGCAGCAGCGCACGCCAGAGCAGCAGGCTGCCCGGCGTCTGTTCGGGCGTCGGATTGCCGGCACTGCCGAGCACGGTGCCGCCGCAGGTCGTGAGGCCACTGACACTCTCGAACAGCGCGTCGCACGCGTCCGGCAGCAGGCCCGACCACTGGAACGGCACCGCGCCGAGCACGCTGGCCAGCACCCACGCGAAGCCGGCGACGCACAGGGTCTCGCGCCGGTAGAACCCGCCGACCGCCCCGCGCCCACCGATCCACAACAGCGCCACCGCCACGGTGCCGAGCGACAGGCTGCCGGCGAAGCCGGCCGTGGCCGAGCCCCGTTCGTTCGCCGGCTCCCACAAGGCGAGCGCGAACGGGGCGAGCTGCGCCAACGTGAAGAAGGCGACGAAACCCGCGAGCACGCGCGACACGGCGGCGAAGTTCACCGGCGGATGATGGCCGGTGGCCACCTGCGGCGCAAACGAGCGCGTCCCGCTTCAGCGCGCGACGACGTCGACCCAGACCAACCGATGGTCGCTCACCGAGGCGAACGCGTGCAGCCCCTCGAACGAGCGCGGCCAGAACACACCACCCTGCGCCACCTGCAGCGTGCGCGCCGGCAGCACGTAGTCGACGCGCAGGTTGCCGGGACCGTGCCCCGGCTGGGCTGGATCCGGGCCATCGGGAAAGTCGCCGGTGTCGAACGCCGGATCGCCCTCGTGCTGCGCATTCCGCCCGAACTGCTGCAGGGCCGCATCCGGGCCGCCGCCACTGCGCGGCGCCGGATCCTGCACGCGTGGATGCGCGAGCAGCGCCTGCAGGGCTGCGCGCCGCGCATCGCCGTCGACGGGATCGCAGTTCAGGTCGCCGAGCAGCACGAACGCAACCTCCGCCGACAGACCGCCGCGTCGCCCGGCGTCGTCGACGATCCAGCCGTCGGCGCCCGGCGTCAGGTAGTCGACCCAGAAGCGGATCTCGTCGTGGTTGCGGCAGCCGTTCCGGTCCTCGGGTCCGTCGAACACCGGCGGTGTCGGGTGCGAACAGAGCACGTGCACGCGCTGGCTGCCGACGCCGATCGGCACGTCCCAGTGGCTCTTCGACGACAAGCGCAGCCGCGACCACAGCTCGTCCGACCAGTTCGGCGGCCGCTGCGGGTCGGGCATCGCCGACCACGGCAGCGTGCGGAACGTGCGCACCTCGTCGACCAGGATCGGGTGGCGCGACAGCAACACCATGCCGTACTGGCCTGGGAACGTGCCGTAGCCGTGCGCATCGCCCGGCCCGTCGCTGCGGCCGTCGCCATCGAGGTCCATGCCCGACGGTTCGCCGGTGTTCACCGCCGCCGTGAAGACGAACGGGTACTCGATCGGATCGCCGCCGCTCTGGCCGACCGCCAGGTATTCGCGTCGGAACGACGCCAGCGCCGCACCGTCCTCGTCGCGGTCGAACTCCTGCAGCAGCAGCACGTCGGGGGCGGTGCGCTGCACGATGGCCGCCAGCTGCCGCGCCACCACGCTGCCGCCACCGACCAGTTCGCGGCGCAGATCGCCGCCGGCCGCGCGGTGCAACGCGACGTTGAACGTGGCGAACCGCACCACCGGCGGCCCGCTGCGACGGTGGTACAGATGCCAGGCGAGCGGCGCACTGGCGCAGAGGCACAGCAGCGCCCCCAACTGGTACCGGTTCATGCCGTGCCTCCGTCGCCACGCGGTGCTGGCGGCGGCGTGCTGTCGCCGACGTCGAGCCGCAGCGACGTGGTGCTGCTGCCGACGACCGATCCACCGGCCGGCTGCACGAACATCGCCGCCGCGTCGACCAGGCGCTCCCTCGGCCCGATCACCACCACGGTGTCGTCGACCGCCAGCGTCGTCTCCGGCGTGATCGCCGGCAGGTTCTGCGCCCCGCGCCGCACCGCGACGACGCTGCAGCCGGTGCGCCGGCGCACGCCCGCGTCCGCCAGCGTGCGACCGCAGCTCGCCGAACCGGGCTGCACGCGCCACGCGGCGAAGCCGATGCCGGGCACGAAGTCGGTGACGTTCATCACGTCGCCGGCGGTGTGCGGGGCGATACGGCCGCTGCCGCCGCGGCGCCGCACGTCCTGGACCTGGCGGCCGATCTGGTCGTCGGGCACCAGGAAGCGGCGCAACACGCGCACCAGCATCTCGACCGAGGCCTCGAGTTCCTGCGGCACCACGTCGTGCGCACCGGCGCGGCGCAGGCCGTCGGCCTCGGCGGTGTAGACGGCGCGCGCCAGCACGTGCGCGTCCGGCGCCAGCTGCCGGCACAACTGGGCGATGCGGGACGTCGCGGCACTGTCGTTGACCGCCAACACGACGATGCGGGCTCGTTCGACCCCGAGCGCCTGCAGGGCGCTGATGCGCGTGCAGTCGCTCAGAACGATCGGCACGCCGTGCTCCTTCTCGGCGCGCACCGTGTTGGCGTTCATCTCGGACACGACGAACGGGATGCCGAGCGTCTGCAGGCCCGCGGCGATGGTGCGGCCGGTCGGTCCGAAGCCGACCACGATCGCATGGTCGTGCAGCGCGCCGTGGTGGCCGTGTGCGTCCCCACTGGCCGCAGCCGAAGCACCCGCCGCGTCGCGCGTGCGCGCCGCGAGGCGCCGGCCGAACGCGTAGAGCGCCGGCGTGATCGCGATCGACAGCACGGCGGTGACCAGGAACACCTTCTCGTGGTGGCCACCGAGCAGCTTCGAATCGGTGCCGAGCTGCACCAGCACGAACGAGAACTCGCCGACCTGCGCCATCGTCATCGCCGCGCGCAGCCGCACCCAACCCGGCTGCCCCAGCTGCCGCGCCGCCAGCATCACGACCAGCGTCTTGCCGACCACGACCGCCGCCAGTGCCAGCGCGACGGTGCCGGGGAACTGCAGGATCGTGCGCCAGTCGAACAGCATGCCGATCGACACGAAGAACAGGCTCGCGAACGCGTCGCGGAACGGTTCGGCCTCGGACGCCGCCTGGCTGTGGTAGTCGGAGTCGGCCAGCAGGATGCCCGCGAGGAACGCACCGAGCGCCAGCGACAGGCCGAGCTTGCTGGTGACGACCGCGAGCGACAGGCACCAGGTCGCCAGGAACAGCACGAACAGCTCGCGATTGCGCGTGCGCGCGACGAGCCGCAGCACCGGCCGCACGAGCAGGCGCGCGACCATGACCACGACCGCCAGCAGGCCGAGGTTCCGCAGCGACGCCAGCACCGATCCCGAGGCCCCCGCTTCGCTGCCGAGCATCGGGATCAGCAGGATCATCGGCACGACCGCGAGATCCTGCGCGATGTTGATGCCGAGCACGATACGGCCGTGCGGCGCGCTGAGTTCGCCGTGGTCGACCAGGATCTTGGTGGTCGCCGCCGTGCTCGACAGGCTCAGCAGGAAGCCGAGGAACACCGCCGTGTTCCACGGCAGTCCGACCGCGAAGCAGACGGCGGCCGCGGCGACCACCGTGCCGACCACCTGCACGCCGCCGCCGAGCGCGATCGTGCGCTTCAGGCGCGCGATCTGGCCGAGCGGCACTTCGAGACCGACGGCGAACAGCAGCACGACGATGCCGACCTCGGCCAGTTCGCGCACCATCGCCTCGTGCTTCACCAGCGCGATCGTGTTCGGGCCGACCAGCACGCCAGCGAACAGGAAGCCGACGATGCTGGGCAGACGCAACCGGTGGAACAGCACCGAGACGCCGACGCAGAGGGCGAACAACAGGGCCAGTTCGCCGAGCACGCCGTCGAGCGCTCCGTGCCCGGACGCCTCGGCCGAGGGAACCACCGCGGGTGCGGCCGACTGCAGAGGGGAGACGAGCACGCGGAGTGCGTACCCGCGTGGCGGCACGGCGGAAAGGGCCGAGACCGCCATCCTGCGCGTCCGGATCCGAGACCGCCGGGAGCGCCGGTGCCAGCGGCGGTTCCGCGCATCTGCACAGCCCTATCCACTTGTCCGCACGCGGTTTCCGCTGCAGCGCTCGGGTGAGGGGTATCGTCCCTCACCGCAACGCGCTCGACCGCGTTCGCCTTCCTACCAACCGAACGACCCTGATGATCCGCACCCAGCTCTTCACCCTCGCCGTGGCCGCCGCCATCACCCTCCCCGTCGCCGCCCAGAACTGCTCCGACAACCTGTTCCCGGTGCAGCTGGTGACCGCGCAGGGCGCGGCCCTGCCGTACGTCCAGACCGGGGCCGAGCCACACTTCACCGCCGCCGACGAGGGCGTCTACCTCGCGTTCCCGGCGACCATCCCGACCGGGACCTACTACGTCTACGTGGCCGGCTCGCCGAGCCCGAACACGCTCGAGATGCTGTCGACCAACGACCCGCTCGAACGCTTCGTGTCGGTGCAGAACAACGCCGGCGTGATCTCCCTGTCGCTGCCGTTCGCGAGCAACCCGGCCGCCGACCAGTTCGGCATCGGCCTCGGCGGCCAGGGCATGAGCCTGCGGCTGTCGCCGTTCGCCGCCTCGCAGGCCGCACCGTGCCGCTTCAAGGTGCTGTTCGGGAACACCTGGGACCTGACCTTCGGCTACGACAATCCGTACCTGCTGCTGGGCGGCGTGCAGTCCGACGGCAGCTGTGCCGTGCGCTCCTACGACGCGTTCTGGATCGGCTCGGGCGACGGCAGCGACGTCACCGGCTCGGTGTTCGTCGACAGCGACCACGACGGCCAGCGTGACGCCGGCGAAGGTGGCTTCGCCAACCAGGAAGTGCGCCTCGTGACCGGCGCCACTTCGGTCGCGACGACCACGAACGCCGCCGGTGAGTTCCGCTTCGAGAACGTCGCCGCCGGCAGCTACACGGTCGAGTTCGCCGTGCCCGGCACGCACGTCGCCACCACCGCCGCGTCGCGCGCCATCGAAGTGTGCGCCTGCGCCGACGTCGCCGTCGCCGACTTCGGCGCCGCCCCGATGGCCCTGCCGTGCAACGCGCGCACCGTCGGCTACTGGCGCAACCACCACGGCCTGTGCAAGGTCCAGCAGTTCAACCTGCTGCCGACGCTGCCGGTGCTGCAGATCGTCAACACCTTCGGCTGCCGCGTGGCGCCGGGCTCGCTGGCGCAGTTCCGCTGCTACCTGCAGGGCGCGAACGCCTGGAACATGGCCTACCAGCTGTCGGCGCAACTCGTCGCGATGCACTGCAACGTCGCGGTCGGCTTCGTGCACCCGGACTGCGTGATCGAAGACCCGTGCCTCGGCGAGATGACGATCGCGCAGCTGATGCAGCAGTCGGTCGCGAGCCTGATCCAGCACCGCTACACGCCGCCGTGCACCTGGGCGCGCCACCAGCAGGAGAAGCTGAAGAACGCGCTCGACCGCGCCAACAACAACTGCATCTGGCGCTGAAGCACGCGACGCCCGACGCCGGCTTCCGGTGCGAACGAGGCCTGCGGCACCTGGTGCCGCGGGCCTTCGCCATTTCCGGGGCCGAACGAACTCGCAACCTCGAGCGCCGCTCGTCGAGTCCGTTCGCGGACCGCCGATTCGACGCACCTCCCGGAGCAACGGCTCGGAGCGGGCCAGCGAACGGGCCGGTGGCGTTCCTGGCCCGATGCCGCCGCGCGAGCCGCGTGAGCCAAGCGAGCGAGCGGGCGGCGGGCAGGCCGGGTGGGCGGAGGGCGACTTGCACAACACCCGCGGGTGTGGACCATGTTCGCCCCCCACATGGACACCTCCTTCCTGGCGAAACTCGGCATCGGCAAGACCAACAGCGGCGCCTTCGACGGCACCTGGCGCAAGACGAAGGGCGAGGAGCTCGTCGTCAAGTCGCCGATCGACGGCAGCGAGATCGGGCGCGTCGCGATGGCGACGGCGGCCGACTACGCGGCGGTCAGCAAGGCGGCGCACGCGGCGTTCCTGCGCTGGCGCGAACTGCCGGCCCCGCAGCGTGGCGAGTTCGTGCGGCGCATCGGCAACGCGTTCCGCGAGCAGAAGGAACTGCTCGGCAAGCTGGTCACACTCGAGGCCGGCAAGATCGTGCAGGAAGGGCTCGGCGAGGCGCAGGAGTGCGTCGACATCGCCGACTTCGCGGTCGGCCTGTCGCGCCAGCTCTACGGCTTGACGATCGCCAGCGAGCGCCCGCAGCACCACATGCGCGAGACGTGGCACCCGCTCGGCACGGTGGGGATCATCACCGCGTTCAACTTCCCGATCGCCGTCTGGGCGTGGAACTCGATGCTGGCGCTGGTCTGCGGCGACAGCTGCCTGTGGAAGCCGTCGCTGAAGACGCCGCTGACGTCGATCGCGATGACCAGGATCGCCGCCGAGGTGCTCGGCAAGGAATGGAGCGCGCTCGTCGGCCTCGTGATCGGTCCGGACCTGACCGTCGGCAGTGCCCTGCTCGACGATCCGACGATCCCGCTGGTCTCGGCGACCGGCAGCACGCGCATGGGCCGCATCGTCGGGCCGCGCGTGGCGCAGCGCTTCGGCCGTTCGTTGCTCGAGCTCGGCGGCAACAACGCGATCACCGTGATGGACGACGCCGACCTCGGCCTCGCCGTGCGCGGCATCGTGTTCGGTGCGGTCGGCACCGCCGGCCAGCGCTGCACGACCACGCGCCGACTGCTGGTGCACACGAAGGTCGTCGACGAGCTGCAGGAGCGCCTGGTCAAGGCCTACGGGCAGTGCAAGATCGGCAACCCGTTCGACAAGAAGACGCTGGTCGGCCCGCTGATCGACGAGGCGAGTGCGAAGGCGTTCGAGCACGCGGTCTCGGCGGCGGTCGAGCAGGGCGGCAAGGTCGTGGTCGGCGGCAAGCGCGCCAAGGTGCCGGGCGTGCTGAAGGGCGGCGCCTACGTCGAGCCGACCATCGTGCGCTGCCCGGGCATGCTGCCGATCGTCAAGGAGGAGACGTTCGCACCGATCCTCTACATCGTCCCGATCCAGTCGGTGGAAGAGGCGATCGCCGTCAACAACGACGTGCCGCAGGGCCTCAGCAGCTCGATCTTCACGTTGAACGCGCGCAGCGCCGAGCGCTTCGTCTCGGCGATCGGCAGCGACTGCGGCATCGCCAACGTCAACATCGGCACCAGCGGGGCCGAGATCGGCGGCGCGTTCGGCGGCGAGAAGGAGACCGGCGGCGGCCGCGAGAGCGGTTCGGACAGCTGGAAGATCTACATGCGTCGCCAGACGTCGACGGTGAACTGGGGCACCAGCCTGCCGCTGGCCCAGGGCATCACGTTCGGCGACTGACGGACGCATAGCCCCCTGGCCGCCGGCGACAGCGTTCCCAGTCATCGAGGACCGGCCGTTCGGCCGATAGCGCAGCGTGGCCAAGCCCCAGCCGATCACCTTCCACGTGCCCGCGACCGCGGCCAACCTCGGCCCGGGCTACGGGGTGCTGTCGCTGGCGCTCGACCTGCCGCTCGGCATCACCGTCGAGCACCGTTCCGACGGGCAGATCGTGGTCGAGCGCCACGACGATCCGAGCGCACATCTCGAGGACCCGCGCCACGATCCCGTGCTGCGCGGCCTGCGCCGCGGCGCCGAACTGCTCGACGTGTCGCTGGTGAAGGGCCTGTCGGTGCTGGTCGAAGGCACGATCCCGCGCGGCACCGGCATGGGCACGATCAGTGCCGGCTACGCCGCCGGCCTCGCGATCGCCGCCCGCCTGTCGCGCAAGAAGTGGACGCCCGGCCAGCTGCTCGACGCACTGGTGCCGCTCGGCGGAGATCCCGCGCACGGGGCGGCGGCGCTGCTCGGCGGCCTGTGCGCCACGGTGACGACGTCGCTGCCGCAGGAGAGCGAACTGCACCAGCGCATCCTGCCGTTCCTGGTGCACGACGACTGGCACTACGTGATCGCGCTGCCCGACGCGCAGATGGGCACCGCCGAGACCAAGCGCGTGCTGCCGCCGACGCTGCCGCACGCCGCGGCGGCGCGCACGACGGGTCGCACGCTCGGCGTGCTGCAGGCGCTGCAGCACGGCGACGAGGACCTGTTGCGCCACTGCCTCGTCGACGAGGTGCACCTGCCCTACCGAAGGCGCCTCTTGCCTGGCATGAGCGAGGCGCTGGACGCCGCGGTCGCCAGCGGGGCCGCCGGGGCGACCATCTGCGGCCACGGGCCCGGGCTGATCGCGTTCACGTTGAGTGCTGGGAGGACGGCGGAGATCGCGCGGGCGATGGTGACGGCGTTCGCGAAGGCGGGAAGGGTGGCGACGACGCTGACGCTCCAGACCGCGTTCTACGGGGCACTGCCGACGACCCCGGTGTGAGTGGCGGGCGGGTGTCTGCCGGCCCGGAGGTGAGTCGGTAGCTGGTGCGCGGCGGTGGCGTGGAAGGGGCCGAAAAGTGGGCTTGCAAGACGCCACGGCGGTCGCTAGCGTCCCTCGCCCTGCATCGCTACGGAGCGATGCGCCAAGCGGGTTCCCGGGCCTCCCGGGAGCGCGAGTTGGGCCGTTAACTCAGTTGGTAGAGTGCGATTTTCACAGAGTCGAAGTCGCAGGTTCGAGTCCTGCACGGCCCACCATTCTCCCCCCGCGAGTTCGCGCGGGAAACCGCGGTTTCGGCGCGATCCCTGATCCGCGCCCCGCGAGTGTGCAATCGGGTCGGTCACGACGTGGCACGGCTTGGCTCGCGGGGGCACAACTCCACAACTTGCCTTGCCGTCCGGCGCGGGCGTCCGGAATCTGCCTCCAGTCTCACCGGCCAAGGGCACGCGGTGGGGCCACGGAATCGGCGGCCCGCGGCCATGGCGTGCGCAGCCGTTCGACTCGCAGACCGCGTCCGAACAGCACACTCGGAATCTGTCGCACGAACGGCACGGCGCGGATCGCGCGGAGGAACCACGGGATCACGAACGGCGTGTCGCCACGCAGCGCCTGTTCGATGACACGGCGCTGCACGACTGCCTGGATGCCCTGCATCACCTTCGTCGGCCATTCGCGGCGGCGCTGCACTCCCGCCAGGTGTGCTTCGGTCAAAGTGCCGGTGCGAAGCGGCTCCAAGAGGAGGTTGGCGGCCGCGATCGCATCCTGGATCGCGTAGTTGATCCCGACACCGCCGATCGGACTCATCACGTGCGCGGCATCGCCGATCAGCAGCAATCCAGGCCGATGCCAGCGTGCCACGCGACCGGTCTGCACCGCCAGCACCTGCGTCTGCTTCCAGTCGGTCAGCGCCGCCGTGCGGTGGCCGAACGGCGGCACGATGGCGCGCAGATCGTCGCGCAGGGCGCCGATGCCGCGGTCGTGCAGTTCGCGCACCGTGCCCTTCAGGATCACGTAGCCGATCTGCCAATAGGAGCCGCGCTGGATGCAAACCACGAGGCGGCCGGTGCCGAATCGGATCGCCAGCGGATCGAGCAGTTCGTCGCCGGGGCCTGCTGGCAACTCGAACCACAGCACGTCCATCGGCGGCGCCGTCTTCGACAGTTCGATGCCGGCGAGCGTGCGGATCCGCGACCCACGGCCGTCGGCGCCGACGACCAGCGCCGCGTGCACATCGTGGCGCCCGCCGGGACCGTCGTACGTGACTCCGGTCACCACACCATCCGTCGTCACCAACGAGCGCGCCGTCGCCTGCATGCGCAGGTCGAACATGGCACCGAGCTGTCGTCCCTCGGCCGCGAGCCACGCGAGGAACTCCGCCTGCGGAAGCAGTCCGACGTAGGGAAACGGAGTGCGCAGCTTGCCGAACTCGGCGACCACGAGTCGCTGCGTGCTCGTCACCAGCGTCAGGTGATCGAGGCGGCTGTGCAGGAGAGCTTCGACTTGGGCGACGAGGCCGAGGTCGGCCATCAGTTCCATGGTCGTGCTGTGCACGGTGTCGCCGCGGAACGCCCGGTCGAAGTCGGCATGCGCTTCGAGGATCGTCACCGGCACGCCCGCGCGCGCGAGCAGGTAGCCGAGCACGAGGCCCCCGGGGCCGGCGCCGACGATGCAGACACGATCGGCGTCCGGAGCGGGTGCCGTCATCGGCGGGGATGATAACCAGGGATGGCATGGCGACCTCACGGCCCCACCGCGCGTCCATGTCGAACGACGCAGGGGCGTTCCTGCTCGCTGGAGAGGAGCAGTCGGCCGTCCCCTGCCTCCTCAGCCGGTCATGCGCCCGAGCTCCGCGTCCCACACCCGCAGCCGCAGACACCGCCACATCTGCCGCGGACTCAGCGTCATCGCCGCCGGTCCCTGCAACTCGGCGATGCCGGCCATCGCCTCCGGCAGGCGATAGAACGGGATCTTCGCGTTGACATGGTGCACGTGGTGGAAGCCGATGTTGCCGGTGAACCAACGCATCACGGCCCCCATGCGGATGTAGCTCGACGACCCGAGCGCAGCACCGACGTAGGACCACTCCTTGCCCTCCATCAGTTTCACCGACGGGTAGTTGTGCTGGGCGTAGAACAGGAACGCGCCGAACGCGCAGGCGACGGTCATCGGCACCAGCACCAGGAACAGCAGCAAGGCGGGAGCGAACACCGCCAGCAGCACGATCAGGGCCGCGTGCACGGTCACGGCGATCGCCGAGTCGACGTGCTGGCGCTTGTCGACGAGGAAGGACCGCACGCACATGCCGTAGAAGAAGATGGTCAGGTAGCCGGCCGCGATCGTGAGCGGATGCCGCTGCAGCACGTAGCGAAGGCGCTCCCACCGGCCGGCCTTGCTCCACGCAGCCGCGGTCATCACCGGATACGACCCGATGCTGGCGCCGTAGATCTTGCCGACGTTGCGATGATGGTGTTCGTGCGAGCGCGACCAGATGCTCGGCGGATTGAGCACCAGCAGGCCGTAGCAGGTGAGGAAGGCCCCGGCCAACCTGGAGCCCTTCAGGATCGTGCCGTGCTGGAAGTCGTGGTAGATGATGAACACGCGGACCAGCACGAGGCCGAGCAGCAGACTCGCCGGCACGCGGAGCCACCACGGGTCGCAGCAGCAGACCGTGGCGGCGAGGCCGAACAGCACGGCGAGCGTGGAGCCGAAGTGCCACCAACTCCTGCCGCGCTGCTCCTTCGCGTAGGCCAGGCTGGCCAGGACGATCTGCTTCGGGTCTCGCATCGGGGTCCGCGCAACGGGTGGAGCAGGGCGCGCCGTGCGGCGCAGCACCCTGCGGTTCCCATCAAACGACGAACCGTCGCTGCTCAACGGAGACCAGGAACCCTGACTCTACCACGGCGGCGTGGTTCCATGGCGACCGAACGGCAACGCAGCCCGAGGACCCCTCCACCTCGACCCCACACCCGCCACTCGCTACACCGCCCCAGAATGACCCCGAGCGAAGCCCGCCAACTCCTCGACTACCACGTCTGGGCCCGCGAACGCGCGCTCGCTGCGGTCGCCGCCCTGACCCCCGAGCAGTTCCTGCGCAACCTCGGCAACAGCTTCGGCTCGGTCCGCGACACGCTCGCCCATCTCTACGGCGCCGACGAAGTCTGGCTGTCGCGCTGGCGCGGCGGCACGCCCCGCGGATTGCCGCCGGCCGAGCAGTTCGCGGAGCTCGCGGCACTCCGCGCGGCCTGGGCGAAGCTCGACCCGGACCTCCGCGCCTTCGTGCACGGACTCGACGCAGCGGGCCTCGCCCGCGCGCTGACCTACCCGGCGTTCAACGGACAGATGGCGACACTGACCTTCGAGCAGATGCTGCAGCACGTCGTCAACCACGGCAGCTACCACCGCGGCCAGGTCACCACGCTGCTGCGACAGCTCGGGGCCACGGCCCCGAAGAGCATGGATCTGGTCGCGTTCTTCCGCGAACGCGCGGGCTGAGCCGGGCGACGGCCGTCGGGCGAGCAGCCAGCGAACGGGCCCGTGGCCAAGGCGAGCACTGGCCGACGAACCGGTCGCCAGCCGAACCCGGCCACGACTCGCGGACCCAGGGCTGCCGACCAGCGACGCAGCCCGCCGCGATCGGGGCGCGAGGACCGGGCGGGCCACGGATCGGTGCTGCCGCGCCCCACGGCCGTCCCGAGAATTGGTGCCACTGGACTCACCGGCCGCCGTTGTGCGCCGCGCACCGCCGACGCGGGCAACGCCGAGCTGTCCGCGAACGTCGACACGGCATGCGTCGCTCGACGTCACCACGACTCGGCGATGGCCACCGGCACTCGCCCCCCCTAGCATCCGCATCGCCCACAGCGCGCCACGTCTCGCCGGGATCGACGCGCGCGATCCGTTCTGTTCGCCACCCAGGAAGGAACCATGCCCGTCGAGATCAAGGAAGTGGTCATCAAGGTCCCGAACAGCGACTTTCGGGTCGACGTGGTCTGCCAGGACCTCGCCAGCGAACTGAAGCTCGAGCGAGGCACGGCCACCGAGCGGCTCGGCACGCTGTTCGAGATCACGCTGAGCCTGTACAGCGACGACCTGGACGTCGACCTGTGCGCCGTGCTCGGCAAGCCGATGGCGATCCACATCAGCACCGGAGCCGACGAGCGGTGGTTCCACGGCATCGTCACCCACTTCGCCATGACGGGGATGACGGACCGGTTCGGCTACTACACCGCCATCCTCAAGCCGAAGCTCGCCCTGATGGGCGAAGCCACGACGAGCCGGGTGTTCGCGAAGAAGTCGCTCGCGGAGGTCCTCCAGGACAGCCTGAACCGGTCCGCCGTCGACGTCGGCGGCGTGACGGCGTCTCCCGCCGTGCAACTGGAGCACTGCGTGCAGTACCGGGAGAGCGACCTCGAGTTCGTCAGTCGCCTGATGGAGCGCTTCGGACTCTTCTACTGGCACCGCCACGAAGAGACGAAGCACACCCTGGAGGTCACCAGCGGCACGACGGGATTGCCGGATCTCGGCACGTTCGACCATGTCTTCGACGGTGCCGGGACCAGCGACCATCAGATCTCCGACTGGCGCTTCACCAAGTCGCTGCGGGCGAGCTCGTATCAGGTCGCGGGAACGGAGTACCTGACCACGAACGGCATCTCGGAGAAGAAGAAGACGCGCTTCCAGATCGAGGCCGCGTCGGAGTTGAAGATCCACGACTTCGAGGCCGTGAACGAGACCACCGAGCCCCACCTCGTGGAACTGGCGACCGCACGCATGCAGGCGATCGACACGACCGTCGAGGACTACCGCGGCACGACGGACAGCCTGGCGATGGCCGTCGGTGGCCTGTTCACGCTCGCGGGCCACCCGCGCGCCGACCAGAACAAGCAATACCTGTGCGTCGCCGCCACCTACCAGTTCCAGGGCATCAAGCCGGACGGCACGCGCGATCCGGGGCGCCCCTACCTGGTGCAGTTCTCGGCGATCGACAGCCAGACCCCGTTCAGCCCGCCGATCGTGCACAAGAAGCCGGTCGTGCAGGGCCCGCACCTCGCGCGTGTCGTCGAGGAGACCGACGACAACGGCCGCGTGCTGGTCGCGTTCCACTGGGGCAATCCCGACGAGGACCTGCAGTCGTGCCGAGCGCGCGTGTCGCAGAACTGGGCCGGCAAGGAGTGGGGCGGCGTGTTCCTGCCCCACATGGGTCACGAGGTCATCGTCGAGTTCCTGAACGGCGACCCGGACCAGCCGATCGTGACGGGCCGCGTCTACAACAGCGAGTCGATGCCGCCGCTGGCGCTACCGGGCGAGAAGGAGAAGAGCATCATCCGGGACCACGGCGGCAACGAGATCATGATGGACGGTGCCGCCAAGCAGATCCGGATCTACTGCCCGGGTCACGAGTCGGAGATCTGGCTCGGCAAGAGCGTCCAGATCTCGAGCGACAGCAACTGGATCAACAAGTTCCTCGGCTACGAGGAGACCGACATCAAGGGCAAGTCGACCACCACCATCGGCAACGACAACCACGTCACCGTCAAGGGCAACAAGCAGGAGCACATCATCGGCAAGTTCCTGGTGAAGGTCGGCGCCGACGTGATGGAGACCCTGCTCGGCGCGCAGCACCGCAACATCGTCGGCATGACCTCCCTGTTCGTCGGCGGCATGAAGAAGGAGCACATCGTCGGCGCGGAATGGAAGCGCATCGACGGGATCAAGCGCGAGAAGGTCCGGGGTGCCGTGCTCAAGGACGCTCCGAAGGACGTGACCACGCTGAGGGAGGCCTACAACCAGGTGAAGGGGCTGGTGTTCGACAAGTTCGACGACTGGAAGCAGCAGATCAAAGGCGAGCTGTTCCTCAAGACAGCGAAGAAGTTGGAGAAGGCAGAGGAAATGCAGGAGGCGGCCAAGAACGTGAAGCAGGACTTCAAGACACTCCGCGTCACGGGAGAGAGTCACGAATACGCCCCGAGCAAGGAGTTCCGCGTCAACACGAAGACTGTCGTGTTGATCTTCGAGAACAAGGCTGAGTTGAAGGGCAAGCTGACGGTCAACGACGGCGCACTCGAAGTGAAGGAGTGAAAAGTGCGCGTCAGCGTCCGAGACAAGCTGAGCTGTGCGTGTATGCCGAGCCGCCTTCCCGGCGTCGGCCTGGCGATGGTCACGATCTGCAAGTGGACGCTGCGCATCACGGCCGACGGCCGGCTCGAGCCTCACGAGGAGCCGATGCTGCCGAGTGGCGACGTCTGCGGCGACAGCCCCGTCTACCCGAACGACTTCGTGCCGTACAAGCCACGCGCCGACGTGATCGTGCACGCGCACGCGCATTCACCGGGTGGCGTCAGCGTGCGCTACCTGCCCGTCGCGATCGCCGTTGGCCCGGTCCGCAAGCATCTGCTGGTAGCAGGCGATCGCGAGTGGAAGCGCGGCCTGCTCGGCAGCAGCGCCGGGGATCCCACACCGTTCCCGTCCATGCCCCTCGGCTGGAACCGTGCCTTCGGCGGCGTCAAGGACGCGGCCAACCCGATCGGACGCGGCCGCGATGGCAAGCTCCTGCCCAACCTCGAGTGGCCGGACCGACTGGTGCAGTCGCCGAACGACCGCATCCCGCCGGCGGGCTTCGGTGCGACGGCGGCGGACTGGGAGCCACGGCGCAGCATGATCGGCACCTACGGTCGCGACTACGTCGCCAAGCACTGGCCGTGGCTGCCACCCGACTTCGACTTCGCCCACTACAACGCAGCACCCCGCGACCAGCAGGTCGAAGGCCATTTGCGCGGCGACGAGTCGCTCACCTTCACCAACCTGCACCGCTCCCATCCGGAACTGACGCTGACGCTGCCCGACAGCAAGGCGAAGCTGTTCGCGACGTTCGCCGGCGGCGAGTTCCGCGACGTGCCGTTGCTGCTCGACACGCTGTTCTGCGATCTCGAGAACGACCGCGTGGTGCTGATCTGGCGAGGACACACGCCGGTCGGCAACCCGATGTTCCACGAGGTCGAGCACCTGCTGGCGGCACTCGAGCCACTGGACTCTCCAAGGTCCATCGAGCACTACCGCGCGATGCGCGACACCAAGCCTGCCGCCGCAGCGGTCCCGACCGAGGACCCGGCAGCAGCCCAGGTGGCGGCGGCGGCCGACGTCGCAATGGAGGCCAAGGCCGCGGCGATGGAGGCCGAACTCGCGCAGGCCGACGCAGAAATGGCGGCTGCGGCCGCCGAACAGGAACGCGCCCTGCTCGAGCAGGGCATCGACCAGGCCGTGATCCGACCGCCAACCCAGCAAGAGGGCCTGCAAGCCCAGCGCGCGGAACTCGCCCGGCTGACGCAAACGCCCCCACCGGAGATCCTGCAGGCGAAACCCGTCGCCGCCGAACCGGCGATGACCCCCGAGGAAGCTGCGGAGATCGAGGAGCTCGAGGCCGAGTTCGAGGCAGAGAAGGCGTCCATGCGGAAACCGCCGGCCTGGACCCGCGAGCGCCTGCTCGAGGCCGTCGCGGCCGGCACGGAGTTGCAGGACGAGGACCTGTCCGGCCTCGACCTTTCCGGGTGTGCGCTCGCCGGGGCGCGGCTCGACGGGGTCGTCTTCGCCGGCTGCAACTTCCAACGCGCCGATCTGCATGGCACGAGCTTCCGGGGCGCCGTGCTCCAGGGCGCCGACCTCGCCCACGCCGACCTGTCGGGAGCCATCCTCGACGGCGCCGACTGCACCGGAGCCTCGTTCGCAGGCGCGCGACTGGCCGGCTCTTCGTTGGCCCGCACCAACCTGGAGAAGCAGAACCTGGTCGGCCTGGACCTGTCCGGCTGCCGCGGCGAGTCGGTGCGATTCGCGGGAGCCGACCTGCGCCAGTGCAAGCTGAACGGCGCGGCGTTCCCGAAGGGCGACTTCGCCGGCAGCAAGCTCGCAGGAGCCGACTGCACGGGCCTGGACCTGCAGAACGCGCGCCTGCACACCGCCGACGCGAAGGGCGCCAACTTCCAGCGGGCCATCCTGCGCGGCATGCGCGGCGACGACGGCTGCAACCTCGCCGATGCCGACTTCCGGCATGCGAACCTCGAGGGCGTGGTGATCGAGTTCGGCAACCTGCACGGCGCCGACCTCCGCTACGCCTCGGTGCGCAATGCCCTGCTGACCGGCACCGACCTCGGCCAGAGTGACCTGAGCCGCGCCGACTTCGAACGCGCTTCGCTGGCCGATGCCAACCTCACCGGCGCCCGCTTGCTGCAGACCAACCTGCGCTACGCGAGCCTGGAACGCTGCGAGATGAAGGGCGCGGATGCGCGCCAGGCCAACTTCTATGGCGCCGGGCTTTGGGAGACGAAGACCGAGCTGTGCGACCTTCGCGAGGCGATCCTCGCGTCCACCCTGTTGGCCTTGCGATGAACGGCGAAGATCTCACCCGGGACGAAGTGCTGCGGCGGTTGGCGGCCGGAGGGAGCATCGCCGGCGCGCTGCTCGCCGAGCTGGATCTCGCGGGCGCCTCGGCCAAGGATGCGTCATCCAAGGGCACCCAGTTCCGGGACGTCGACTTCTCGGGCGCCCGCTTCGAGGGCGGCGACTTCAGCAACACCAGCTTCCTGGCGTGTCGGTTCGACGGCGCCCACTTCCTGGGCGCGAACCTGCAGAGCGCGCAGTTCGTCAAGTGCAGCGGTACCGGCGCACACTTCGACCGCTGCCAGCTCGGCGACAGCGATTGGCTGGAGTGCCAGATGCCCGAGGCCTCGTTCACCGGAGCGCAGCTCGACGAGACGACGATCGCCGTCAGCCAGTTCGACGGCGTCGATCTGACGGCCGCGTCCCTGAAGGATGCCGTGGTGGTGCAGAGTTCGTTGGCCGGGGCGAGCTTGCCACGCGCCATGCTGGCGGAAGGCCTCTGGAACGAAGTGAATCTGTCCGGCGCCAACCTGGAAGCTGCCGACCTGTCGGGCGTGGCGATGGACCAGTGCAACCTGGAGGGAGTGGTGGCCACGGAGGCCGTGCTGGCCGGAGCCATGCTGATGCGCTGCCTGTTGGCCGGTGCAGTATTGCCAGACAACCTCACCGGCGTCGACTTCACAGCCGCCGTGCTGGCCGGTACCGATCTCGCTGGCCGAACGCTGGCAGGCGCCACCCTGAGGCGCAGCAATCTCGTGCACGCCAATCTCGAGGGTTGCGATCTCACCGGCGCCGATCTGTCGGAGGCGGACCTGCGCGGCGCGAACTTCCAAGAGGCACTGCTGCAGGGTTGCTCGCTGAACGAATCGCAGCTGGATGGCACCAACCTGACTGGCACGAACCTCTCGGGCGCGAGCCTGATACACGTCGACCTCGGCGACGCCGACCTCACGAAGGCGCGACTCGACGGGGCAACACTCGGCCCGCTGCATGGCGACCGACGCCTGTCCGCCCTGGTCGCGGTCGGCGCGACCTTCCAGGGTCTCGACTTCCGCGGCGCCGACTTCTCCGGCACCCAGCTGCACGAGGTGCGGTTCGACCGCTGCGATCTCACCGGGGTCTCCTTCCGCGGCGCGCAGTTGGACAAGGTCGCCTTCGTCGGGTCGGATCTGACCGGCACGGACCTCGCGGACACGAAGCAAACGGCCATCGACTTCGCAGGGAGCCGCCTGGCCGAGACCTCGTTCCGCATGGCCACGGTGCTCTCGGCCCGCCTGCAGGATGCCGTGCTCGAGAGCATCGACTGCCGCGGCACGATCTTCGAACGCACGCACTTCGATGGCCTGCAGCTCGACCGGGTGCAGTTCGAGAAGAACACCTGCAAGGCATGCGACTTCACCGGCGCTGCGCTGGCAGAACGCGACCTGGCTGGTTGCGACTTCACCCACTGCGACTTCACCGGCGCCGACCTGGCGGGTGCGCAGCTCGCCGAGTGCACCTTGACCGGTGCTACGTTCCGCAACGCCAAGCTCGCCGGCGCGATGCTCGCACGTGTGCGCGCCGCCACCACCGACTTCACCGCGGCCGACCTCGAAGGCGCGGTGATGGACGGCGGCGACTTCCAGAAGAGCGACTTCCGGACCGCGCGGCTCGCCCGCGTGCATGCCGTCGGTGCCGACCTCAGCGAGTGCATCCTCGAGCGGATCGTGCTGCAGACCAGCCGCCTCGATCGCTGCCGGCTGGTCTACTCCGACCTGTCCTATGCCACTCTCGAGCGCAGCAGCCTGCTCGATGCGGACCTCGGCTACGCCAACCTGCACGGCATCACCGAGCGCGACGTCGTCTGGCATGGCGCCAACCTGAAGGGTGCGCAACGCACCGATCCGGAACGGTTGCAGGCCGAGACCTGGCGCCCTCCCGCCGACGACACCGAGCCGCCGTCCAAGACCCCAATCCCATCACGCCCATGAACACCCTGCTCGCTCAGACGTCCTACTTGGGTCCGGCCACGGCGATCGCCGTCGAGACCGGGCGCGCGCTCGTGATGCTGCCGACGGCGAAGGCGTGGGCAACCCTGGCCCTGGCCAGCGGCTACACGCCGGCGGTCGGCGACGTACTGCTCGTGATCGGCAAGGACGAGACGTTCTATGTGATCGGCGTCGTCGCGGGTCGAGGCCAGACCAAGCTCGTCGCGCACGGTGACCTCGAGATCCAGGCGCCACACGGCCGCATCGACCTGTTGGCCCGCGACGGCGTGACGCTGCGCGGCGGGCTGGTCCAGATCGTCGCCAAGACGTGGGAGACGGTTGCCGAGACCGTCCGCCAGCGCTTCGGCGAACTCTGCTGCCAGGTGAAGGGCGTCCTGCGCACCCGCGCCAAGCGGTCCGAGACCGAGGTCGAGGACGTGCACCACACCCACGCGGGCCGCATCGTCCAGCACGCCGACAAGGACGTCAGCATCGACGGCGAGAAGATCCACCTCGGATAGGAGCACACCATGTTCCCAGCCAGCACCAAGGGCGGCGGCCAGTGCATGGGCGCCCCCGACGTCGTGAAGGTCCCGGCACCGCCGGCTCCGTTCGTGCCGACGCCGTTCCCGAACATCGCGATGTGCAACCAGGCCAATGGCGGGACCTGCTCGTCGAAGGTGAAGATCCTCGGCAAGGAGGTGCTGACGACCAAGACGGAGATCAGCATGTCGAGCGGCGACGAAGCCGGCACGGCCGGTGGCGGCATGGTGTCGTCGAAGATCAAGGGCCCCGCGCTCTACAAGAAGGGCAGCTCGAAGGTGAAGGTGGAAGGTGCGCCCATGGTCCACCTGACCTCGATGGTCGCACTCAACGGCGGCAGCAATGCCAACACGCCGCCGGGACAGCAGATCGCGCCGAGCCAGACGAAGGTCACCGTGATGCCCTGAGTGCCGAGGACTCCCGCGATGATCCTCAACGACCTCCACGTGCTCACCGCCGGCGAGCGCCACGCCTTCGGACGCCCTCCGCAGGAGCAGGTCTTCCAGCCGGGCACCGTGCTGCATCGTTTCGTGACCCGCGGCGAGAACGCGAGCCAGGGCGACTGGTGGGTCACGTCGGCGACCCTCGAGCTGCTCCGCACCCACGCAACCCGCAGCAAGGTGCCGTTGGCGAACGTGGTGCGAGCACGCCTGGCGATCGCGCGGCACTGGAGCCCCAGGCTGGACTTCCTGGTCAGTGCGCGCCTCTCGATCGCCGCTCGCGGCTGGGTCGGTGCGGCACGTCACCAACGCGTCGACGCGACGAGGGCGAACGCGAACGTGGTGTTCCTCGGCGGCACCGAGCAGGTGCTGCTGCCGAACCTGCTCGGCGACACCCACCGCACGCAGCCGAAGGTCCGCAAGGCCCACGGCTCGCTGCCGTCGCCGCGCGCGGTGGTGATCGCCCACCAGCGCCTCTGAGGCCAGCCGACGCGATCGCGTCAGTCGAACTGGTAGGTGAACTCGCCGTCCTTGACGCCGATCGCGACCTTCTTGATCTCGCGTCCCTCCATCATGCGCTCGAGGAACTCGCGACTCATGGTCGGCAGGATGGTGTTGGTCAGGATCGCGTCGATCATGCGTCCCCCGCTCTCCAGTTCGGTGCAGCGGGCCACGATCGTCTTGAGCACGTCGTCGCTGTAGGAGAACGGCACCTTGTAGCGGTCGGCGACCCGCTTCTCGACCCGGCGCAGCTGCAACTTGCTGATGTTGCGGATCATCGTCTCGCTGAGCGGGTAGTACGGGATCACCACGAGTCGGCCGAGCAGTGCGGCCGGGAACACCTTCAGCAGTGGCTCGCGCATCGCCTTGGCGATGCCCTCGGGCTCGGGCAGCAGCTCCGGGTCCTTGCACATGTTCATGATCAGGTCGCTGCCGACGTTCGAGGTCAGCAGGATGATCGTGTTCTTGAAGTCGATCAGGCGGCCCTCGCCGTCCTCCATCACGCCCTTGTCGAAGACCTGGAAGAAGATCTCGTGCACGTCGCTGTGCGCCTTCTCGACCTCGTCGAGCAGCACGACGCTGTACGGCTTGCGGCGCACGGCCTCCGTCAGGATGCCGCCCTCGCCGTAGCCGACGTAGCCGGGTGGCGCGCCCTTCAGCGTGGAGACGGTGTGCGCCTCCTGGAACTCGCTCATGTTGATGGTGATGACGTTCTGCTCGCCACCGTAGAGCGACTCCGCCAGGGCCAGCGCGGTCTCGGTCTTGCCGACACCGGACGGGCCGGCGAGCAGGAACACGCCGACCGGCTTGCTCGGGTTGTCGAGACCCGCGCGATTGGTCTGGATGCGCTTGCTGATCATGTGCATCGCGTGGTCCTGGCCGACCACGCGCTTGCCGAGCGTGCCGGCGAGGTCCAGCACCGTGCGCATCTCGTCGCGCACCATGCGCCCGACGGGGATGCCCGTCCAATCGGCGACCACCGAGGCCACCGCCTGCGCGTCGACCGACGGCAGGATCAGCGGGGCCTCGCCCTGCAGAGTGGCCAGCTGGGCGGTCGCCGCCGCCAGTTCCTTCAGGGCCGCGGTGCGTTCGGCTTCGGTCAACGCCTTGTCCGCCGCCTTGGCGGCGACGGCACCGGCGGCCTGCTCGAGCTTGCTGCCGGTGCCCTCGATCGGCGCTCCGGCCCCACGCAGCTTGGCCCGCAGGGCCAGCACCTGCTCGACGAGCCGCTTCTCGTCGTCCCAGCGCTTCTCGAGCACCGAGCGACGCTCTTCCTCGACCGCGAGCTTCGCCTGCGCGTTCTTGCGGCGGTCGCCGATCGGGAACCCGACCGCGTCCTCGCGCGCGATGATCTCGAGTTCGGTCTGCAGCGCCTGGATGCGGCGGCGGCAGTCGTCCAGTTCGGCCGGCACGGCATGCTGGCTGATCGCCACCCGCGCACACGCGGTGTCGAGCAGGCTGACCGACTTGTCGGGCAGCTGCCGGGCCGGGATGTAGCGGTGCGACAGCTTGACCGCGGACTCGAGCGCCTCGTCGAGCACCTGCACACGATGGTGCTTCTCCATCGTCGACGCGACGCCCCGCATCATCAGGATCGCCCGTTCCTCGGAGGGCTCGTCCACCTGGACGACCTGGAAGCGACGCGTCAGCGCCGGGTCCTTCTCGATGTGCTTCTTGTACTCGGCCCAGGTGGTCGCCGCGATCGTGCGCAGGGTGCCGCGCGCCAGTGCTGGCTTCAGCAGGTTGGCGGCGTCCCCGGTGCCCGCTGCCCCACCGGCGCCGACCAGCGTGTGCGCCTCGTCGATGAACAGGATGATCGGTGTGCTGCTGCCCTGCACTTCCTCGATGACCTGCTTCAGGCGCTCCTCGAACTCACCTTTCATGCTGGCGCCCGCTTGCAGGAGCCCGACGTCGAGTGTGCGCAGTTGCACGCCGCGCAGCGACGGGGGCACGTCGCCGGCGATCAGGCGCTGCGCGAAGCCCTCGACCACCGCCGTCTTGCCGACGCCGGCTTCCCCGGTCAGGATCGGGTTGTTCTGCCGGCGTCGCATCAGGATGTCGACGCACTGCCGGATCTCGTCGTCGCGGCCGACGATCGGGTCCATCTCGCCCTTCTTGGCCTTCTCGGTGAGGTCGACGGTGAAGCGCTTCAACGCCTCGCCCTTGCCCATCGCCGCCGGCGCCATCGCTCCCGAGGCTTCGCCAGGGCCGGCCCCGCCTCCCGCTTCGCGGTTGGCGAGCGCGTCCTCCGGCGAGCCGGCGACGTGTTCGGCGAAGTTGTCGGTCAACGAGTCGAGTTGGACCTTGCCGAACTCCTTGCTGATCCCGAGCAGCGTGTTCCGCAGATCGCGGGTCTTCAGCATGCCCACCACGAGGTGGCCGGAGCGGATGCGGCCGTCGCCGTACATCAGCGAGCAGTAGAGCCACGCTCGCTCCACGGCCTCCTCCACCTGCGACGACAGATCCGTGATCGACGTCGACCCACGCGGCAACCGATCCAGCGCCTCGACGACGTCCTTGGCGAGCCGTCCAGGATCGATGTTCGCGTTGCGCACGATGCGATGCAGGTCGGTGTCGTTCAGCTGCAGCAACTGGTGGATCCAGTGCACGAGCTCGACGTACGAGTTGCCTCGCATCTTGCAGAAGACCGTCGCGGCTTCGATGGCACGGTAGGCGACGGGGTTCAACTTGCCGAACAACGCGGCGCGACGGATTTCGGTCATGGGACGTGGCGCTCTCTTGGCGCGGACATGGGGCGATAGGGAACGTCGGACTGCAGCAGGAGGTCGGCGGCAGGCCGCTGTGGATCGACTTGACCGAGCCAACTGGTCCAGCCCAGGCGCGCATCGGCTCCGAGGCGCAGTGGCGGGACGTGCTCGTCGGCCAGGTGCAATCGCAGGTCCCACCCGAGCTCGAGACCCAGGTAGGAGTGGACCAGGGCGCCGAAGCGCCGCCAGCTCGGTGTGCCGGGCAGCAGACGTTCGTACTGGTCGATCGACAGGGGCCCGCAGACGATGCGGATGCTCTGCCGACAGTCCCAGAACTCCTCGCCGAGCATCGCACTGCTGCCGAGTTCGGCGGTGCCTTCCCGGCCCAACCTCGTGCGGATGTCGCCCGGCATGCGCAACCAGCGGCCGACGAACTCCTCGACGCGGACCGGCACCCGGAAGAACCCGGCCAGGAGGGCCTGCAACCCGGCCGCCGTGCGCACCTGGCGGGCGAAGTGGCCGCCCCAGTGCCGGCGCGCGCGCGAGAGCTGGGGCTGCTCGTCGGCTTCGGGCGGCGCGGCGAAGCCGATGCAGGAACCGAGGTGGCGCGCGAACCGGTCTTCGCGCGGGCGATCGACCTCGACCGCTGGCTGGCTGTCCGCCATGGCGCGCCAGAACAGCGACAGCAGCCGATGGTGGAACAGGTCGAGGAACGCCCGCAGCGTCGTGTCGCCCTCGCGCCGGACCCGATCGAGCACGTACTCGCAGAGGTGCAGCGGCAGCGGCCCGTTCGGTCCGAGCAGGCCGAGCACGAAGACGCGCAGCGTTCCACCCGCGGTCCGCCCGGCCGACCACTCCGCCAGGGCCCCTGCGGCGAAGCCTAGATGCGGCATCTGCGCCAGCCGCACGGCGTCGTCACCAGGGCGCACCGATCGCCCGAGCCGAGGCCGGTCGGCGAACACGCAGTCCAGGCGCCGCAGGGCCGCGACGAAGTCGTAGCGATGAGCGGCCTGCTGGATGCCCTCGACCCCGTTCACAGCAGGTGCCGACCGCCGATCCGCGGCGGCCAACGGGCGATCTCCCCACGTTCGACGGAGGTCAGCACCGTCTCGGTGAAGGAGTTGAGCGACACGAGCCGAGCGAACAGGCGCTCGAGCACGCAGCCGAGCAGGAACACGCCACTGCCTTCGAACTGGCTCTCGTCACAATGCAGGACGATCCGCAGGCCCCTGCCGAAAGCGAGCGGCCCGGGAGTCGGCAGCCGCCGGACCACGGCGGCGGCCTGCACGGAGTGCACGCCCTGGATCATCTTCTGCACGTGCGGGTCGGCGACGTCGCCGTGCAACGCCAACAGTTCGCGCAGGTGCACGCCAGCGTTGCCACCCTCGCCGTCCATCAGGGTCACGTGGCTCAGCGCCAGGTGATCGATCAGCCGCCACGCGGTCTCGCCGTGGGCGAGGGACGGGCGCGGTCGCGTCGGCCCGGCTATGCACCGCACCGACTGGACCGGAGCCGCCTGCTCGAGCGAGAAGTCGGTCGTCCCCTGGCCGAGCGGCATCATCAACGGCAGGTCCCGATTGCTGCACAGCGCCGCGACCTCGAGCTGCACGAGGGCCGGGTCGAACGGTGGCTTCGCCGCATCGGCGAGCATCAGGAACACCTCACTGCCGAGATAGCTGCTGCGCGCCCCCACGACCCGCTGTTGTTCCGGCAGGCGCCGCTGCCGCCGCTCCAGCGTGTAGTAGCGCTGGTCGACACCGGGCAGGGCGAGGTCGTCCGTGCCGTACAACGGGCGGAACACCTGTTCTTCGACGTCCCCGTCGCCGTGGCCGACGACGCGGGTCAGGGAGTGCACCTCGAAGTCGAGCGGCCGGGACCGATCGGCGAGCACCTGATACTCGGACTGCGTCGGGTCGAGGTGGATGCGGTCGCAGCGACGTTCGAACAGGTTGACCGCCGGGGTCGCGAACAAGGCGAACCGCGAGGCATCGACATTGTTCTCCAGACGAGGCGCGTTGCGATCGAACAGGAAGAACACGTCGAGCTGTCGGTGTTCGCCAGCAGCCCGACAAACCGGCTCCAACTCGGTGAGCGCGATCGATCGGAAGCGCTCCGGGAACGCGAAGTACTCCAGCAGCAGGCGATGGCCGGGGTAGCCACGACCGGGTGTCGGCAGGAGCGCCTCGTCGTCGTGGAACCCGACCGGGCGCACGGCGCCCTCCGGAAGTTGCCGCTGCCAGGGAGGCGGCTTGCCGATCGGCCGCACGACCACGGCGAGGGTGTTGGCGAGCAACTGCTCGAGCAAGCGCATCGGCAGGTCCTCGGGCCCCTGCAGGTAGAGCGGCAAGCTGCCGATCGCCAACTGCCCGAACGTCGCCTTGCCCTGCGTCTGCAGGCGCAGGCGGATGCCGGCGCGCACGTTCGCGATCTCGGGCAAGCCGAACGCCGCCAGGTCGCGCAGCGACCCGACGTACTGCGCTTCTTCTACCCGCAACGGCCACAGCCGCACCGGGTGCGCGGTGCGGTACTCGCATGCGGTCGGATCGCCCTTGGCGACCAGACTGCGCAACCTCGTACCACGCGGCACGGTGACGCCGTTCACCAGGGCCGGATCGGTCAGCACCGGCTGGATCTGCACCACCGCCATGGACGGGATCGGCGCCAGGTAGTTCGGGAACAGACTCTCGAGCAGGTGGTTCGTGAACCGCGGGAACTCGGCGTCCAGCTTCAGCTGCACGCGAGCGGTCAGGAACGCGAATCCCTCGAGCAGGCGCTCGACGTACGGGTCGGCGACCTCGACCCCGCTCATCGCCAGACGGCCGGCGATCTTCGGATACTCGGCCGCGAACTCGGCGCCCATCTCCCGGACGAACTCGAGTTCCTGCTTGTAGTAGCGGAGCAGCCGTGGATCCACGCTCAGGTCTCCGTACCGGGCTCGGCGATCATCACGGCACCGGACTCGAGGTCGATCTCGGTGCGCAGCAGCAACTCGATCGGCACGGGCACCGCCCAGAGGCGCGCGGAGATCTCGAAGGTCACCGCCCGCCGGTTCATGTTCTCCGACGCGACGGCGCGCACGCGCACCGATTCACGCAAGAGGCGTGGCTCGAAGTTCCAGATGCACTCTCGCAACAGACGCTCGACGCGCGGCAGGTTGAGCCCCGACGCCTGCATGCCGGCGAAGCTCGGGATGCCGTAGTTGACCGTCGAGGCCGCGACCACCCCGAGTTGCTCGGCCTCTTCGACTCGGAACGTGGCCGCCGTGTTGAACAACCACTCGAGGTCCCGCACCACCGACTGCCGCAAGCGCTTCCACGACATGACGCGCTCGTCCCGCGACTCCTGACGCTGCTGCGGCGCATCGTCACTGAGACGATCGAGCAAGGCCGGCTGCAGTCGTTCCCTCGGGATCAGGTCGGCCATGGCTAGGCGGTGGCGTTCATCACGACCTTGCGCACGTCGAGCAATCCCCACTCCCCGGCTTCGCTGGCGAGCAGCTTCTGGCCGAGGCCGCGATACTCACCGTGGCCGGCATCGAGCCACTCGGTGCGGCGACACAGCTGCAGCGCTCCGTCGGTGGACGATTCGCTGGTCGGGTACCTCGAGGGCAACAGGGCGACGACCTCCCCCCCGTTCCGCCAACGGATCTGGGCGGGCACCCAGACGAAGTCGCGCAGGTCGGTCGGCGCCTCGATGGTCAGCTCGCCGACCGCGGACCACGGCGCCCAGTAGTACTTGCCGTTGACGATGGCCTCGAGCACGGGCCCGAGGCGTGGGTCGGCGTCCGCGAGCCACCCGAACGATGCGCGCTCGACCGACTCCGCCGGGCTCTCCGCAGCGCCGCCGGCCACTGGTCGGCCCCATTCGACGGTGCCACTGAAGGCGGTGGCCTGCTCCAGCGCCGCGGCGCGCATCTCCTGGGCCTGCTCGACCTTGCCGGTCGCGGACAGGGCGAGGGCCTGCACCATGCCGGCCATCCAAGGCTCCGGCTGCCCGAACACCAGCGGCGTGTGTTCGCCGCGCCACACCCCGGCGCGCAGCACCTCGCAGCGCAGCGCCTCGAGGTAGGTCTTCACCATCGGGATCGCCGTCGCGTCCATGTCCTTCAGCACGTGCAACTGGGTGCGGGCCCGGTCCCACTGGCCGAGGATGGCCAGCAGCTGGAACAGGAAGATCCGATGCTTGGCGACCGCGGGCTCGCGGCGCACCAGCTGCTGGAGTTCGTGCAGGGCCGCGGGCACGTCACCCGCACGGAGTCGATCTTCAGCGGTCATCTGGGCCTGGGGTAGCCGACGAGGCGTTGCGCAACGATGGCGCGCGCCCCGCCGGGTCCGGCGAGGCGCGCACCGAGGAGAGCGGCAGGCCTGGCCGATCGGCCGAGACCCGCCCGCGACGGGACTAGGCCTTGTCGTTCGCCGCCACGTCCCAGGCCATCTCGACGACGCCACCGTCCTTGGTGCCGTCCTCCTTCTGCGGTTGGTACTGCACCTTGACGACCGCGAAGTTGAGCGAAATGGTCTCGACCAAGCGCTCGTCGCCACCACTGCCACCGCTCGTCATCGACGAAACGAGCACCTTCTCGAGCGTGATGATCAGGTAGGGCAGCGGCTCTGCACCACCAGCCTTGCGGACGGTCAGCTTGGCGTTCTTGTAGTGCGTGCCCTGGCACATCGAGAGCATCAGGTCCGGCGACGCACGATCGACGTACTTGGTGATGGTCAGGTCCTGGACGTTGACCTTGCCGGCCCCGCCGCCGCCGCCGCCGTGCATGGTGCCGGTCTGGCTGAGTCCCCAGTTCCAGCTGAGGACGTCGATCGCGTCCTTGTTCTTCTTGTCCTTGCTCTCGCCCTTGATCTTGCCGTCCTCGATCGTCAGGAACATGTCGACTGCCATGGGAATCCTCTCGTCTAGTGGTTGGGGATGAAGGTTCGGTCGCCGTCACCGGCGCAAGCCACCCGTGGAGGGGTGGCCGGAGCCGGCTGGGAGTCGCGTGAGGACTCCCGGTGTGCTCAGGAGGCAACGGCGCCGCCACGGCGCCGTTGCCCGGAACTGTCTGCTCGGACTACTTGCCCTTGGCCGACGGCAGCTTCGAGACCAGCCGCAAGGACACCGTGAGGCCCTCGAGTTGGTAGTGCGGCCGCAACCAGAAGCGGGCCGAGTAGTAGCCAGGGTTGCCTTCGATCGGCTCGACCTTGACCTCCGCCGCCGCCAACGGAAGGCGCGCCTTGGTCTCTTCCGTCGAGTTCTCAGGGTTGCCGTCGACGTACTGCAGGATCCAGCCCTGCAGCCACTTCTGCATGTCCTCGCGCTCCTTGAAGGAGCCGATCTTGTCGCGAACGATGCACTTCAGGTAGTGCGCGAACCGGCAGCAGGAGAACAGATACGGCAGACGAGCCGCGAGGTTGGCGTTCGCCGTCGCATCCGGGTCCGAGTATTCAGCCGGCTTCTGCAGCGACTGGGCACCGATGAACGCGGCCATGTCCGAGTTCTTGCGGTGCACGAGCGGCATGAAGCCGTTGGCGGCCAATTCGGCTTCGCGCCGGTCCGAGATGGCGATCTCGGTCGGGCACTTCATGTCGACACCGCCGTCGTCGGTCGGGAACGTGTGGCACGGGAGACCCTCGACCGCACCGCCGGACTCGATGCCGCGGATGCGCGTGCACCAGCCGTAGGTCTTGAAGGCGCGGTTGATGTTCACCGCCATCGCATAGGCGGAGTTCGCCCAGGTGAACCGGTCGTGGTTGGCACCTGCGGTGTCCTCCTCGAAGTGGAACTCCTCGACCGGATTGGTCTTCGCCCCGTACGGCAGTCGCGCCAGGAAGCGCGGCATGGTCAGTCCGATGTAGCGCGCGTCCTCCGATTCGCGCAGCGAGCGCCATGGCGCGTACTCCGCCGTCTGGAAGATCTTGGTCAGGTCGCGCGGATTGCTGAGCTCCTGCCACGAGTCCATCTGCATCGTCAGCGGCGACGCCCCGGAGATGAACGGAGCATGGCAGGCCGACGCGATCTGCGCGATCTCGCCGAGCATCTCCACGTCCGGCGCCGTGTGGTCGAAGTGGTAGTCGCCGACGATGCAGCCGAACGGCTGGCCGCCGAGCTGGCCGTACTCCGCCTCGTAGAACTTCTTGAAGATCGGGCTCTGGTCCCAGTTGGTGCCCTTGAACTTCTTCAGGGTCTTGCCCAGGTCCTTCTTCGAGATGTTCATGACGCGGATCTTCAGCATCGCGTCGGTCTCGGTGTTGTTGACCAGGTGGTGCAGTCCGCGCCAGGCACCTTCCAGCTGCTGGAAGTCGGCGTGGTGCAGGATGTGGTTGATCTGCTCGGTGAGCTTCTTGTCGATCGCGGCGATGATCGCGTCGATCGTCTTGAGGCTGTCCGCAGAGACGACCTTCGTGTGCTTCAGCGCTTCCTGCGCGAGCGTCGTCACGGCCACGGACACCGCGTCCTCGGCGGCCTTCGACTTCGGCTTGATCTCCTTGCGGAGCAACTTGGTGAAGTCGTCGACTTCCTTGGCGACAGGTTGACCCTGGGCCGGGTTCTGGTTCGTGTCGGTCATGGGGTGGGCTCCGGTCATTCCGTGGCGTCGGGGGTCTTGACCTCGGGCTTCGGCGCCGAGGCCAGCGCCTGCAACAGCGCCGGATCGGTCAGGGCCTTGCTCAGGATCGCCTCGGCCTTGTCCTTGCCGTCGAGATAGGTCTTCAGGTTGTCGAGCTGCGTGCGGGCGTCGAGCAACTGCTTCAGCGCACCGATCTTGTTGGCGATGGCCGCCGGCGAGAAGTCGTCCATGCTCTCGAACTTCAACTCGACACTCAGATTGCCCTCACCGGTCAGCGTGTTCGGCACCTGGAACGCCAACCGCGGCTTCATCGCGGCCATGCGCGCGTCGAAGTTGTCGACGTCGATCTCCAGCAGCTCGCGCTCGGCCACCGGCGGGAGCGGCTCGGCCGGATTGCCGGACAGGTCCGCCATCACTCCCATGACGAACGGGAGCTGGACCTTCTTCTCGGCACCGTGCAGTTCGACGTCGTATTCGATCTGCACACGGGGCGCACGATTGCGTGCAATGAACTTCTGGCTGCTTGGTTTCGCCACGGAACTACCTCGTCATCTGGCAAGGGGTTGATGTCGACAGCGCGGGCGGCGGCGGGTCACGAGGACTGCTCCGGCCCCTGGAAGATCATGGCCTGGTTGACACCGTCCGGCACGAGGTCGCGCAGCACCTCGAGGAAGCTCTTGTCCACCAGACGGCGCGCACGTTGCAACAGCATGGGCACCGGGCTGCTCGGCTCGGTGCGCGCGTAGAACTCACAGATCCGGTCGAGGGTGCGGACCACGTCCTCCCGACTCTGGATGGCTCCAGGCACGGCCGCCGGTGCGGATCCGCCGCCCAGGGCCGCAGGCGAGGCCCCGGCCTCCGCCGCTGCACCTGGCGCGTCGCCCGTGCCAGCGGCGACGCCACCGACGTGCGGCGCGAGCTCCCGGAGCATGGCGTCGAACACGGCAGTCAGGGCCCGCAGGCTGATCGCCGACTTGCCCAGGGCCGCGGACAGCGCTGCCTCGAGACCCTGGACCTCGTCCTTGGCCGCCTTCACCAGGGCGGCCGTCTCCGCGAGCGCCGTCGCGCCCACTTCGAGGAAGGCCGCGCGCACCAGTTCTGGCGTCGGCGGCGTGCCGCTCATCGGCGTGCGACCAGACGCAGCCTCCAGCTCGCGCAACCCGAACCGCCCGGCGACCCGGGCCCGCAACATGGGCCACTCTCGCAGGCTCCGGACCAGTCCTGAGCCATCGGTCAGGCCCGCGAGGGCATTGACGCGCATCGCCGGGTCGTTGCCGTCCTCCGAGTCGAGGCGCGGATAGAGGTCTGCCCAGTGGCTCGTGACCAGACCCCGCATCGCCCGCAGCGCATCGACGAACCCGGCGAGACCGTCGGTGTGCACGAGCGCCCTGCCCAACAGCACCAGCAGCCGCAGATCTTTGGTGAGGTTCAGGCCCGCCAAGGCCTCTGCCTTGATCGCCACCCAGTCGGGTTCCTCGCCGGGCACCTCTTCGGCCCCCACTTGCCGCGCCGGCTTCGGCAGGGCCTTCTGGAACAAGGCCAGGAACTCTGGGGTGTACTCCAAGTCTGCACCGCAGGGCGAATCCCCGGGAACAGGCTGCAGGATCTTGGCGACGTCGACAGTGCTCATGACCGGACGGAGGGACTCCAGGCGACGAACGACGAGGGACGACCGGTGCGCATGCTAGCCATCCCGATGCACGGGAGCACCGACAAGTGGGGGGACGGCCAGGATTCTTCGAACTGGCCCGTCACCGCCGGCCCGCCGCCAGGATCACGTCCTGCAACAAGGTCCTGGGCCGCAGCGCCTCGACGACCTCGGCGGGCAGCGCCGCGCTTCGCGCCGACGTCGGCCGCCCCACGTCCAGGACCCCGGAGTCGGCGCGATCGGGCCAGAACAGCGGTTCGAAGTAGCGGGCGTGCAGCTCGTCGTAGGCCAGCCGCAGGGGACCGACCGCCTCGTCCACGGGCCAGGCGACGATCGCCGGATTGGCGCGAACGGCCGCCCACTGCCGCAACAGGGACAACCAGAAGCAGGCCTCGGAGGCGGCTCGCTGCAGGGGCACCAGCGTCAGATAGCGCGGCGGGAAGGGCGGCTGGGTCACCCCCCACAACTGCTGCATGCAGACCTGGCGCCGTTCGGGCTGCTGGAAGCCGGGCCAGTTCGCCCAGACGCTGTCGAGCGTGGTCGCCAGCAGGAACCGGCGCAGCGACTGCTCCGAGGTCGAAGGCTCCACGTCGACGGGGATCGCCAGCAGTCGCTCGCTCAAGGAGGCGAGCGAGCCGGCCCCCGCCGCGCCGTCGACCAGGGCCCGGATCTGCCGCAGCGTGGTCGAGGCCGCCAATGGCAGGCGATCGAAGGACGGGCCCGAGGCCTGGTCAGGGGACACGAACCCGACGACGAACGGATAGACACGCCCGACGGAGTCGGTGCTGGGCAGCACGAAGCCGTTCCAGAGTCGGCCGGTGCGCGCACTCGTGTAGAGCAGACGCAAGGGCGGCAGGGCCCGCAGTTCCGCATCGAAGCCTCGCCCGCGGCGGTCGTAGCCGCGCTCGATGCCCTGCAACAGCCAGCGGTCGATCTCCAGGATCTCCGGTACCAGCGAGTGGTTGATCCGGATGAAGTCGCCGTGCACCGGCAGCTTGCCGACCGCTGCGAGGACCGGAGCGGTCACGGCGCGTCCCGGAAGATGCGATCAGGTGGCTTGATCTCGAAGAAGTCCTTGGAGAACGGATTGTGCTGTCCGTCGGTAGCGAACTGCCACCAGCAGACAGCCTTGCCCTTGGTCTCGTCCGGCAGGTCGTAGTCGATGGTCCAGATGACCCGCGCGTCGTTCGAGACCTTCTCGATGCGGCCGGCGAGCACCACGCGCAGCAGTCCCCAGCCGCTGGGGGACGGACTCTTGGCCGGCACCATCAACTTGCCCATCTTGGTCGTGTTCAGCTGCAACTGCGCCCCCGTCTGGCCGATCTCCCAGCGACGAGGTTTGTTGCGCAAGCCCGCCTTGGTGCCTTCCTGGTTGGATACGGGATTGCCCTGCGCGATCAGCAGCACGAGTTCCGTGACGAACTCAGGGCTGTTGAAGTCGACGACCCTGAACTCGAGGCGCGGTTTCGCCTGGTCCGCTGCGTCGAAGCACGCCTCGCGAATCGCCTGGACCTTGCGACCGAAGTCCTTGAATCCATCGTGCAGCTCGAGAGTGCCAGCAAGCACCTTGATCTCACGCAGCTGCCGCAGCAGCGACATCTCCGTGTCGATCTTGCCACCGGTGCGGAACAATGCAGTGAAGTCTGCGACCGTGGTGTCGTTCTCGCTGTCGGACTTGGCGGGGAACCGCTCGGCGTAGGTATCGAGGTTTCCCCCGACCGCGTTCCGCCAGTGCCGCAGCATCTCGGCGCGAGCCTCGCGGGCCAGAGCACCGACCACACTGTCGAGCATGGACCGCAGCGAGAAGGCTATCGGCCCAACGACGCTGCTCTCGGTGGCCGTGCCGACCCCGCCGAGCTCCTTGTCGAGCTCCCGCAACTTGAGCTCGACGGCCCCACGAGCGGCCGCCAGCTTCTTTTCGAACCCTTCGAACCACTGCAGGTTGCCGCGCAGCAGGTCCGGCAACACGTAGCCGTCTGCGGCACTGCCAGGCTGCACGAGCTCCCCGATCGAGGGGCGCAGGCCCGCGATCTCCTTCAGCGCCATCGCATAGGTGGTGCGCACGGTGTCGGCACCGAATCCCGGACCCGGCAGCACCCGAGCCTGGCGCAGCCCCTCCAGATTGACCACGAACGCCTGCATCGTGGGCGAGCCGTCCGCATCGAGGTCCGTCAACGCTTCGATGAGCTTCGGCAGGGTCGAAGTGTCGCCGAGTCGGATGGAGGCCATCGCCTCGATCAGCTTCCGCTTGCGCTCGGCGGACAAGAGGGCCTGCAAGTCGGCATCCGTGATCGCTGCGTCGCCGCCGGCGCGCTTGTCGATCTCCGGGCGCCCCACCTTCCCCAGATCCTCCTCCGGCACCTTCAAGAGCCCGGGATTGCCCGCAATGATGGCGGCCGCCACGTTCTGCAGCTCCGACCCGGAGCGGAGCCGGTCCTTGGCCGCCTGCAGCAGCGCCGCATCTGCGTCCACGAGCCAGGACCCCCGATCGAAGTCTCGCAGCATCAGGAAGGCTTCGAGGTGCTGTGCTTCCTCCGAGTTCGCAAATGTCTGCAAGGGCTGTTCGAGGGTCGAGGGCGCCCACCGCCACAGACGCAACGATTCGATCGCGTCGCGCAGGGCCGCCGGCGGCGCGAACTCGCGAAACATGGCGCCGTACACCAGCACCATACGGCTCGCGGCATCGAAGGTGATGTCGGGGGCTTTCCCGTCGAGGTAGGCCTGGAGCCGCCGGCCGAGATGCCGGTTCGCCGGAGCGAGGAACGCGGAGCGAACGCCTTCCGCGTAGACCCCCATGGCCTTCACCAGCACTTCCCGACTCGGCCCGAGCAAAGGCGTTGCGTGGTATGCACCCCACATCGCCATCAGACGATCGTGCAGCACCTTCAGCCCCTTCTGGGCCTCCGCGCTCGGTGCGTCGGACCGATCGGCCACGATCGCCAGGTCCTGCCTCGCAGCTTCCTCGAAGGCCGCAAGAGCCCCTCGCGTGTTGCTCCAGGACAGCAGCGACTGGACGGCGACGCCGACCGACACCACCGCGGACCCCACGATGACCGCCTTGCGAACCAGGGCCTGCTGCTTCTGCACCCGCGTCGAGCTGTGCGCGAGGTCGCGGTCGGCGTAGACGACCTTGGTGAACAGGTCGCGCAGGAAGTAGCTCTTCTGTTCGACGGCCTCGCGGCCCTTTCCTTCGACCCGCGTCTCGACGCCCAGCGCGCTGGACATCCTGGCCATCACCAGATCGATCGGCGCGCCTTCCTGGGTACCGCTCGTCAGGTAGACACCCCGCAACACCGATGCGTCGCTGTACGGGTTCGGCTGGGTCAGCAGCCGCACGAACTCCGTCAGCTTGCGTTTGGCGGAGCGCAGCTGCATCGGCAGCGAGAAGATCTTCTGCTGCAGCGGCGCCGGACGGTCGGGGACCAGCAGTCGCATGCGCTCGAGCTCGACGCGCTGGCACAGGCGGTCGAACTCCGCGGCGAAGCGCGCGTCTTGTTCCGCCGCAGCCCCGTGCGGGAACGTCATGCCCCAGACCTGGGCGCGCTCCTCCTTGGCCATCGAGCCGAAGAACTCGACGAACCCGCTCAGCAGGTCGCACTTCGTCAGCATCAGGTAGACGGGGAACACGACCTCCAGCTGCTTGACCAGTTCGTCGATGCGCTGGCGAATGGTCGTGGCGTGCCGCTCGAGCGCGTCCTCGTCCGCGCCGAGCACGTCGGCGATGCTGATCGCGACGATCGCGCCGTTGATCGGCTTCTGCTTGCGGGCCTTCTTCAGCATGCCGAGGAAGGTCAACCACTCGTCGTGGTCCTCGGCCTGGGTCGTGTAGCGACCCGCGGTGTCCAACAGGATCGCCTGGTCGGTGAACCACCAGTCGCAGTTGCGGGTGCCGCCGACACCGCGGATGCCACGCTTCTGGTTCGGGCCCTTGACGGTCGGGAAGTTGAGCCCGGACTCGGTGATCGCCGTCGTCTTGCCACTGCCAGGTGGGCCGATGACCACGAACCATGGCATCGCGTACAACGCACCCCGACCGAGCTTGCTGCTCTTCAGCGAGGCGAGCGCCTCGTCGAAGCGCTGCTGCAGCGAATCGACCTCGTCCCGTCCGGCGGGTGGCAGGCTGGCCGCCTGGACCCGACCCTGGTTGCGGATCTCGTTCTCGATCGCCTTCGCCTTGCGACGCGCCACGACGCGGCGCAGCACCACGAAGCCGACGGCGAGGACCAGCGTCGTCACGCAGAGGCCGAGGATCACTGCGTCGCTCGGCCAGCCGTACGCGGACCGCAGCAGGTGTCCGCCGAACCAGAACACGGCCAACGCGACCAGAAGCCCCAGCACGAACGGGACCGGCGGCCGGGTCAGCACGGCGAGGATCTTCTGCACCATGATCAACCCCCCGTCGCGAGGAACGATCCCTCGGTCACGCCAAGCCAGACCCGCAGCACGAGCAACAACAGCAGCAGCACGCCGGCGCTGCTCGCCGCGAACACCCAGGCCGGAATGCGCTGCACCAGCTGCGGCAGCTGGGCCTCGACCTGCCAGTTGAGCGACAGCGGTTGCGCTGCCTGGCTGCCGCCGGACAGATCCAGATGGACCCGCGAGCGGAGGGCCTTCAGCTCCTCGAGCCCGGCGAGCCCCGCGAACTTGCCGCGGAAGCCGAGCCCGAGGCACAGCCCGAACACCTCGACGGCCTCCTTGCGGACCGGATCGTTGCCGACGCGCAGCGCGTCGAGCTTGCGATAGAACTCCTCGCCCGCCGTGAAGTCGTTGAAGTACTCCATCTGCAGCGGCTGGGAAGCCCATTCCTGACGCATCTGCCAGGCCGAGGACAGCACGATCTCGTCGAGGAACGCACAGAGCGCGTAGCGCACCGACTGCACCACGGTAGGGTCCTTGCCGGCAGCCGCTGCAGCGGCGTCCAACTCGGTGAACAAGCGGCGCACCTCCGCCCGCAAGGTCGCGGGATCGGGTTCGGCCGAACGCCGCAGTTGCACGGCGAACGCGAGCGCATCGGCGGCCAGATCACACAGCCGCGTCGCCGCGGTCGCTTCCAGGGACTGCATGCATCACTCCTTGACGGCCATCAGTTCGAGCTTCAGGCCGACGAAGTCCGGCGGCACGTGGAACGCGAACGAGTGCGAGGCTCGGATCGCCTCCCAGTGCTCGCCGGCGCGATCGAGCCGGAAGTAGGTCCGGCCGGGCTGCACGGGCACTTCGTCGGGTGGACTGGCCACGTGACGCAGCGGTAGGCCCGGCACGGCCATCATCAGCAGCTGTTGCACCCGATCGAGCGAGCTGACCTTCGCCTTCATCGGGAACTCCCGCACGAGCTTCTCCTCGGGCACGTCGGCCGCCACCGCGAGGTAGAAGTCCGCGGCGTCGAACAGGGTCCCGTCGGGCAGCTTGGCCTGGTGCATCGTCGCCGAGTTCTTGGTGAGGGCGACCGGGATGCAGCGGTGCGGGATGACCGTCTCCAACAGCACGCGCAGCTTCTCGTCGAGTTGCTGGAACGTGGTCGTGAGATCGGCTTGGTCGTAGTGGGGCAGGTTGCGCGGGTGCTCACGCCCGGCGAACGTGCACAGTTGCCCGGCGAGGCCGGCCAGGGTCGAGTACAGCTGCTCGGGGTGCACCCGCTCCTGCTGGTGCAGGTGCAGCAGGCCGGGCAGGCAGCTGTTCAGCGTGTGCAGCAACCATAGATTCGCCGCCCCTGCCATGCCGCTGGTCTGTCGCTGCCGGCTGGCCAGCTCCTCGCTGCGCGTCGACAGGATCTCGATGACCCGGCGGAGCAACGCCTGCAGCACCGGCGCCGCGGTCAGGTGCACGCAACTCGGCACGAAGCGCGGCGCCAGCACGAACGCGCCGGTGTCGGTCCGCTGCACCAGCGCGATCTGGATCCGGTCGTAGTCGTCGAGCACCTCGCCCCCGAACAGGATGCGCAGGTTCGGCAAGGCGACGGTGATCTCGCGCTCGGCACCGGGGCGTGCGTCGTCCCCGATGGTCACGCGCCGCCGCAGGAACGGCGTCGGCCGGTTGCCCTCGACGCCATCGTCGCTCACGGCGGTACCACCGGACCGCAGTGTCGGCATCGCCAGGTGGACGGGCAACCCGTCCGCCCGTGGGCCGAACAGTTCGACGAACCGGCGTGGTGGCGGCAGCGGATCCAGGCGCGGCGCATCGAACACGAGGCCGCTCGGCAAGACCCCCGAGACGCTCTCGAGCCGCAGTTCGCCGGTGCGCAGGGCTTCGGCATCGACGAGCAACGTCGACAGCCCCCAGTGCCGGGGCAGCAACATCGCCGTACGCCGCCGCAGTTCGCCCTGCAGGTGCCGATCCAGCTGCTGGAAGTGCTGGGGCGTGAGCAGCATGCCCTCGTCCCAGACGATCCTCTCGCTGCCGACCACGTCAGGATCCCGGCTGCTGCGGCGATGCCGGCGAAGGAGCCACCGGAGCCACCGGCCCGACGAGGTCGATCTGATGTCCGTGCAGGTGGATGGGCATCTCCTCGGCCTGATCCCGACTCACCACCAAGCGGTCCTTGCCGGTCACGGGCTCGTTGAACAACGCGAGGATGCCGAAGTGCGTGACCTCCTGCGTCACGCGCTCGATCTTCAGAGCTACGCGAGCCGTGCCGGGCTGCACGTCGAGCGTCACGGCCGGCCCGGTCGAGACGACCTGGGAATCCTTGATCGGCTCCGCCCACAGGGCGTCGAAATCCGCCTTCTCGAAGGCCTTTGCGACCTCTTCGCCGGCCAGCCGCAGCACTTTCAGGCGCACCGGGTTGGGCGCGAGATCGTGATTGGGATTCATGGCCGCGGTCGGCTGCAGATCGAGGGCGAACGTCTTCACGCCGGTGCAGCCGGCGGCCAGCAGGGCGAAACCACACCAGAGCAGGGGCGTGCGGATCATGTTCCTTCGTGTTTGCGGGCGAGACCTCGAGACCGCTCCAACTCTCCCTGGAGCAACCCCGGAACGCAATGGTACACCGATGGCAATGGGGCTTCCGCTGCCGGGATCACCCGCCACTGCTCGGCGGCGTGCCGTCGTGCGAGGCCAGGTAGCCTTGGCGAATCGCGGGCGACACGACCTCGTGGAACAACTTGCTGCGCTCCTCGCGGAACTCGCGGTGGATCTGCCGGTAGATGTCCCAGGCCTTCGCGCCCTTCGAGGTCAGCCAACCGGCGTCCTTCTGAGCGATCGCTTCGATCGCCTCGGGGGCGAGCCGCTGCAGCAACGCCGCAACGGCCTCCTTCGCCCCCATCAGCAGGCCGAGTTGGTGCTGCGAGAGGTCGCGCAGCAGGTGGTCGAGCTGGGTCTGCACGACCTCGGCCTGCCGCGAAGCGCTCCAGTCGAACAGGTACTTGCCCAACTGTTCGGGCCCCATCGTCTTCAGCGGGTTGCTGCTGCGCTCGAACACCATCGTGACCTCGGCGCCGAACTGCTCCTCGAACTCCGCACGTGCCTCGATGCACTGCGCCAACCAGCGGAGGACGGCCGTCAGGAAGCCCCTGGCCAGGTCCACGAACCGGACCGCGTCGCTCGGCTCGGTCAGTGCGACCCCGGGCACCAGGGACTCCGCGAGCCGACGCAGCGGTTCGGCGAGTCCGGCCGGAGCGTCCCCCACCACCGTCGACCCGTTCGACGACACGCCCCCCCCGGTGCGCGCCAGCAGCCTCTGCAGAACGGCCTTCGCCTGCAACGGAGCCATGCGGCGCGTCAGGCTGCGCAACTCCTCCTGCAAGGCCACGGCCCGTTCGGCGGGCGGCAGCCGCCGATCGGCCGTGAAGCGGGTACAGAGCCCACTCCAAGCCTCGTCGGCGAGCACTTCGGGGTCGAAGTAGAGCACGGTCGCATCGAGGTCGACCACCGGCTCCGGCTCGGCGAGGAGCTCGACCTGCAAACGGTAGTCGCACACGGCGATCTCATGGGTGGCGTCGAGACGCACGCCCGACTCGCCGAGGCGCTGGCCATCCACCTCGGTGCCGTTGACGCTGCCCAGGTCGACGACGTGCAGGCCGTCGGCGCGCACTTCCAACCGGCCGTGCCGGCTGCTGACCATGCGCTTCTCGTCGGGCAGATGGATCGTGTTCTGGTCGGCGGCGCGGCCGAAGGTCAACGGGCGGTCGGCGGCGACCGAGTACTCGACGCCGGGCAGCACCCCGCCGTTCGTGCCCACCCTCGCAACGGTGACCCGGACCTTCATCCTGCGCCCCCCTGCTCGGCGAGCAACGCATCGACCGCGGCGCGGATCGCCGAGGCTCGGGCGGGCGCCTCGCTCCATTCGACCTGCAACTCGGCCAGCACGTCCTCGACCTTGCGTCGGAACGCCGCCACGGGTGTCCCCGCGGCCGTCGGGGACGCAGCCGCGAGCGGCGAAGCGGTGGCCAGTTGCACGATCAGCGTCAGCAAACGCTGCCAGGGCCCGGCCGGCAACGGGTCCTGGACCACGTCCCGGAGCGCACGGGACCACAACACCGAGTCCGAACCGAACGCCGCCGCGTCGCTCTTCAGCAGCGTCCGCAAGGCTCCGGCCGTGCGAGCGGCGTCGGTGAAGCCAGTGCCGCCCGACATCATGTCCAGGCGATCGAGCAAGCCCTCCCAGGCCTCCTGCACCTGCCCAGCGTCCCGCTCGTCGGTGACGAGCAGCGCCCTGGCCAACAGCATGCCGAGGGCGAACAGGTCGCTGGCCGGCCCCAGCCTCCGGAAGCGTTGCACCGCCGCCATGAAGGCGAACGAAGCCTGCGGCCAAGGCACCGCCGGGCCGTCGTGCCGACACTCGACGACGACCACGCCACGACGCGACTCGACGACCCTCGCGAACAGCGGCTGGTCGCCGAGCCCTGGCAGCACGGTTTCCGACTCCACTCGCACGAAGTCGCCTACCAGGACCGCCGGCAGGGGATCGCGCGACTGCAACTCGATGCGCAGACCGACCACCTTGCCCCCGTGCTCGATCGGCGACGCGGTAGCACTCATGGCCAGCACGTCGGTCGGAGCAGCCGCGACGAGCTGTGGTGAACGCGCGGCTCCGGTCTCCAGGGACGGCAGCGCCAGGTGGTCGCCGAGGCCCGCATTCCCGACGCCTCGCAACGGCAGTCGATGGCCGGCCCCCAGGTCGACCAGGTGGGCGCGGAAGCCCCATCGGACCGGCGCCATCGTGTCCCCAGCCCAGGCCATCATCACATTGTCGGCGGTCACTCCGAAGTGCGGTTCTCCGCCCAACTCGTGGAACGACTCGACCGCCTTCATCACCTGCACGACGGCCTGCAGCTTCAGGCACGCCGACTCGATGGCGAACCGCCGCACGCGCTCGACGTCGCCTCCCAAGGAGGCACCCAAGGTGCCGGCGGTGGCCCACGGCACCGTCCAGAACTGTTGCTCGCCGCCGAGCCTGCCGAGCAGGGGTTGCAGCAGGCGGAGGCGCGGAGCCGACGCAACTGGCAGCACGGCTTCGGCAGCGGCGCCGGCCGCGAGGTCGCAGAACTCACCGAAGTGCAGCTCACACCACTCGGTGCACCAGGCGAAGGCGTCGTAGAAGGAGATCGGCACGATGCGCGACTCGACGTCCTCGGCCCGCAAGTCGGACAACACCCCGGCGAGGTCCGGGCACGCCACCTGCAAGGCCTGGCGGCGTTCCACGCTCGCTTCGGCCCAGGCGACGGCCAGGTCGCGGAACAGCTCGAGGCCCCGGCGAACGACGACGCCGTCGCGGGCCCCGAGCCCCTCGCGGGTCGACCACGTGTAGACGACGTTCGCCGCCTCGGACCCGACCTCGACCAGGAACCGCGCCGTCGTGCTCGACCAAGGCTCGAGCCCGAGTTGGTGCAGCTTCCCGTCGTCCCTGCAGGTCTGGAGCGGCGCGAAGTCGCGCGGCCCCACGACCCGGAACAGGGTTCCCCGCCGACGATCGAACGCGACCGGCGGCATGCGCCCTGCGGCTTCGCCCCACGCCACGAGCCGCGGCCCTCCGTGGCCCGACAGTCGGTGCAGGCAATCGAACTCACGCTGCCACGACGCCTCGACGACCTGGTTCCCCAATCCCACGAAGGGCAACGTCGTCGGCGTCGAAGGCGCGGAGTCCCGCTGCAGCTTCAGGACCAACCGACGCTCGGTGGTGCCACCTGGCCCGGCCAAGCGGGCCGACAGCAGGCGGGCATGCCGACCGTCGCTGGCCAACGGTTGCAGCTCCCCACCGGCCATCGCCAGTTCGATCCGAAATGCTCCGCTGCCATGGCCCTCGAGAGGCAGACCGTGGACCCAGTTCGCCAGCGGTTCCGCTCCGGCCGGACACATGCGGCCGATGAAACCCATGGCCACTCGGCAAGTCAAACGAGCGACTGGAATCCTCGCCCGAGGTCGCGTGCGAGGCACCGAGAGGACGCGGCTAGCATGGCGCGGATGTCGCGGACGGCCGCCAACTCGCCCGCGTCGGGCATCTGCCACCACGAGCCGCCGACCACGGAACGGCCAGAGGCAGCTTGGTTCGCCCTGGTGCTCGCCCTGGCGACCTCCTGCCGAACGAACGATCCACCGCCCACCAAGCCAACCGCCATGACCTCGCCCGGTCAGAAGCAACCCGACGAGCCTCTCCCGTTCGTGCACGGCCCCGCCCTCACCGACACCGACGACCTGCTGCGATGGCTGCCGGCGCAGCTGGACGGCGACGGCCCTGCCATCGTGCAGTTGGCGGTAGCCGGCCCGGAACCGCAAGCGTTGCGGCCCACCGGCCGCCTCGCTGCGCGCAACGGCAGTGCAGGCGTCGAACTGCAGCTCGACGACACGGCCCTCGGCATCGCCTTGTCGGACCACTGGCGGCTGCGACCGACGACGACACCACCGGTCGCCTGGCTCGAAGGAAGGTGGAACCCGAAGACGCGTCCGCCGACCTTCGTGGTGACCCGCTGGCTCGGCCACATCCCGACGGCCCGCCTCGACGCGCCGCGGTTCGCGCGCCGCATCGTGCCCGCCGACAGCGATCCCGCCCTCGTGGTCGCCCTGGACCAACTCGGCAGCGAAGCCTCGGCGACGACCAAGGAAGACGCGTGCCGACGCTTGGTGGCAGCAGGGCTCGCCTCGGTGCCCCTGCTGCTGCTGTCCCGCGACGACGGCCGCACGTTCGCGATCCGGGACAGCGTCAACCGCATCGACCCGCCACCGTTCGAGCGACCGGCACCGGACCTCGTCACCAGCACGGTCGGCAGCCGCTGCGAAGAGCTGTTGTACGCCATCGTCACGCCCGCCCCGCGGCAGGCCCACGATCACCGCGGCAAGGTGTTCAGCACCCAGGTCCTGGCGATCGCGGACTGGGCGAGTTTCTGGCACAAGCGGCGCGGCCGCACCCTGGCGGAGATCCACGCCGAACTTGCCCCACTCGTCGATGCCTACTGGGCCAGGAAGGGCATCACGCAGCGAGTCGACTGATCGGCCTCGGGAGATCCATGCCTCGGGCACCATCCCCGGTGCGGCTACCGATCGGGCTTCGGATCGCCGACACGCTTCTTCAGCTCCGCGAAGAACGCATCGAACGGCACACCACCCTTGGGTCGCGGCCTACGGAGCCCAGCCGTGGGCTCGACGCCACCGCCATCGCTCGGCGGACGTGCAGCCTCGCGCGACGCCGCGGACCCCGCAGGATCGGCGACCGGCCATTCGTGCCAGCCGGCGAACCGCCGCGGTGCCTGGCCACCGGTCCGCACCTGGCGTAGCTCGAGCGCCCCACCCCCGACTTCGAGCACGACCTGCCGAGTGCTGCCGCGACACAGCAGGATGCCCTCGTGCTCGACCGGTCCGAGGTCCTGAGCGATGCGTTCCTTGACTTCGTCGTCGGGCACTTCGAAGCCGTCGAGGTCTGGACAGGCTCGCTGCGCCTTCGCCCACACGAGCCACGGCGCGCGGTCGTACAGCCCGAACACGGCCTTCGGCATCTTGAACGGTGCCAGCGCACCACCGCGCTCCAGCACGTGCGCCACGAACGCGTCCGGCAGCCGCACGTCGTGCCGCTCGACGTAGTGCGCGAGCCCTTCGGGCCACACGTAGCGACCGTCGGTCAGGTCCTTCGTGCCCATGGCCGTCTCGCCGCAGTCGAAGCGGCAGAACGACGGTTCCGGGAAGGTCACCAACGTCCGGCCGGCGCGCAGGTAGGCGAGCACGGCCGCGCGCGCCGCGGGCTCGAGCCCACCGACCAGCGCCTGCGGGCGCGGCAACGTCGACGGCGCGAACGGGCTGAACCACCAACCGAGCACTTCGAGGCGTTGCATGGAACTCGGCCCGCACACTATCCGATCGCGGCGCTGCACGACGCCGCGGCCACCCCGCCGCGGTAGCCTTGCGGGATGCTCGCAGCGCTCCTCACCGGCCTCCTCGGCTCGGCCCCGCAGCAGCCGAACGATGCTCCGACCGCGGCCTCGCCGACCCCACCGCCGATCGAACTCGGCCTCGCCGCCCGCTACCCCGGCGACGTCGGCATCGCCGGCGATCCCGCCGTGCGGTTCGCCACCGGCTTCGAAGACGGCTTCGCCGGCTGGACGCGCCAGAACCCGCGCATCTTCACGCTGGTCGACGACCCCACGCTCGCGCACGGCGGCGGTCGCTGCGCGCTGGCCACCGCGACCCGCGGCAAGGACACCGGCGGCGAGATCACGTGGCGCACCGAGGACGGCCACGACCGCCTGTTCGTCCGCTTCTACTGCCGCTTCGCTCCCGACGCCGTCTGGCCGCACCACTTCGTCAAGCTGCGCGCACTGGCGCCCGGCTGGGACGGCCCGGCGGGCGCGGCTCCACCCGGCGACAAGGGCTTCTGGACCGGCATCGAGCCGCTGCGCGGCCGCTGGCGCTTCTACACCTACTGGCACGCGATGCGCGGCTTCGACAATCCGGGCCCGACTCCCGGCACGAACGACGACGGCACCGAGCCGACCGCGAAGAACGACTTCTACGGCAACGGCTTCACGCCCGATGGCCAGGCCGAAGTGCCGCGCGATCGCTGGATCTGCGTCGAAGCGATGCTGCAGGCGAACACGCCGGGGGAGTGCGACGGAGCGATGGCGTTCTGGATCGACGGCGTACGGGTCGGCGACTACCGCACCGGCACGCCGGTCGGTCAGTGGCTGCGCAACGTGTGGATCACGTCCGGGCCGCGGTTGGCTCGGCCGGTACCGTTCCCTGGCTTCGACTTCCGCACCACCAGCGCCCTGCGCGTCAACGAAGTCGGGCTGCTGTGGTACGTCTCCGACGAGTACGCCAAGCTCGGCACCGCCGAACGCAACCGTGTCTGGTTCGACGACGTGGTCGTCGCGACCGAGTACATCGGGCCGCGCGGAGTCGCCACGTCGACGTCGACCGTGGCGCCCGAGACGCCTCGTTGAGCACGCTGGACAGCACGGCATTGCCGGCGTAGCACGTGGCAATGCGCCCCTCGCTCCGCGGCCCGTCGTTCCTGCTCCCCGCCGTACTGCTGCTGGTGCTCGGCACGAGCACGACCGCCCAGACTCCCGCACACTCGTCGCCGACGACCGCCGCAGCGAACGACCAGACGCTCGCCGTGTTGTGGATGCAGCGCGCCGCCGAGTATCGCGCCGCGTGCCTGCAGGCCTATCGTGCCGCTTCCCGGACGTTGCCCGACGCGCTCGACGACGCACGTTGGACCGCCTGCCTCGAACAAGGCTCGGCCGACACCTACATCGCCCTGCCGCCGGCCGTGATCCTCGACGTCGACGAGACCGTGCTCGACAACTCGGCCTTCGCGGCGCGCAGCATCCAGGACGGCAGGTCGTTCGACAGCGCGGCGTGGGCCGCCTGGGTGCACGAGCAGCAGGCCGGTGCGATCCCAGGGGCGCTGGCCTACGTGCAGCAGGCCCAGCAACTCGGCGTGCGCGTGATCTACGTCACGAACCGCAAGGCCGACAGCCAGAAGGAAGGTGCCGTCTCGACCGAGGAGAGCGACACGCGCGCCAACCTGATGAAGCTCGGCTTCCCGATCGTCGAACAGGAAGGCGAAGACGTCGTGCTGTGCGCCGGCGAGATCGGGGACAAGGCGGCGCGGCGCGCCAAGGTCTGCCAGTCGTTCCGCGTCGTGCAGCTGGTCGGCGACAACCTCGGCGACTTCGCACCCGGCACCGAACCGCGCAAGGCCGCCGAGACGCCGCGTGGTGCCGCCGTCGAGTGCGCCCAGGTCGAGGCCGATCGCGCCCGGCTCGTCGAGGCGATGGCCGGCTGGTGGGGCCAGCGCTGGATCCTGATCCCGAACCCGTCCTACGGCGGCTTCGAGAGCGTCGTGCGCGGCCAGTTCCCGAGCCTCGGCGCCGCCCTGCGGCCGCAGCGCTGAGCAACCACCGTTGCCGCGGGCCACTGCCCGCTCGCGGCAACTGCGCGGCGGCTCGCTATCCTGTTCGCCCCGTGAGCGCGACCGACCCGCACCAGCCCCCGCACGACCCCGCCCCTTCGCTGCGCCTGCAGGCGGAGCAGGCGCTGCAGTTCTTCGAGAACGTGCTCGCCGACCGCGGGCTGCTGGTGCACCTCGACGACGAGCTGCGCCGCCGCCTGATGGAAGCCGCCGGTCGCGTCGCGCGGCCGGACCCGTGGCAGAAGCGCGAGTTCCTCCGCGAAGCGCGGCGGCAGCGCAAGGAGCAGAAGCGCGCCGAGGACGAGCGCAAGCTGTCGTCGACCGGCATCCGGCGCCTGCGGCGCGAGGCGGTGTTCGTGACGCCGCCGGCGTTGCCGGCCCCCGTCGTGCCGGGCGGCGACATCGACCACGAACTCGCCGAAACCGACGCGACGCAGGCCAGCGCGGACGCAGGGTCGCCGAACGCCGCCACCCCGCAGCCCACGGCCCCCGCCGAACCGCACACGGTGCGCGACGAACGCAACTGCTACGTCTGCAAGACGACCTTCACGACGCTGCACCACTTCTACGACTCGATGTGCCAGCGCTGCGGCGAGCTCAACTACGAGAAGCGCCGACAGACCGCCGACCTGCGCGGCCGGGTCGCCGTCGTCACCGGTTCGCGGGTCAAGATCGGCTACCAGGCCAGCATCCTGCTGCTGCGCGCCGGCTGCCGGGTCGTCGCGACGACGCGCTTCCCGCACGACGCGGCGCTGCGCTACGCGCGCGAGGCCGACTTCGAGCAGTGGCGCGATCGCCTGCACGTGCACGGCCTCGACCTGCGGCACACGCCGAGCGTCGAAGCGTTCTGTCGCCACCTGAACGCGACGTTCGATCGCCTCGACTTCGTGATCAACAACGCCTGCCAGACGGTGCGCCGCCCGGCCGGCTTCTACCGCCACCTGATGGACGCCGAACGGCAACCGCTGTCGGCGCTGCCCGCAGCCGCCCAGCAGCTGCTGCGTTCGCACGAGGCACTGCGGCTCGGCCACGCCGATGCGAGCCACGCGCTGCCGACGACGCTCGACCCGCTGCGCCACCACGACGCGCCGGAGCTGTCGCAACGGGCACTGCTGGCCGAGGACCTGCTGCACGGCGAAGCGATCTTCCCCGGCGGTCGCCTCGACCAGGACCTGCAGCAGGTCGACCTGCGCAGCCACAACAGCTGGCGCATGCCGCTCGCCTCTGTGACCACGGTCGAACTGCTCGAGGTGCAGCTGGTCAACGCCGTGGCGCCGTTCGTGCTGAACGCGCGGCTGAAGCCGCTGATGCTGCGCGTGCCGTCGCGCGACAAGCACATCGTCAACGTGTCGGCGATGGAGGGGCAGTTCTACCGCTCGTTCAAGACCGACAAGCACCCGCACACCAACATGGCGAAGGCGGCGCTGAACATGATGACGCGCACGTCGGCGAAGGACTACGTGCGCGACGGCATCCACATGAACAGCGTCGACACCGGCTGGGTGACCGACGAGGACCCCGCGGAGATCGCCGCGCGCAAGGTCGAGGAGCACGGCTTCCACCCGCCGCTCGACATCGTCGACGGAGCCGCGCGCATCGTCGATCCGATCTTCGCCGGCTTCAACACGGGCGTGCACGTGTGGGGCCAGTTCCTGAAGGACTACGCGCCGACGCACTGGTGACGGAATCGGCGCGGCGCGTTGCCTGCCGTCCGCGTCACGCCTCGCCGATCTGCACTTCGGTCGCCTTCAACGCGATCCACACGAGCGCGTCCGTGCCGAGCCCGAGCTCCGCGACCGCCGCCGCGGTCACCTCGGCGACCAACGGGATCGGCCCGGCGAGCCGCACCCGACGGCCGGTGGGCACCACTTCGACGCCCACCACCCGCGCCTGCCAGACGTTGCGCGGCGAGCCGCTCGGCCGCTCACGGAACAACGCGATCGCGCGCGGATGCACCGTCGCGATCGCCGGCCCTTCGTGGGTCGTGGCGACCACCAAGGTCGCAGCGGGCGGCGCCGCACGCCGTTCGGCAGGACTCCCGTCGGCCGGCAGCCCCTCGGCGGTGAACACGCTGTCGTGCACGCTGCCGCGCAGGAAGTTGAGGCCGACCAGGTCCGCGACGTAGCGCGAACGTGGCCGTTGCCCGATCTCGGTGGCGGTGCCGACCTGCACCACGCGCCCCTGCTCCAGCACGGCGATGCGATCGGCGAGCACGAACGCGTCGACCGCGTCGTGCGTGACCAGCACGCGCGGGCCGGCGAACGACGCGAGGTGGCGCGCCAGTTCCTGCCGCAGGGCGAGCCGCGCCGACGCGTCGACCGCGGCCAGCGGCTCGTCGAGCAGCAGCAGTCGCGGCGCTGGCGCCAGCGCCCGGGCGAGCGCGGCGCGCTGCGCCTGCCCACCGGACAGTTCCCGCGGCCGGCGTTGTGCCAGATCGGCGATGCCGACCCGCGCGAGCCAGGCCAGGGCCTCGGCCCGCGCCACGGCCAGGCCGACGCCACGTGCGCGCAGCCCGAAGGCCACGTTGTCGAGCACGCTGCGATGCGGGAACAACAGCGGCTCCTGCGGCAGGTAGCCGACGCCACGCTGCTCGGGTGGCACCCACAGGCCATCCGCGGGCGCCTCGAGTCGCTGGCCACCGAGCGACAGCTCGCCACGATCGAGCGGCACGAGGCCGGCGAGCACCTGCACGCAGCTCGACTTGCCGGCCCCGTTCGGCCCGACCAGCGCCAGCGTCTCGCCGGCGGCCACTTCGAGGTCGAGCCGGGCCGCGAACGGGCCGCGCTGCAGTTCGCCGTGCAGCACCAGCGTCATCGGGAGCTCCAAAGGCCGTGGCGCAGCACGAACAGCACGCCGACCGAGACCGAGACGAGGATCACGCTGAGCGCCACCGCGAGGTCCGGCTGCGACTCCATCGCCATGCCGCAGGCGAGCGGCATCGTGCGCGTGGTGCCCTCGAGGTTGCCGGCGAACGTCTGCGTCGCGCAGTACTCGCCGAGTGCTCGCGCCCAGCACAACAGCACGCCGGTGCGCAGCGACGGCAGCACCATCGGCAACGTGACGGTGAGGAAGCGCCGCAACGGCCCGGCGCCGAGCGTCGCCGCGACGTCCAGGTAGCGGCGGTCGAAGCCGCGCAGCCCTGCTTCGACGCTGAGCACGAAGAACGGCATGCCCATGTAGGCAGCGGCGACCACCGTCGCGAAGGTCGTGAACGGGATCGTCACGCCGAACCACTCGGCGAGCCACGCGCCGACGACGCCGTTCCGGCCGAACGCGAGCAGCAGCGCCACGCCGGCGGTCACCGGCGGCAGCACGATCGGCAGCATCACCACGAGCCGGGCGGCGGTGCGCAGCGGCGAGCGCCCGTTCGCGAGCCAGACCGCCATCGGCAGCCCGAGTGCCGCCGCCAGCAGCACGGCGAGCCCCGAACTCTGCAGCGACAGCCCCATCGCCGAACGCACCGACGGCTCCCCCAGCAAGTCGACCAGCGACGCCCACGGGGTGCGGACCAGCAGACCGACCAACGGCAAGGCGAACAGCAGCACGCCGAACGAAGCGACGGCGCCGAGCCCGAGCCGACCGAGAGGAACCCGACGGCTCATGGCAGCACGAACCCGTGTCGCCGCAGGATCGACCGTGCCGCTTCGCTGCGCACGAAGGCGACGAACAGGGTGGCACCGACACGGTTGCCGCCGCGATCCAGCACCCCGATCGGGTAGCTGGCGACGACGTTCTCGGCCGCAGGCAACAGCACGCCTTCGACGCCCGAGACGGCCACGTCGGTGGCGTAGACCAGCGCCGCGTCCAGTTCGCCGAGCTGCACCTTGGTGACGACCGCCTTGACGCTCGGCTCGTCCGACACCGAACGCACCTCGAGCCCGGCCCGCTGCAGCACCTGGCGCGCGTACTTGCCGGCGGGCACCTCGGGGCCGCACAGCGCCACCTTCACGTCGGCCCGCGCGAGGTCCGCGAGGCCACGCACCCCCTTCGGGTTGCCGGCGCGCACCACGACCACCAGCTGGTTGCGCGCGAACTCGACTGGTGCATCGACGAGCGCGCCGAGGTCCTGGACCTTCGTCATGTTCGGCACGTCGGCCGAGGCGAACACGTCGGCCGAGGCCCCTTCGCGGAGCTGCAGCACGAGCTGCAGCGTGCCGGCGAAGTGGAGCTCGACCCGATGCTCGGGGTGCTGCTGCTCGAACGCCGCGGCGATCGCCTGGAACGAGGCCGTCAGCGAGGCCGCGGCGAACACACGCAGCGGCGTCGGCGTGGCGGCGGCACCTTCGGAGGCACGGGAGCAGGCTCCGCTGGCGAGGAGGACGAACAGGGCGACGAGCGGGCCGCAGGCGGCTTCCTTCATGGCTTGCTGTGCTTGGGTGGGCGTGGCTTCGAGCGGGCCGGCGACCGCGGGGGCCTTCGAGGAGTCGGCGACGGCTTCGGCGATACCGCGGAGCCCGCGTCCATCGCATCCAGCGCCGCGAGCGCTTCGGTGGCGAGTTCGACCACGACGTTGGTCGCCTTGACCACCGCGTAGGCCATCACGCCCGGCTGCAGCCGCAGGTTGTCGACGGATTCGCGCGTCACCAACGCGACCAGCCGGAACGGGCCGCAGCGCAGTTCGACCTGCGCTGCGACCTTGTCCTTGACGACGCGGGTGACGATGCCGAGCAGGTGGTTGCGCGCCGAGGACACCGACGCGAACTCCGGGTCGTCGTCGATCGTCTCCGCGAGCTTCGCCAGCACGGCGCCGTCGACGAGCCGCTGGCCACCCTCGGTGCGAGAGGTCTGCAGGCGCCCCTGGTCGGCGAGTCGGCGCACGGTGTCGACACTGACGCCGAGGATGCGGGCGGCGTGTCCGAGCCGGTATCGAACCATGCAAGCTTTGTATTGGCAGATTGCCGGCAACTGCAAGGAATTGCTGCGCACACCCTGGCACATGCGCCACGACGTGCTGCCGCTCCGCCCGCTCGCGGCGCCACCAACCAACGCGGGCTCGCAGCCGCCTCAGAACCGGAGCGTGTGCACGAGCTTGAACTGCAGGCTCTGCTGCGTCGGCGCGAAGCCCCCGTCGACCTCGTCCTTCTCCCAGGCGGTGCCGAGCACGCCGAAGAACTCGCAGCCCGGCTGGTAGATCCAGCGCAGCCGGCTCTGCCAGCCGAGCACGTTCGACTCGTTGTCGAACTGCACCAGGTTGAACACGCTCAGCATCGGCGTCAGGTGCAGGTCGACCCGTCCGGACGCGAGCTGCGTCGTGAAGTCGCGGCCCGGCCCGAGCTCGACGCGCGTCGTGCCGTAGCCGAGCCCGAGGTGCAGCAGCGGCGACGTGCGCCACTCGCCGTCCAGTTCGAACTCGTCGCTGGTGCCGTCGAAGAAGTCGCCCGTCGAGACCGTGGCGAGCAGGTTCCACGGCCGCCCTTCGCTGGTCTGCAGGTAGCACCCGGCCCGCGACGCCCAGTAGTCGCCGGCCACGATCGGCGCGCTGCCGCGGAACAGCGCGAAGTCACGATCGACGCGCTCGAACGCGCGGCTGGCGAAGAAGGCGAACTCGTCGTCGTTCTGCAGCCGCAGCCCGAGCTGGTCGAGACGGAACTGGAGTTCCTGCGGTTCGCCCTGCCACTGCTCGGCGCGCGTGACGCTGCCACCGAGCAGGTAGGTGCGCACCATGCTGCCCTCGGCCGCGCGCGGGCTCCATTCGAGGGAAGCCTTCGACTGGCGGGTGTCGCGCCGGCGCACGAAGCCCAGCGCCGGCCGGAAGTCGGCCGCGACCCAGCGGGAGCCGAGGCCGATCTCCCATTCGGTGCCGCGCGCCACCGCGTCGACGCCGAAGCTCTCGCCGTCGTCGCCGCCGGCGGACCCGGTCGAGACCAGGGCGTCGAGCGTCACCTGCAGGTCGAGGTCGCCGACGAAGTCCGGCTCCCGATGGTAGACATCGAGGCCGACGGTCGTGTTGTCGCCGAGGCTCGCCGGATCGCCGTGCGTGCCGAGCAGGCCGACCGTGGTCTGTTCGCCGAGCGCGTACTTGGCACGCACCACGGCGAGGTTCTCGAGCGACGTCGCGTCCGTGCGGTCGACCTCGACGTCGAGCACGCCGACCTCGAGCGGCCCGACCTCGCCGGTCAGCTTGCCCCCCCACAGCAGCGGGATCGGCGCCCCGTCCGGCGACAACCCGACACGCCGCGTGAAGAACGGCAGGAACTGCGTGCCGCCCGCACCACTGGCGCCGAACGTGAAGTACCCGACTCCGTCGAGGAAGAAGTCGCGCTTCTCGGGGAAGAACAACGGGAAGCGGTTGAGGTTGATCTGGCGGCCGTCGTTCTCCGTCTGGCCGAAGTCGGTCAGCACGGTCGTGGCGAGCGTCATCGACGGCAGCAGCCGGTAGTACATCTCGCCCCCGGCGTCCGGATCGAAGCTCCAGTCGCCGTTCTCGCGCCGGTCGCGATCGACGCGCGTCGACACGTACGGCACCACGTCGAGGCCGAGCCCGCCGTCGATCGGCCCGAAGCCCTCGATCGTGCCGCACTCGCTGGCGCGGTAGAACGACACCGCCTGGCTCGGGTTCGCCCACTGGTACTCTTCGTTGGCGG